>JBOGJT010000198.1:0-38060 GCA_050745065.1 Terriglobia bacterium
CCGTACCCACAGCTTCAGCGCTCGGGCCTGCTCGTTGATCTCGCTGCGGTGAACTCGGTAACCCGGCCACCCCAAAATCTTCGTCCAGTCGTTGTCTCTCACACGGCGGAGTGTACCCGAAAGAGGGACCGGCTCAAAGCCCCGTCAATTCGCCACTCTGTCAGATTCTTGCGCAGAGCGCAAAGTTCATCGTCCCGGTGGTAATCAGGTTCACCGGCAGCGAAAGCAGACAACCCGCGAGGCCGCCCACGAACGCAATCACCACCGACTCCATCACAAAGGACACCAGGATGCTGCGCCGGGAAAATCCTACGGCCCGCAGCGTACCGATCTCTTTGGTGCGGCGCGCGACGGCAGCGTACATGGTGTTCATGGCGGCGAACGACGCGCCGATGGCCATCAGCACGGCGATGAAAATCCCGAACGCCTTGATCGGAGCGGCGGCGGAAGTCTGCGACTGGTAATAGGCGAGCTCGCTTTCGGTTTTCAGATGCAGGCGGCGGTCGTTCTTCGCTTCCTGCTCGATCTCATGCACGGCGGCCTCGTTCCCGGCCCGGACGACCACTTCGGAATAATCGGGGCGGTCAAAGTCTGCCGCGAGATCGTCCACGTTGGTCCAGATTTCGGAGTTGTAGGCGGAGTGCCCGGCGTCGAAAATGCCCACCACGGTCCAGTAACCCTTGGCAAACTTAATTTTGTCCCCGAGGCTGCAATCTTGAAAGCGCTTTGAGATGCGGCGGCTGACAACAACTTCCCGCATTCCCGGCCGAAACATGCGGCCCGCCACGAGATGAAACTCCGGGCGCAGCGCCACGCCGTCCGCGCCTACACCGCGCACGGTGACGTTCGATCCCTGCTGCTGGCCCGTCCGCTTCATGGCAATCAGGATAATTTCTTCCGGGTCGGCCATCGGATTGCCGCCCTTATCCGTAGAGATGCCGTGAAGATAGCGAATGATCTGGTAGTCCTCGTGCGTCACGAAGCTGACCACTTCGGACTGCGAGCCGTCGCGCATCACCAGCACGTTCAGCGGATTCCCGGTCGCCGTGAGGGCGGTTTGCATTCCGCCTGCCAGCGACATGAGGATCACGAACACGGCCACCGTCAGCGTGATGCTCAGGGCCGTCACCACGGTAGTCGTCCGCCGCACCAGCAGATTGCGGAGGTTATATTTCAACGGAATGGCCATAGGGTTTTATCCAAATGATTGGGTCGCCGAGGACGCATGATTGATTCATTGAATCATCGGTTCATTGAGTCATTGAAAACCGCGCGCGGCATCGCCCCGCCAATGACCCGATGAATCAATGATTCAATGGCGGAATTCCTTCAACCTACGTAGCGCAACGCTTCCGCGATCTTGACCCTGGAGGCGCGAAGGGCAGGCAGAATCGCGCTCAGCAGTCCCACCAGGACGGCAACGCCCAGGCACCCCGCCACCACGACGACGGGCACTTCAAGATTGGCCAGGAAAAAACCCGACGTGGTGATAGCGCCCACGCCCATGTAAAAGGCGATCCCTACGGCGAACCCGATGAGAGCGCCGACCAGCGTGGCAATGTAGCGCGCTACTCTGGCGCCCGCCCGCGCCGAGCCTGTGACGGAAAACAGCAGCCACGCGCCGTAACCGGCTGCGCCCGCGATGAGGAGCGCGAAGAGATAGCCCAGAGGCTTTGCCGTGGTGAAAGTGGCCTGAACGAAAGCGTAAACCAGCTTCGCGCCCACCGCGCCGCAGATCCCGCCGAGCAGCGCCACCACCAGCGATTCGCCCACCAGGAGCCACAGGATGGTGTTGCGCCGGAAGCCCAGCGTCTTAAGTACGGCGACCTCGCCCGTCCGCTCGCGGATGGACATGGCCATTGTGTTTCCCACGATGAGAAGAATGGTGAAGACCACCGCGAGAGAGACGGCCGTGAGCAGCAATCTCACGTTCCCCAGCATGGAAACGAAACTTAGCAAGAACGATTTGAGCGTTTCCGTCTTGGTCTCGAAGGGTGAATTGCGGAACGCCGCATCGATGCGCGCGGCCACCTTCGGAACATCCTGGGCATCATCAACCTTCACCATGAAGGAGCCGACCTGGTTCGTCTCGTCCAGCATTTCATTCAGGTAGTCGTAATGAAAATAGAGCGAAAGGTCCTGGGAGGGGTCGCTGGGATCGCTGTAAACCCCGCGAATGGTGATCTCCGGATTCACGGGGAAAATTGTGCCGATCAGGGTGATGGTCTGGCCCAGCTTCCAGTGGTATTTTTGCATCAGCGTCGTGCCTACCAACGCCGCCGTGCGCTGGCTCTTCCAGGCGTCAAGCTGGTCCGGGGGAATCTGGTAAGCGTCATACACCTTGCCAAAATCGTCCGTTTGCACCGCAAAGTTCGCAAAAAAATTGCGGCTGTCGATATACTGGCCACCGAACCATTGTTGGCCGGAGACGTATTGAACTCCGGGCACGGAGGCGATGCGCTGGCGGTAGGCGAGCGGCATGGATTGGGTGATTCCCGTGGCGCGATGAACCACCAGGGTGAGCTCTGAGCTTCCCCCCGGACTCTTGGGGTGATAAATGTTTGCGAGCACGGCTTCGAGCGACGCAATCAGGAAAATCGAAACCGCGATGCTGAGGAGCGTGAGCACTGTGCGCCGCGGGTTGCGCAGCGCGTTCTTCCACATCAGCGATAAGAGCTTCATCAGCTAGTTCCTGGTTACCGTGATTTAGCGTCGAGCGGATTCTTCGCTGCCCTTAGTCAGTCATGTCGCTTTGCGACAGCGCGAAGGACGAAAATCGGACGTAGGGGCGCTGCTTGCTGCGCCCAACGTCTTAGGGTGCGGCAAGCAGCACCCCTACGGCGAACGCCGAAAGTCATTTGGTTTCATCGCGGCCCTCCACCATTTTCTTTCAAGGCGGAAGAACCACCCATACGCAATTCTCAGCAGGCAGCGCTGCTTGAAAGCGCTGCCGCGCGCCATCCGTCGCGGCGGTTAATCCCATCACGCGCCGATGTTTTCGAGGGACGCCTGAATTTCCTTCTTCGCGCGGAAGACGAGGGTCTTGGCGTTCGACCGCGTCAGATGAAGCTCGCCGGCGATCTCGTCGTAACTCAAATCGTGAAAATAGCGAAGGATCAGGGGGGCGCGATAGCGCACCGGGAGCCGCGCGATCGCCGCACGGACGGCGCCCTGGCTCTCCCGGAGCAGGAGTTCCTCGAACGGTGATGGGCCGCCGGAAGCACAACTCTCGGGCTCCGCGTTGACCGGCGCCAGCACGCGCGACTCCGCTTTCCTGCGCCGCAGCACGTCAATGCAGTAATGGCTGGCCACCGTGCTCAACCATCGCGGGAAGGGAAGCGAGCGGTCGTAGGTTTTCATCGCGCGCGGCAGCCGGGCGAAGACTTCGCTCGAAGCGTCTTCCGCATCCTCGTGCGATCCCAGAAAATAGCGGCACAGGCCCAGCACGCGAGGGTAAAACTCGCGATAGATGTTGGCCAAAGCATCGCCTTCACTCATAAACGTGTTGAAAGGAACCGAGCTCACAAGGTCACCTCATTTTTGGCCGCGATCCGCAATCGGACCACCCATTTTCATCCGCACGGTTTTGCCCGATGGCCCGGATGCCCGCCAGCGAGTAAATCCAGATCTGCGCGGCAATTCCGTCAATCACCACGGGAGTGAACTGTGCGCCGGGCGCGAAATACTTGGACAACCGCTTGGTCGTTCCGTAGATCAAGCACTGCCCCATGGTGCTCTGGGTACCGCTCAGAACCCGCGGGTCCGTGACAGGACGCTCCATAATCTCGCCCACGATCTGGCTCAAAAGAGCGAACCTCGGCTTCATGCCCTGTTTCACCACAATGTCAAAGTCTGGGGTGGGGTCTATCATCTCGCGGTTCATCAGTTTGCCGAGCACGACGCACCGGTCGTCCGCTTCCTCACCCAGAATGTCTTGAAGAAACAACCGCAGGAAGACGTGAAGCTTTTCTTTGGGTTGCTTCCCCGCGATGGCCTCGAGCGTGTGCTCGTACCCGCGCTTCATGGTGGCGTCAACGATGTGTTGCAATAGTTCCCGGTAGAGGGCTGCCTTATCCCTGAAATAATAATTCACCGCCGCCATGTTCGCCCCGCCTGCCGCCTTGCAGATTTCGCGGATCGAGACGTCGGCGAAGCCGCGCTCCGCAAAAAGACGGCCGGCGGCGTCGAGCAGTTTCTGCCGCGTGTCGAGTTCGAGGGCTGGTTTTGATTTGGGCACGGATGCCTTGACTTCAATCAATCGTCTGAATCATATGTATAATACGGTCGTTTTAAATTGTCAAGGGAATGTTTTGCCGATGCGCGAAACCGGCGTATCCTCATTGTTGTAACGCACCGCGGAAGGCCGGTTTGTGCCGTAGTACGGCGATCCGTGGCCTGATGGACCGACCCGCCGGGGGATCACCGCCGGTCTGCTGAGGATCACATACGATGCCGGCATTTTTGCCGCAGCGGAGCGATTTGGGCGCCGAAAAACCGGCGGGCGGGAGGCCGCGCGACAAAATTTGGTGTCACCATAACCGGCAATTCTCATTCACGCTGGCGCTTTATCCGGCCTGTTCGAGATTGTTTCACGCGGGCGTGGGTTGGCAGTCAGGAGAATTGTGTTGTCACTGAGTGGCGGGGGCGTGTATCCTGGCTGTACCTGCCTGAACATGGAGTTTTGAATGAATGTTTTGATGATCTACCCGGAGTTTCCTGACACCTACTGGAGTTTCAAGCACGCGTTACCCATCGAGGGAAAGAAATCCGCCTATCCACCGCTCGGACTGCTCACGGTGGCCGCGATGCTGCCGGCGCATTGGAGCAAGCGGCTGGTCGACACCAATATTCGGCGCCTGACGGACTCCGATCTGAACTGGGCCGATGTGGCGATGCTAAGCGGAATGATCGTGCACCGGAAGGAAGTGATCGAGACGCTCGAT
This sequence comes from Terriglobia bacterium, assembly GCA_050745065.1. Classification (GTDB taxonomy): domain Bacteria; phylum Acidobacteriota; class Terriglobia; order UBA7540; family UBA7540; genus RH2-MAG17b. Next base: position 4,944 of record JBOGJT010000198.1, read on the forward strand.
CTCTGCCGCGCGCGCGGGTTGCGCACTGTTGTAGGCGGTCCGATCACCAACAGCGTTTCCGAGCTGCCGCAGCACGCGGACAGCGTGGTTTACGGCGAGGCGGAAGACCTGATTCCGATGCTGGTCGCGGACCTCGAGCGAGACGCGCTGAAACCCGCTTACAAAGCCACTCAATTGCCGGGCCTGACGAAGACTCCCATCCCCGATCTCAGCCTGATCAGCACGAAGCACTACAGCGCGATGCCGATTCAGTATTCGCGCGGGTGTCCGTTCAACTGCGAGTTCTGCGACATCATCGAAATTTACGGGCGGGTTCCCCGCACCAAGACTCCCGCGCAGATCGTGAGCGAGCTTAACCAACTGCATGACCGCAAGTGGCGCGGCTCGGTGTTCATCGTGGACGACAATTTCATCGGCAACAAGAGGAAAGCGAAGGAGCTTCTCTCGGTGCTGGCAGATTGGAACCGGAGCCGGAACACACCTTTCAGCTTCTTTACCGAGGCTTCGATCAATCTGGCGGATGATACCGGGCTTCTGCAGATGATGAAGGACGCCAACTTCACGCGCGTCTTTATCGGCATCGAGACACCGGTGGAGCAAAGCCTCAAGGAAGCTCAAAAAATGCAGAACACGCGCAAAAACCTGGTGGAGAGCGTGCACCGCATTCAGGATTACGGGTTGGAAGTCATGGCCGGCTTCATTGTGGGTTTCGACAACGACCCGGAGGATATTTTTGACCGCCAGGTGGAATTTATCCGGGAGAGCGCCATTCCGCTGGCGATGGTGGGCATCCTGCTCGCGCTTCCCGGCACTCAGCTTTTCCGGCGTCTGACGAAGGAGGGCCGCATTTTGAACGAAGGCCACGGAAACAATATGGACGTGCGCCTCAACTTTATCCCCAAAATGAACGCTCAGAAGCTGGTGCAGGGATACCGGGAGATCCTCGAGCGTATCTATACTCCGGAAGCCTATTATGAGCGCGCGCTGCGCTTTCTCGAGCGCTACAAGCACCCGAATCATCGCCCGCGCGTGTTTTCGGATTATCTGGCGCTGGCACGCTCGTTCGTCAAGCAGGGGGTGCTCAGCGATTCGCGCACGAGCTACTGGAAGTATGTGGTGAAAGCGGCGGTGAAATACCGCAAGCAGTTTGACACTGCCATGACGCTGGCGGTGATGGGATACCACTTCCAGATGCTCACGCGAATCATCCTCGAGGCGGAGTAAAGGTTGTACGTCATTAAGTGGAACGCCTCGATCCCTGATTTTTAGAGGGTCGCGCACATCGCAACAGGCGCGATGTATGCGCCACCCCGGCATACGCCTCCCCGGAGCCATGAACAAGGCATTCTCACGCCTTCCGGCCTCGAAGCCTCCCTTCCAACATTCCTTCTTTACGCGGCAACGCCCGCGAATTAAACTTATAGCCGAACGGGACGATTATACAGAACTGAGTTGACCGCAGCCAGGGCGGCAGGGTTGCCGCCGGAGCTTTCCGCAGCCTGCGCACACGAACTCCCCTGAGGGCCGGCATGCAAAAATACGATGTGATCGTGATTGGATCGGGTCCGGCGGGTCAGCGGGCCGCCATCCAGACGGCGAAGAGCGGCAAGCGGGTTGCCCTGATCGAGAAGCAGCGAATGATCGGCGGCTCGTGCGTGAACACCGGCACGATTCCGAGTAAGACCATGCGGGAAGCCGTGTTGCACCTCTCCGGCTACAATTATCAAAGCATATACGGCAGCAACTACCGCGTGAAGGACAAGATCGGCATGGCGGACTTGGCGTTCCGCGTTCAACACGTGATCAAGACGGAGGTGGACGTGGCCGAGGCGCAGCTTTCGCGCAACGGAGTTGAGCTGATGAGCGGCACGGCAACCTTTGCCGATCCGAAAACGGTGCGAGTGGAAGGCGCGCAGGGAACGTTGAGCTATACGGCGGATTTTTTTATTATCGCCACGGGTACGAAGCCTGCCAGCTCGCCGCGCGTTCCGCTGAACAACCGGAACATCGTTAACAGCGACCAGGTTCTGCAAATGGCGGAGATGCCCAAAACGCTCATCGTGGTGGGCGGCGGTGTGATTGGCGTGGAGTACACGTGCATGTTCGCGGTGCTTGGCGTGCGCGTCATTCTGGTGGAGAAGCGCCCGAGGCTGCTGGAATTCGCGGACGCCGAAATCGTGGAGGCGCTTTCGTACCACCTGCGCGACCGCCGCGTGATCATGCGGCTATCGGAGGAGGTTCACGGCGTTGAAGAGACGCCGGACGGCAAGGTGGTGGCGAACCTTGAGAGCAACAAGAAGATATCCGGCGACGCGCTTCTCTACGCGGTGGGCCGCGTCGGCAATGTGGACGAGATGAACCTTGAGGCGGCCGGAATCGCGCCGGATTCGCGCGGGCGGATCCCGGTGGACGCCGACTACCGGACGTCACAGCCCCACATCTTTGCCGCGGGAGACGTGATCGGCTTCCCGAGCCTCGCGTCCGTTTCCATGGAGCAGGGTAGGATCGCGGCGGCGCGCGCGCTCGGTCTGCCGGTCCATTCGAACCCCGCGAATTACCCCTACGGTATCTATTCCATCCCGGAAATTTCCTTTATTGGGAAGACCGAAGAACAGCTCACGAATGAAGACGCCCCGTACGAGGTGGGCATTGCGTATTATCGTGAAATCGCGCGCGGCCAAATCCGGGGGGACACCACCGGCCGCCTAAAGCTTATCTTCCACCGCGAGACTCGAGAACTGCTCGGCGTTCACATAATCGGCGACGGGGCGTCGGAACTGCTGCACATCGGGCAGGCGGTCTTTGTGCTGAAGGGCACCGTGGACTATTTCGTGGACGTCGTCTTCAATTATCCGACGCTCGCCGAATGCTACAAATCGGCGGCATTCAACGGACTGAACAAACTGGCGAATTTGTGAGTGCGAACGGCGGATCTTCAAAGCGAAGCTCCGCGCTACTCGCTGGAAGAGCGCCAACGAGGTTGAATCATGGGACGCAGAATCGGCGTGCTGGCGTCGCATCAGATTGCCGCCGGCCAGGTGGAAAACTTGCATGTAACGGGACCGGTGTGGTTCTATCCGGAATCGGGGGGGGGGCCTTCCCACGTGCTTGACGGAATGCCCGCCGAGAACATCGTGCAGTGTATCCTGGGCCAGATTGAGTTGGCGCGGGGCGGCGAGGCCATCGACTCCGTGGGCGTTGCGCTTCCCGGCATCGTGCATGAGGGCGTGGTGCTCGAATCGCCGAATCTACCCCAGATCAAAGGCCTGCGGCTGCAGGAGGTGTTGACGGCTGCCTTGGAGCGCGGGGGAAAGTCCGTCCCTGTGCTCGTTTTCAACGATACGGACGTTATCGCGGCGGGCGTTGCGGCGACGCAAGGGAGCCTGGGGAAGCTCACGCGGGTGTGGTATTTGGGGCACGGTGTCGGCTATGGGCGTTACCCGTGGACCGACGGCGTGTGGGAGGGAGGACACACGGTAGTGACGCTCGACCCCCGCGAGAGGTTCTGCGCGTGCGGCGGCCGCGGGCACCTCGAAGGCATCATGGGCGTGCGAGCCATGCGCCTGCGCTTTCTGGATCTCGAGCCCGAGGAAGTTTTTGCCAACGCCAAGGCAGGGGACAAGCGCTGCGCAGATTTTGTGAAACTCTGGCACCGGGCGCTGGCCGCGGCCACGGCTACCAACATCGTCATGGAGGGCCCAGGCAAGTTTTTCATCACCGGCCCGAACGCCCGCTTTGTTGAGGTGGCGCGGCTCGACATCAGCCTCCACGAGATGGTGAAATTAAGCCCCCTTCAAGGCAGCCAGTTTGAAACCATTGCCACGGATTTTGAAACCGGAATCGTCGGCGCCGCCGTCAACGCGGAAATCGCCACACGCGGTTGAACGGCGCGCCATAAAGACACAAAGCCAAAATGGAATCTACGCCTACGGGCGGGGCATCAAATAGAATAGAACGGGAGTACGAACCGATGAAGATTGCGCTCGGGGCTGACCACGCGGGATTCGATCTGAAGAGAGACCTGATCGGGTTTGTCCGCGATTCGGGCTACGAGGTTCTTGATTTGGGTACCGAGAGCACCGCCCCAGTTGACTACCCGGATTATTCAGAGGCGGTGGGTTTGGCGGTGCGTGATGGCCGGGCTGATCGTGGCATACTGATCTGTGGGAGCGGCGTGGGGGCGTCGGTTGCTGCAAATAAAATTCCCGGCATTCGCGCAGGCCTTTGCCACGACACGTACTCCGCTCACCAGGGCGTCGAGCACGACGATATGAACATTCTGGTGATGGGCGGGCGTGTGATCGGCGAAGAACTTGCGCGCGAATTGGTCCGCGCTTATCTCGGCGCGCGCTTCACCGGCGAGGAGCGGCACCGCAGCCGGATCGAAAAGATCAGAGCGATGGAGTTGCGCTATCGTTGAAAAACCACACACCAGGCGGATTGGGTAACGCGAAGGAGACGAACTATGAACAACCTATTGGGATTGGAGCAATTAGGGCAAGCGGTGTGGCTGGATTTTATCCGCCGCAGCCTGATCACCAGCGGCGAGTTGAAAAAGCTCGTAGATGAAGACGGAGCGCGAGGGGTTACCTCCAACCCATCGATCTTTGAAAAGGCGATTGTGGGCAGCACAGACTATACGTCAACGGTGGATGAGCTTTATCAGCAGGGCGAGACTGATCCCATGAAGATCTACGAGGGTGTTGCCATTCCCGACATACAAGCCGCAGCGGACGTATTCCGGCCCGTGTACGAGCGCACGAAGCGGCGAGACGGTTATGTGAGCCTCGAGGTATCGCCGTTCTTGGCCCACGACACGCAGAAGACGATTCAGGAGGCGCGGCGGCTCTGGAAAACCGTGGCCCGCGAAAACGTGATGATCAAGGTTCCGGGAACCCCGGAAGGACTGCCGGCAATCGAACAACTGCTGGGTGAAGGCATCAACATCAACATCACTTTGCTTTTCGCTGTGGACCGTTACGAGCAGGTCACGGAGGCTTATCTTGCAGGACTCGAAGCCCTGGCTGCCAGCGGTGGGGACGTCAGCCGCGTGGGAAGCGTCGCCAGCTTCTTCGTGAGCCGTATTGACACACTGGTAGACAGCCAGGCCGCGGAGCGGCTGAAGACCGCATCAGACGCTACCGAGCGCGCCCTGCTTCGCAGCATCATGGGGAAGGTAGCGATCGCCAACGCCAAACAGGCTTACCAGCTCTACAAGAAGGTGCTCGCGAGCGCGCGCTGGAAGTCCCTTGCAGCGAAGGGCGCGCAGACGCAGCGGCTGCTCTGGGCCAGCACCAGCACCAAGAACCCGAAATTCCGCGACGTGCTCTACGTGGAAGAACTGATCGGCCGCGACACGGTCAATACCATTCCGATGCAGACGCTCGAAGCCTTCCGCGATCATGGAAAGCCTCGCCTCAGCCTGGATGAAGGGCTTGACGAGGCGCAGGACACCATGCACGTGCTCGATCAGGTGGGCATCTCCATGAAGGGCGTGACGGACCAATTGCTGAAGGACGGCGTCCGCCTGTTTGCAGACGCGTTTGATCAACTGCTGAACGCCCTGGACCGCCAGTGCAAGACCGGCGTGAAGGGACGTCCGGACCGTTACTCCTATGCATTGCCTCAGCCTCTCGCAGACTCGGTCAAAGCCTCGATTGCAGACTGGCACATCAAGGGCAACGTGCGCCGGTTTTGGGCGCGCGATTCCACGCTCTGGACGGGCGCGGACGAAGGGAAGTGGATGGATTGGCTGGGCATCACCGAGGATCAGATCTCCCACAAGCATCACCTGGAAAGCATCGCCTCGGACGCCCAGCAGGCGGGCTTCACCCACGCGCTCCTCCTCGGCATGGGCGGCTCAAGCCTCTGTCCCGAGGTTTTTGCGGAGACGTTTGGCAAGGTTCCAGGCCGTCCGGAAATGCACGTTCTGGATTCCACCGATCCGGCGCAAATCAAGGCGGTGGAAGGGGAGATTGATCTGGCAAATACTTTGTTCATTGTTTCGAGTAAATCCGGCGCCACGCTCGAACCGAATATTTTTAAGGATTATTTCTTCGCGCGCGCCTCTGAGGTTTTGGGCGCTGCGAAAGTGGGCAGCCACTTCGTGGCCATCACCGATCCGGGATCGAAGCTGCAGGAAGCGGCGGAGAACAGCGGATTCCGGCAGGTGTTTCCCGGCGTGCCGGGCATCGGCGGTCGTTACTCAGCCCTTTCGGACTTCGGCATGGTTCCCGCATCCGTGATGGGTCTTGACGTGCCCAAGCTTCTTGACAACGCGGAGGTCATGGCCACGTCGTGCAGTTCTTGCGTGCCGATTGACAAGAACCCGGGCGTGACGCTTGGGCACGTTCTGGGCACGCTCGCGCGCCACGGCCGGGACAAGGTGACGATCGTCACGTCACCCGGCATTCGGGAATTTGGCGCATGGCTCGAGCAGCTTCTGGCGGAGTCCACCGGCAAGCAGGGCCGCGGCTTGATACCTGTAGACGGCGAGCGGCTCGGAGATCCCGGCGTTTATGGCAGCGACCGCGTGTTTGTTTATTTGCGGTTGGAGTCGGCGCCGGACCCCGCGCAGGATTTGGCCCTCGACCGGCTGGAAAAGGCCGGCCAGCCCGTCATCCGTATTTCGCTTGACGATAAGTACGATCTCGGGCGCGAATTCTTCCGGTGGGAGGTCGCGACGGCGGTCGCCGGGGCGATCATTGGCATCAACGCGTTCAATCAACCCGACGTTGAAGCCAGCAAAGTGGCTACGCGCAAGCTTACCGCGGAGTATGAAAAAACCGGCAAGCTGCCCTCAGAGACGCCCATCGCCGAAGATCAGGGCTTAAAGCTATTTGCCGATCCGGCCAATGCCAAGGCGCTTACCAAAGGGCCGGCCAGGAAGACGCTCGCCGGCATTTTGCGCGCCCACCTTGGCCGCCTACAGGCAGGCGATTACTTCGCCGTGCTGGGTTATATCGAGATGAACCAGGCCCACGAGGACGCACTGCAATCCATGCGCCACGCGGTGCGGGACGCGAAACACGTGGCCACGTGTCTCGGTTTCGGACCTCGCTTCCTGCACTCAACCGGACAGGCGTATAAGGGTGGTCCCAATACCGGTGTCTTTCTGCAGATCACCTGCGACGACGCGGTGGACCTTCCCGTGCCCGGCCATAAGTTCACTTTCGGCGTGGTGAAGTCGGCCCAGGCGCGCGGCGACTTGCAAGTCCTTGCGGCGCGCAAACGCCGGCTCGTTCGAGTACACCTCGGAACAGATGTCCATGCGGGCCTCGCAACGCTGGCAACGGCGGTAACCCAGGCTTTGGCTTAGCGACACTGATGCAGGTTGTATTTTCGTTGCATGACAACACAGCGTTAAGAACTTCGTCAAAACCCCGGATCGCGCTGTAGCGGTGGCGTCCCTGCCGCCGAAATCGATGGCAGCGAGGCACGGCCGCGGGGACGCATCCGTGATCGCCATCAGGGTAATTCAGAGAAGGGCAGAACCAGCGGGCGCTCTGCCAGGAATGGCAGCTTGGCGATTTCCCCGGCCGCGCGCTGAAGGTGTTTTTCCTTTGTCGGCTCAAGCGTCATGACGAACGGCGTCTTTGCCTTGGGGTGGCCTGGCTCCTGCAGTACCGAGTCAATGTTAATGCGATGGCGGGCCAGAATGGCGCATACACGCGCCAGGATTCCCGGACGGTCGCGCACCACAAGGCGGAGGTAGGCCGGCACTTCGTTGTCATCTGTGCTCGCGATGCGGGCCGGCTGCCAATGCGTATAGCCGAAAGGCGTAGGCGTGGCGCCGCCTGAAACGATGGCGCGCGCGATTTGAACGACGTCGGAAAGGACAGCCACGCCCGTAGGCTCGCCCCCGGCGCCCCGCCCCGTCACCATCGTTTCTCCGCCCTTGCTACCTGCTAAGAGGATGCCGTTAATCGGCCCGAGCACCGCGGCCAGTTGTGCCGCGCGCGGAATCATCATTGGGCGGACAAATATTTCGACTTCGCCGCTCGTGCGCCGGCGCGCAGCGGCAATCAGGCGGATGGTGTGATCGAGCCGGTGAGCGTAAGCGAAATCCACGCTCTGGATGCGTGTGATGCCTTCCGCTGGAATGCCCTTCACGGCGACGGGCTGTCCGAAACAGAGCATTGAGAGGATTGCAATTTTGTAGCGCGCGTCGTAACCCTCCACGTCGACCGTGGGGTCGGGCTCCGCGTAGCCCTTTTGCTGTGCCTCGGCCAACGCCTCATGGTAATCGCAGCCACGGCGCTCCATTTCCGTCAGGATGTAATTTGTGGTGCCGTTCAAGATGCCATAGACAGCGGTGAACCGCTCGCCTGCCAACCCCTCCCGGATGGCGTGCAAGATGGGCGTGCCACCCGCCACGCAAGCCTCGATTCCCAGGCTCACCCCCGCCGCACGGCTTCGCTCGACCAGTTCCATGCCGTGTTCGGCCAGCAACTGTTTGTTGGCCGTGACCAAGTGCTTTCCCGCCGCGAACGCCGCGTGCGCGATCGCTCGCGCGACGGGTAAGCCGCCCACGAGCTCGACGACAATATTGATGTCAGGGTCCGACGTCACGTCTTTCCACTGAGTGGTGATGGTGACTGGTCGTTTTAGCCACGACAGATCGCGCTCGCGAATGCTGCGGGAGCAGAGCGCCTTCAGCTCGAGGCGGCAGCCCAAACGGCGCTCGAGCTCCTGCCGGTGTTCGAGGAGCACGCGAACAGCGCCCGTTCCTACCGTTCCCAGGCCGATGACTCCCAGACGAATGGCTTGCGGGGTGGATACCCCCCGCGGCGTGCCGGCGTCCCCGCCGCGTTTACGTGAATGGATCATGAGGCTCCCTTTTCGTGCAGGATTTTGCCCGGCAGCTTATCACTTGGGGCTGCTGCATCAGGATGGCGAGGTTGAAACCCTGCCCTCCTGTTCCAGCCGCCTTGCCGAGAAATTCCGGTTAGCAGCTTCGAAAACCTTTCATTCTGTGATTAACATTGATTATGACGCGATGGCAAGCCCCAACGCCCGGCGCGCAGGTTGCAGCCATGGTTACCCGCGTCGCGGAAGAACGTCTCCGCAAATACACTTTGCCCGCAATAATCGGATAGAAGCGCGAAACGAGTTGCTTCAGAATAGTTCGGGTGGAGGTGATCTATGCCCCAAAACACGATGACAAAAGATGAGGACGCTTGCTGGCGGGCGGTTGAAGGGCGCGATCCGGCGTACGACGGCGTGTTTGTTTACGCGGTGCTCTCAACACGCGTCTATTGCCGTCCGTCGTGCCCTTCGCGCCGCCCGGGACGCGAACGCGTGGTGTTTTTTGATTTGCCTCAGACGGCGGAGCGCTCTGGCTTCCGGGCGTGCCTGCGCTGCCGGCCGCAGGAGAATCGCGGGAATAGCCGGGATGCGCAATGGGTGACCGAGGCGTGCGGGTATATCGAGACCCATCCGGAGAATTCGCTCAGTTTGAAAGTGCTGGCGCGTCGATTTGGCCTCAGCGCCTTCCACTTGCAGCGGACGTTCAAGCGTGCAACCGGCGTCACTCCACGCCATTTCGCCGACGCTTGCCGGATGAAGCTGCTGAAGAGCCGTCTTCGGGCGGGCGAATCCGTGACCGGCTCTCTTTACGAAGCAGGCTACGGATCGAGCAGCCGCCTCTATGAACGCGCCGACAAACATTTGGGCATGACGCCCGCAACCTATCGGAAGGGAGGAGAAGGAGTGACCATGAATTACGCCATCAAGCGTTGCCGCGCAGGCGCGTCAAAAAGTCCGGACCATTTAGGGTGGATTTTGGTGGGGGCCACCGAGCGGGGTGTCTGTGCGGTCCGCCTGGGCGATTCCGCCAAAGACCTGGAAGATGGCTTGCGCGCAGAATTTCCGCGGGCCGTCCTAAATCCATCTCAGCCCGAGCTTGGTCGCTGGCTCGGTCAGATTGTTGATCATTTGGAAGGTAGCGCCCAACAGCTTCAGATTCCGATCGACGTCCGCGCGACGGCATTCCAACGTCGCGTATGGCAAGAGCTCACAAAGATTCCTTACGGCCGCACGCGATCGTATCAGGAAGTCGCGCGCCGGCTCGGCAAGCCCAAGGCCGCGCGCGCTGTGGGACACGCCTGCGGCGCGAACCCCGTGGCCGTCGTGGTCCCTTGCCACCGCGTCGTTCGCTCTGACGGAAAGCTGGGCGGCTACCGCTGGGGCCTTGCGCGCAAAGAGATTTTGCTAAAGCACGAACGCGACCGCGCTGGATTGTAGCGCCGCCGGTATGGCACGACGGCAAGACGCGGGCGACAGCGGATTACCAGTTGCCGGCAGCGGCCGGCTTCGGCACGGCGCCCGCGGCGGGCGGCCAATGGACGAGGGCCTTAACGAACTGGATCATTTCCGGGTCGTTCCAATCCGTGGCGCCAATGATCTTATCGGCAAGGCGGCCGTTGCGATCGAAGATATACGTCTCGGGGAATTTATAGGTGCCAAAGCGCGCCGCGAGCGACTGGTTCGGGTCGCGCAAAATCGGATACGTGACGCCGTAACCGGCAACGAACTTCTGCAGCGCGGGCAGGTTCTGGTCAACGCTCACGCCGATCACGCGCACGCCCAGCGGCCGCATTTCTTTGGCAAATTTCTCCAGGCTTGGAGCTTCCATGACGCAGGGCGGGCACCACGTCGCCCAGAAGTTGATCAGCGTCACATGGTGACCGCTGCGCTTAAAGGAAAACGTTCCGGCGCTCGCTCGCTCGAGCGTGAAGCCTGGCGCCCGGCTGCCCACTGCCAGGGCTTGCGGCGGACGCCTCCATATCAGCCCGAGGGCGCAGCCGAGAATGACCGCTGCGATTCCGAGTTTCCACCAAGCTGATTTGCTGAATTTCATAACGTCTCATTATACTGTTTCGTGCTGCGTATGATGAAGGATTTTGTGACCGGCGGCGAGGGCGCAGCGCCGCGATCAACCGATGAGCGATGAAACCCAAAGCGGCGTTTCCGTCATCATCCCGGCGCGCGATGAAGAGTCGAACATTGAGGCGGTGGTGCGGTCGCTGGCGCCGCAAAGCGCGGTCTGCGAGATCATTGTTGTGGATGACCAGTCGTGCGATCGCACGCCGCAAATCCTCGCACGGCTGGCAGCAGAATTTGCAGCGGTTCGAATTCTGCGTCTCGATAACCTGCCGTCCGGATGGCTGGGGAAGCCGCACGCAGCGGCTGAGGGCGCTAAGCTTGCGCGGGGCGGCTGGCTTCTCTTTACGGACGCTGACACAAGGCACAGACCGGGAAGCGTGGCGCTGCTTCTCGATCGAGCCGAATCCAGCGGCGCCGCGATGCTTTCGATTTCGCCCGCTCAGCGGATGGAGACCTGGTGGGAAAAAGCCGTCATCCCGCTCGTCTACATCCAGCTCGCGAGACTCTTTCGTTTTGAAGACGTGAACGATCCGCGCTCGCCCGCCGCCGCCGCCAACGGGCAGTATATCCTCATCCGGCGCGGAGTTTATGACCGCGTAGGTGGATTTGAAGCTGTGCGCAGCGAGGTCCTGGAAGACGTCGAGCTTGCGAGGCGGATCAAATCCACCGGCGCGAAACTCCTGTTCCTTCCTGGCGCCGACTGGGTGGAGACGCGCATGTACCGCGCCTTTGGCGAGATGTGGCGGGGGTGGACCAAGAATTTATTTCTGCTTTACGGGCGCAGCCCAGGGAGAATTCGGCGTGCGGCGATCGAGATCTTGGTTATCCAGTGGCTTCCGTGGGCCTTGCTTCTGGCATTCACCGGTCTAATTCTTTCCGTGCAGGGCCGCTACTGGGTCTACGGGTTATGGTTCGCGTGCCTGGTCGCCGCGTGGTGGCAGCAGCGCAGCGAAAAGCGGCAGCTTGCGAAACTTGGATTTTCCACGAAGCTGTCACTGTGCGTTTTGGCCGGCGCGCCGCTGCTCTGCCTGATCATGCTGAATTCGCGATGGGCCTACCGGAGCGGCGGCAGCATCCAATGGAAGGGGCGAACCTATTCTGTAAAGGGGGACGTGTGATTTATCTTACCCGGCGCGCCGAATTCTCCGCGTCGCATTATTATCACAATCCGCATTTCAGCGCAGAAGAGAACCGCCGCGTTTTCGGCAAATGCAATAACCCGCATGGACACGGGCACAACTATACGCTGGAGGTTACCGTGGCGGGAGAAGTGGACCCGGCAACCGGCATGGTGCTCAACATTACCGACCTGAAGAAGGCGCTCGAAACAGAAGTGCTTGAAGCCATGGACCACCGGTTTTTGAACGAAGAGGTGCCGGCGTTCCGGGAGAGCATTCCGACAACGGAGAACGTGGCCATCGAGATATGGCGCCGCCTCGCCCCCAAAATCAATTTTGGCAAGCTGCACCGCGTGCGCCTGTACGAGACGGCGGATCTTTACGTGGACTATTACGGAGATTAATGATTCACCTTACGCGCCGATACCGGTTTTCCGCTTCGCACCGCTTGCACAGCAGCGCGCTCAGCGCGCAGGAGAATGTGCGCGTGTATGGAAAGTGCGACAACCCTTATGGGCACGGTCATAACTACGTGCTGCACGTGACCGTCTCCGGCGAAGTTGACCCGGCCACCGGCATGGTGCTCGATCTCGCACTGCTTGACCGCGTCGTTGGGGAGGAAGTCCTCCAGCCGTTCGGACACTCACATCTGAATCTGGACGTCGAAACTTTCAAGCGTGTGACGCCGACTTCGGAAAACGTGTGCGTCGAGATTTTCCGGCTGCTTCGCACGCGCCTGGAAAAGGACACCTCAGATGGCCGTGCGCGCCTGCACAAGGTTCTGCTGGAGGAGACCTCCTCAAACTATTTTGAATACGAGGGGTAGCCGCTTGGTATTTCATTCTGGAAATCTGAGATTTGCTATTTCAAGCGCGAGCGCGCAATGGAGAACCTGAGATGATTGAAGACAGCGTGAGCGTCAAGGCGGATTCACGCGGAGACGGATGCGATGAGCGTCTTGAAGGGCACGTGCGCGACATCGTTGAAATGCTCGGCGAAGATCCCGGCCGTCAAGGCTTGTTGAGAACGCCGCATCGCGTGGCGCGGTCGCTGCAGTTCCTCACCAGCGGCTACAGGCAGGACCCGGACAAAATCCTGAACGGGGCCCTGTTTGACGTAGGCTATGATGAGATGGTCATCGTGAGGGACATAGAAATATTCAGTCTCTGCGAGCATCACCTGCTTCCATTTTTCGGGCGCTGCCACGTGGCCTATATCCCTAACCGGCGGGTCATTGGTCTGAGTAAAATACCCCGCCTCGTTGACCTCTTTGCGCGGCGGCTGCAGATCCAGGAGCGGCTGACGCAGCAGATAGCGGAGACCATCATGGAGAAAATCCATCCGCAGGGTGTGGGCGTGATCATTGAAGCCCGGCACCTTTGCATGATTATGCGCGGGGTGGAAAAGCAGAACTCGGTGGCCATCACGTCGCACATGCTCGGCGTTTTCCGGGAAGAACACCGCACGCGAGAAGAGTTTCTTGCGCTTGCGCGCAATCGGAGCTAACGCAGTACTTGCATACCATGACGCTCGAAACTCCAGCCGCCACACCCCGCGCACGGTCATCCGGTGTGCTTCGCCTCGCCGGTAGGATCGTCCTGGTAACCGGCGGCAGCCGGGGCATCGGGCTCGCCATCGCCCAGGCCTGCGCGCAGACGGGAGCCGAGTTGGCGATCGTGGGCCGCGATGCCAAAGCGCTGAAGAAGGCTGCCCGCCAGGTTCCAGGGGCCGCTACGTTCGCGGCGGACGTGACGGAGGAAAAAGATGTAAGGGAGCTGTTCTCAAAACTCCGGCGGCGCTTTAGGCGCCTGGACGTGCTCGTGAACAACGCCGGCGTTTTCACGTACAAGGCGTTCGTTCGCACTTCGCTCGAGGAGTGGGAAAGAAATTTGCGCACGAACCTCACTTCACTCTACCTCGCCACGCGGGCCGCTCTACCGCTGCTTGAGCGGAGTGAGGCGGGACACATCGTCAACATCCTCTCCATCTCCAGCCGCAAGGCCTTCCCCAAATGTTCCGCCTATTGCGCGTCTAAGTTTGGCGCCCTGGGGTTTACGCGAGTCATTGCGGAGGAATTTCGCCCGCTGGGAATCCGCGTCACCGCCGTGCTCCCCGGATCAACGAGCACGCGCATGTCAAATGAGTTCGATTTTCCGGTCGTCCGTAAGAACCTGTTGCAGCCTGAGGACGTAGCGAGCGCAGTGCTGGGCGCACTTTTGCAGCCCCCGCGCGCCGGAGTGGATGAAATTATCCTTACCCCGGCGCAGGGCAACCTCGCCGCGCGTCCCAAGCGCAGGTAGGACAACGCGATCTGGGTCCTCAACCCAAAAGACTTTTTTCGAGTCATTCCCGCGAAAGCAGGAATCCAGTCAGTAAATGGACCCCCGCTTCCGCGCGGGTGGCACCGGCGGCCGCGGAACATCCAAGAACTTTGCTAAAAAAGAGAGAGAAGTTACGGTTTTGCGATGCGGGACGTGAGGGTTCGCAAAATACTACCTGCGATTCCGATCACGCTGCGGTGGTTACGCTGGTGGGCCTGGACCGAATTGAACGGTCGACCTCACCCTTATCAGGGGTGCGCTCTAGCCAGCTGAGCTACAGGCCCAAAAGAGGCGCGCCGCCCATCCTAGGTGGCAAGCAACGGGAGCGCGGGGCGATCTATCAGTATAGGCAGAACCAGTAGATTGGCGCAAGATCATCTGCGGCGATGATCGTGGCGCGAGATGTTACAACGGCCCACCGAGAGCGCCGCGAAGCGAAAACTGCCAGGCGAATATGTAACAGTCACCGGCGCCCTTACGTAAAGGTTTTTCTTGTTTTAAGCAACGAGACCGGCGGTATTTATCCGGTGCTTTTCATCCCAAACGCAATCCCGCCCACGGTAATCTGGAGCAGATGGAGCAGCTCCGGCGACGCGTGCCCGGACGCGCGCCAGCGCTCGAGGAACCGGAGCTGTAAAAAATTCAGAGGATCCACGTAAGGGTTGCGGAGCCGGACGGATTCGGCGAGAACCGGCTGCCTTTCGAGCAGATGATGCCCCTCCCGGATTTCCAGCGTTCGCCGCACCGTGCGCTCGTACTCTTCTTGAATTCTGCCGAAGATTTTCTCCCGTGCGCTCGCTGATCCCACGAGCGCCGCGTAGCGGCCCGCGATGTAAAGATCGGTCTTGGCGAGGGATATTTCCGCATTGTCCACCAATACAGAAAAAAACGGCCAACCGCGGTACATCTTGCGCAACAGTTCCGTGCCATGCGGGGCGTGAAGGCGGATAAACTCATCAAAGGCGAAGCCCACGCCATACCACGAGGGTAGAAAATGGCGCGACTGCGTCCAGGCAAACACCCAGGGAATGGCGCGCAGGTTCTCGATTTCGCGCGACTGGAAGCGGCGGCTGGGCCGTGACCCCAGACGCAACCGGTCAATCAGATCGATGGGCGTGGCTTCGAAAAAGTATTGCGGAAATTCCGGTGTCTCGTAAACCAGGTTGCGATAAAAGGCCCGGCTGGATTCCGCGAGCTCGTGCGCGTACTCTTCCCACTTCCGCACCGTGCGTGCGGGTACCCGCTTTGGGTGGAGCAGATTCGCGTCCAGCACCGAGGAAACGAGCTGCTCGAGGTTCCTCCGCGCGATCACCGGATGGGAGTACTTGAAGGAGATCACCTCGCCCTGCTCCGTGATGCGCAGCCGTCCGCCGGGCGCGGCGTGGGGTTGGGCTTGCACGCTGCGGTAGGACATGCCTCCGCCGCGGTCAATCGTGCCGCCCTTGCCGTGAAACAAGCAAAGCTCGACGCCATGCCGTTCCGCCACGCGCACCAGACGGTCCTGTGCGCGGAAGAGAGACCAGTTGGCGGCCAGATACCCGCTGTCCTTCACCGAATCTGAATACCCCAGCATAATCTCCTGATAGTTGCCGCGCGAGCGCAGCAAGCGGCGGTAGAGCGGGCAGGAGAGAAGCTCTTCGAGGATTTCAGGACAGCGAATGAGGTCGGCGTAAGTTTCAAAGAGCGGAACGATATCGACGGCGGAGCGCAGCCGCGATCCCGGACCAGCCTCAATCAGTCCTGCCTTCCGCGCAAGCAGCGCCAGGTCCCAGAGATCGGCGGCGCTCGTGGACATGCTGAGGATGTAGCGGCGCGCGGCCTCCATGCCGTAACGCTGCTGGGTTTCCTTCAGCGCGTTAAACTCGTCAATGGTTTTCTGGCAAGCCAGCGTGACCGGGCCGGGCAGCGCGGACGATTGAGTGAGCAGGCGTTGGATCGAGCGAATGCGGGCGGTTGCGGGCTCGGATGCGAGGCCGGCAGCGCCCAGCAGTTCAGCGGCCGCGGCGCGCGTGTGGGAGGAGTGCTGGCGGAAGTCATGGCTGGCGCTGTGGAAGCCGAACACCTCCGCCGCCACACGCAGCCGGCCAGGCCCGACGGTGGCGATGCGCGGGCTGGGATGCTCCGCGAGCAGGTCTTCGAGCGCCCGGACGTCTTTCACCAATTCGGCGGCCGACTCGTACTGGCCCGCGGTGCGTTCGAGGGTCCGCTCAATACGCCAGATCATGATGCGCAGCTTGCGCCGGTAGTATTCCTTCGGTTGGTCCGCATTCTCAAAGGTGCGCGCGGCGGGAAAGCGCTCCATCGTCCGGCGCAGGTCTCTCTCGATTTTCCGCGCCTTCACCCGGTCGCGGCAGGGAAACGAAACCATGGTCAGCAGCTTATGGCAGGCGCCGAGATAGTAACGCAGGATGCTTGCGCGATGCGCTTCGGCGGCTTCGAGGCTGATCTCCGGCGTGACGTTGGGGTTGCCGTCGCGGTCCGTGCCCACCCACGAGCCGAATTGAAAGAATGGCCGCGGCTCGGCGGCCGCGGGATAGAACTTCCCCAACTCGCTGCGGAACCGGTCCCAGAACGCTCCGGCCAAATCGTAAATGCCCCGCTCGAAATACACCAGCGTGTTTTCGATTTCCACCTCGAGTGTGACGGGCCGCTCGCGGACTTCGTCGGTGAGCCAGAGGGCTTCAATCCACGGATCGACCTGCTCTTCGAGCGCCAGGCCCGTTTCTCCGCAGGCGGCATCGAGCGCCTGGCCGATGCGCAGAACGTGGTTGAACACGCTGCGCCGCTTGGCCTCGGTCGGATGCGCGGTGAGCACTGGCTCGACCCGCATCGAATCGAGCAAGCGTTTCACCTTGGCGGGCGGGACGCGGCTGCGCCGGAGCTCGCGGAACGTGCGCCGCAATGACATGGGAGCGCCAGCGTCTTGGCGGTCGTAGGACCGGAGGCGCCGGATTCGCTCGCGCTCCTCACAAAGGTTAACGAGGTGGAAAAATAAACTGAAGGCGTGAGCCACACTTGTGGCTTGCTCAAGCGAAAGAGCGCCAACCGCGCGATCATTGGCTTCGATCAGCGCGGCATCCGGCCGCTGGCGGATCTGTTTGGAGAGGCTGCGCAGGCTTTCGATGGCGGTGAAGACCGTCTGGCCGCACTGCTCCTGAACCACCGCGCCCAGCCGCGTGGTTAGGCTTCTCACTTCATTGCGCAGGATTTCTTGCATCGTTGCTCTTGCCTGTCATCGTGAGCGCCGCAAAGGCTCTGCGTGTAAATTCGCCGGAAGCGCAGATTGTTTGCTTCGCTCAGTGTGTCATGTCGCTTCGCGACACCCCGAAGGATGAAAACAAGGTGTAGGGGCGCTGCTTGCCGCGCCCGCCGTCCGAGGGCGCAGGGGAAGCGGTGCTTCCCGTCAGCAGCACCCCTGCGGTGAACGTCGTTAGCCGTCTGTTTTCAACGTTGCCTTTCCCTTTTTTGGGGACAGAATGACAGCTAAAAAGATTCTCTCAGCAACCTGATCAGAATGGCAGACGCTTAGATTTTTTGCACAAACGGCAAAACGTTGACGAAGTGAACAGCATCGAGACTACACAGGCACTGCCAGCGCCGGTTCGAGCGCCCGGCGCAAGGCGTCGGCGCTCGGCTCTACGCGCAAGCGCTGGCGGCTTTCTTCGCCTTCGGGGCGATGCCGCATGATGTAATCCGTGTCCTTCAGCTGATTGCCGGTGAGGATGGCCACCACGTCCGCGTGCCGCTCGATTCTCCCTGACCGGCACAGTTTGCGCACGCCCGCCACCGTGGCCGCCGAGGCCGGCTCGCATCCCACGCCGTCTTCCGCGAGAGCGCGCTTCGCCTCGAAAATTTCTTCGTCCGTCACGGACTCTGCGAAGCCCTTGGTCCATTCGAGCACGCGTCGCGCCTTCTTCCAGTTCGCGGGATGCCCGATGCGAATGGCAGTGGCCTGGGTCTCGGGATTTCTGACCGGGACCAGGTTCGCGGATTCCGCTGAAAGCATCCGGTAGAACGGATTGGCCCCCTCCGCCTGCACCACCACCACCCGCGGCGCTTTCTCAATAAACCCGAGATCGTGCAGCTCGCGGATTCCCTTGCCAATCGCCGAGGCGTTGCCGAGGTTGCCCCCCGGCACCACGATATAATCCGGCGGCCTCCAGGCGCGCTGCTCGAGCATTTCGGCTACGATGGTTTTCTGACCCTCGATGCGGAACGGGTTTACGGAATTGACCAGATAAAGGCCGAGTTCCGGCGCAACCTGGCGCAGCAGCGTGAACGCCTGATCGAATGTGTCTCCCACTTCCACGACCAACGCGCCAAAGTCGAGAGCCTGGGCCAGCTTGGCGGGGGAAATCTGGCGGTAGGGGACAAAGAGCAGAGCCTTGATGCCCGCGCGCGCGGCATAGGCCGCCATGGAAGACGATGTGTTGCCTGTCGAGGCGCACGCCACGATGCGCACGCCGCGCGAAGCCGCACGCGTGATGCACGCCGTCATCCCCAGGTCTTTGAAGGACCCGGTCGGGTTGTTCCCCTGATGCTTGATGGTCAGGTGCACCGGGCCTGCCCACGCGCCGGCGCGCCGCGTGCCGATCAACGGCGTCGATCCTTCGGACAGCGAGATAATGCGGTCGCCGGAGGCTGGAAACGGAATCAGCTCGCGGAAGCGCCACACGCCGCTGCGGTCGATGGGCTCGCCGCTCAATCGCCGCCGGTGCCAGATTCCACGCAGTTCTTCCACGTCAAACGGGCCGAAATCATACTTCACTTCCAGCAGGCCGCCGCACGCCGCGCACTCCGGCGCTTGCCGCTTCGCGTCCTGACGCAAGCCGCAGGATTCTTCAATGCATTGTAGGTACGCAGACGGCATAAACAAGGTCTCTTGTTCCAAGTGTCCGTTTCAGGCGCGAAGGGTCAGGAATGGTCCGGCGCCCGTCGAGCCGCTAACACGTGCAACCCGGCGCCTAAAGTTCAAATTCTTCGTGCACCGCCTGAACGGATTCTTTCACCTCGGCGGCCTTGACGGCAAAGGAAATGCTGATTTCCGACGATCCCTGGGCGATGGCGATAATGTTGATGCCTTTGCGTCCCAGAGCGCTGAACGCCCGTCCGGCGAGGCCGGGCGTGCCCTTCATGTTTTCGCCAATCATCACCACGACCGCCACGTGCGGCATCACCTCAATCGAAGCGCGATGATCGTGCAGCAACTCGAGCTCGAATGCCCGTTCAAGCTGGGACTTCACCCGCTTCAAGTCGCTATCGTGGATGGCGAAGCAGAGCACGTTGTCAGCGGAAGACTGAGTCACCATGAGCGTGTCCGCGTTCTCGAGATCCAGCGCACTAAACGCCCTGGTCGCGAGGTGCCCGAACGTCAGGTTTCCCGAGCCGCTCAGGGTGATGAGCTGTGACTTACTCACGGACGTGATCGCCTTGACGCCGGGCTTGCCGTTGGCCGCGGACGGGCCGATCCGCGTGCCCGGACACGATGGGTTAAAGGTGTTCTTGATCCAGACGGGAATTTTGCGTTTAATCACCGGTTGGATGGTTTTTGGATGCAGCACCTTCGCTCCGAAGAAGGATAGCTCGACGGCCTCGCGATAGGAAATCTCCGGAATAATTCGCGCGCGGGGGACCAGCCGCGGGTCCGCGGTCATCACGCCATCCACATCCGTCCAGATCCAGATCTCATCGGCGTCAAGCGCCGTCCCGACGATCGTGCCGCTGTAATCGGAGCCGCCCCGGCCGAGCGTGGTGCAAAGCCCGTCGCGCGTGGCGCCGCGGAACCCGGTGATCACCGGAATCACGCCGCGCCGCCGCAGCGGCGAAAGGCGCGCCTTGGCCTTCTGGTTGGTCTCGTCAAACAGGGGTGTGGCGTTGCCGAATTTCTCGTCGGTCACAATCAGCTCGGCGGCGTCGACCGCCTCCGCCGGGGATCCGAGCGACCGGAGGATAGAAGCGATCAGAATTGCAGACATCACCTCGCCCAGACTGGAGAGCGTGTCCATGGCGCGCGGCGTCACCTCGCGCACCAGCGAAAAGCCGGAGCAGAGGTTTTCGAAATTTCCCACCTGCTCGGCAAGCCGCGGTAGCGCCACGGCCTGTTCGCAGGCCGAAAGAGCGCTATCGGCCACTTCACGATGCCGGCGTGCAATCTCCTGGCGCACGCCTTTCCATTCATCCCGGTCGCCCCGGCTTGCTCCCATCGCCGCCCGGATCAGCATGTCCGTCACGCCGCCCATCGCCGAGACCACAACAGCCACTTCCGCGCGTTTTGCGTGCTCCCGAACCAATTCAGCCACGCACTGCATCCGCTCCGCGCTGCCCACGGACGTGCCGCCGAACTTCATCACAATGAGCGGCTTTTCCGCTTTTGCCATAAGTAGAAACCTCAAATATTTTTGACACGGCAACCCGCAGGCGCGATGCCTCCCACGCCCTTGCTGGAGCTCGTTGCAGTTGCAGCTCGTGGCGCGCTATCGGGCCGGCTGCGTCTTTGCCGTGGTATTAACCCCGGTGGCGGGCGCCTTGGTGGACTCGCGGACCGCTTCGATAAAGACCTTGGCAGGGAGTGACAGATACCGGTCCCGCCGGTATACAAGACCCAGCTCTCGAAACAGTTTCTGGCCTTCCAAAGGAATCAGCTTCAGCAGGCCGGCTGCGACTTCCGGCTGCGCGTACGCCCGGCTGATGAGCGAAATGCCCAACCCCGCGCCGACAAACTTCTTGATGGTCTCGACGCTGGCAAGCTCCATGGAGATCTGCACGCGCTCCCGGTAGTCGCGCAGCAAACGATCCAGCACCACGCGCGTATGCCCCGTCTTCGGCAGAATCAGCGGGTGGTTTGCAACTTCCTCCACGGTCACGCTGCGGCTCTTTGCCAGCGGATGGCCGGCGGCAACGACCACCTGCACTTCGTCCCTCGAAACGGGGATGACCTCCAGATTGCTGGCGGCAAACGGCAGCGTCACCACGCCAATCTCCACCGCGCCCTCCTGGACCTTTTGCAGGATCTTATGGCTGAAGCTGCGGTAGATGCTGATTTGCACCAGCGGATAGCTTTGCTTGAATCGTGCAAAGGTCTTCGGTAAAACGTAAAGGCACGTCGCTTCGTTCGCGCCAATCAGGAGCTTACCGCGCGCCGTTTGGTTCAACTCGGCCACGGCCTGCAGCGCCTCCTTGTGCAGGTCGATGATCTTCCGCGCGTAGCCGTGCAGAATTTCGCCCGCTGGAGTCAACTGCACCTTCTTCCCACTGCGGTCAAATAGACGCTCTCCGCACTCCTGCTCGAGCAGACGCACCTGCGCGCTTACCGCTGGCTGCGTACGATAAATTTTCTCCGCTGCGCGCGAAAAGCTCTGCAGCTTGGCCACCTCGAGGAAGCTTGAAAGCTGGTCATAGTCCATTGTGATTGAATACGAACCACTTATTCTACCAGAAATCGGTGGATGGCTGTGGGTAGTGCGGCCCGCGTAGTGCCTCGGAAGCTGTAAAAAAATTGGCGAGAGATGTCCTTCCTGGCACAGCGAGGAATCCCGCCGTCTTATTTTCAACAAAATGCACATGCATCGCTGAGTTTAGTCTGGGCGGAAATACTGGGATGTCGCCGCCGCGCTCAGAAATAAGGAGCACAGGGCTCAGTATGGCAGACTCGAAGTTTTCCAGAGCGGCTGTCGCATTACCCTCCCACAAAAGATTTGCTTGATGTTTGTGTGCCTCGCGTGTAACCTAGTAAGTTCAGCGATGGCTTCGGCAAAGAACATCCCGGCGATGACCGAAATGGCTCAAATGGTCTGTTGTTGTTGTAATGTGACCGCTAGCGGCCGCCGATCTCCGGAGATAACTGCCTTGTAAGCCTTGCTTCCAGGTCGATCTTCAAAGCGCCCGCTAACGGTTGTCCGTTGGCGGGCGCTTTTGTTTTACGCGTGATCTCGCTGAACCTTTGGAGCGCTTGGGTCTGCGCCGCGAGCAGAAAACGATGACGGTAGCCTTACTCGGCTTCATCACAGGCATTTTGATTGGATTGACGGGCACCGGCGGCGGCTCCGTCCTGACGCCGCTGCTGCTGGTTTTTACTCCCTTTCCGGCGCTGGTAGTGATTGGCACGGACCTCGTGGCGAGCGCGGCCACCAAGTTGGTAGGTTTTGTGGAGCATTGGCGGCTCGGGCGAATCTATTGGGGGTTGGCCGGTTACATCATTCTCGGCAGCCTCCCCGGCAGCGTGGTTGGTATTCTGGTGATCCGTGTCCTCAAGGCGCACCTGAGCCCGGAAGTCCTCGAGTACAGTCTGAAGGTTTTGGTGGGCCTCGTCCTTTTCGCGGCGTCCTTTTCACTACCTTACGTTCGCAGGCAGAAGAAACGCAAGATTTCCAGGGAAATCACTTTTCATGCCCGGATGACGCATCGGGGCTTCCTGGCGGTTGGCGCGGCGGTGGGATTCCTGGTGGCGGTCACGTCGGTAGGAAGTGGAAGCCTGTTGATGGTTTTCATGCTGCTCGTTGCACCGATGCCTATCGCGGAGCTGGTGGGGACGGATGTCATGCTGGGCCTCGCCACAACGGTGTTGGCTGGCATACTGCACGTGTGGATGGGCCACTTCAACACGTCTCTCTTCCTCGGTCTTCTGATGGGGTCGCTCCCCGGCGTAGTGCTGGGCAGTTGGTTTTCTCACCGCATTCCGGAGCGCTATTTTGGCTGGTTGTTGAGCGTTCTTTATTTTTCTCTGGGAGCGAGATTGCTCTTGAGTTTCTGACCCTCGCGGACTCTCCGCGAGCATCTAATTCCGAAAGGTGAATTTGACCCATGGCTTTTAACGTTTCTGACATCCAAACCTGGGGTGAGGCTAACGCCGGCCTGCATCCACGTGACATTCTGGCCTTCGCGCTGGAGAATTTCTCGCCGCGAATCGGAATCAGCTTCAGCGGTGCCGAAGACGTGGTGTTGGTGGACCTTGCGGCCAAGCTGGGCGGCAATTTCCAGGTGTTCTCGCTCGATACCGGGCGGCTGCATCCGGAAACCTACCAATTTTTGGACAGGGTGCGCGAGCGCTACAAGCTCCCCATCGAGGTTTTCTTTCCCCAGTCCGATGCGGTGGAGAGGTTCGTCCGTGAGAAGGGCTTGTTTTCCTTTTATCAGGACGGACACAAGGAGTGCTGCACGATACGCAAGGTCGAACCGCTCAAACGCGCTTTACACCGTCTGGACGCGTGGGTTACCGGGCAGCGGCGCGATCAAAGCCCCTCAACCCGCACCCAGGTGGCGGTGGCGGAGATCGACCGCACATTCTCCAACGGACGCCAGCTTGTGAAGTTTAATCCGCTGGCGAATTGGAGCTCCACAGAGGTTTGGAGCTACATCCGCGAGAACAACGTCCCCTTCAACGCTTTGCACGAGCGCGGCTTCATTTCGATCGGATGCGAGCCGTGCACGCGGACGATATTACCCGGCCAGCATGAGCGCGAGGGCCGCTGGTGGTGGGAGGACGCTACCAAGAAGGAATGCGGCCTTCACGCGGGCAACGTCGTGGAACCTGCCGCCGCGCGCGCATAGTATTTCCCCCCCGATGGCGTTCACGGCCGCTCATCCGGCGAACCGTGGGCGCCCGCCGCGGTCAGAAAACGGGCGCGTCTACCCGCCGCACTGGACCCTCGTCTTGACACGCCTGCCGTTCCGCACTAATTTTTGTAAAGAAGCGCGCTAATGAGGTGGATGATTGGCGAACGCCGGTTTGAAGTCAGAAGGGCGAGGCTGAAACAACGTCCTCCTGCGGGCTGACCCTTGATTCACGGATGTTCGGAAACGAGGTCTCTGACCCACGGCCGCCTTGCGCCTTTACTGCGCGGCTTCGGGAGGTACACGGGGAAACCATGAGACGAGCTACAATTTTTATAACCGCACTGCTGGCGGCGAGCTTGCCCCTTTCAACCGCCATGGCTCAACGCACAACGGGACCGCAGGAACCTCAGAATGGGCGCTTCGGTAACCCCAACAGCATCGCCATGAATTATCAGAATTATTTTTATGGCGTCATTACCAAGATCAACCCAAAAGCTCTGGTGCTTGGTAAGACCAAGGTTGGGGTGCCACAAACGATCGAGCTTTCCAAAAAAACGAAATACGTGCGTAACGGGAAGCGAAGCTCGTTGGGCAAACTTCACGTCGGCGACATGGTGTACATCGACCTCAAAACCAACAAGAAGACGGGGGTCATGCTCGCCCTGAAAGTGGTAAGCGGCCTCGACGCCACGGTCGAACCCTGAAGAAAACCGAGCGAGGATTTGCCGCAAGCTCACGCGCCCGAGGCGCAATGCATCTCCACCCGGCCTGCGTTGGCGGGGTTCGAACACGGCGGGGTAAGCCCGGGACTTTCCGTACGGCAAGCTGCAAAACCGCGACCGCAAGTCCAGAGACTTGACTCAGTGACATCAAGGCCCTCCTTGAAGCTCGCAACGCTGATCTACAACCCAGTCGCCGGCCGGAACCCCGCGAGGCGCGAGCAGCAGATTTTGCAGGCGGCAGCGGTCCTCAAAGAGTCTGGAATCCAGGTGAAATTAGAACGCACAGCCGGCCCCGGATGTGCGACGGAGCTTGCCCGCGCCGCTGCCTCCGACGGCACAGGAGTGCTCCTGGCCTGTGGGGGAGACGGTACGATTCACGAGGTCATTAACGGCCTCTACCCGAGCACCATTCCGCTCGGCATCCTGCCCGGAGGCACGGCCAACATCGTGGCCAACGAGCTGAACCTTCCGCACGGTCCCGTCCGGGCCGCGCGAGCGATCACGAACTGGCGTCCCCGGCGCATCGCATTGGGCCGCGCGACGGGCTTCCACGCGCCGCCACAACACGGCGAAGCTGCTCCCCGCTATTTCCTCAGCGTAGCGGGCGTCGGATTTGACGCGTACATCATTCACCGGCTCGGATTCGAATTTAAGATGTCATTCGGCGTGGCGGCTTACGTCATCGAGGGCTTGCGCCAGGTGATGCGCTACGCGTTCCATCCGGTCCTTTGCCAGGTTAATGGCCAGGAAATTGACGCCACGTTTGCTCTGGTGCAGCGGACGAGCCTCTACGCGGGATGGTTCCGCACCGCCCCCAATCAATCGATGACCGGGTCACAGTTCGGCGTTTCGCTTTTCCGCAGCCGCAGCCGTCTGCGCTATTTCGTCTATGGGGCGGCGGTGCTCGCCCGGCGGCAGCTTCATGATGTCGACAGACTGGAAACGACGAAAATCTCCTTCGCTCCACTGCATCCCGGAACAAAAGTTTTCTTTGAACTCGACGGTGAGCTGGCCGGAATACTGCCCGCCGCGTTTGACGTGGTTCCGGACGCGCTCACACTGTTGATGCCCAGCTCCGAAGAGTCCGGTCGGGACGGCTGGAGAGAGACACTGTGAGCGCCGCGCGCAGGCGCGGAAAAGCCGCGGAGTTATAAAGCAACTCGCGATGTACGGAGCGTCGTAAGTCCGCGGCGTTCGCCGCTGTAGCGGCGGCCTCTGGCCGTCGGCTTTTCAATGGTAAACACCGGCAGCCAGAGGCCGCCGCTAGATCAAACGGTGCCGCTTCCCACCCGCACGCTTCGCGGATGTCCCCGTGTTTTGCAATGGTATAATGCGTAGTTTGCACGGAGTGGCGCACGCTTTTTTGTCACCGCCGGGCGATAGTTCTCACGCCTGGCGTTGAGCCGGGGATGATTTCAACACGCCGGGATGACCTGCCGATCTCCGGACTGACGCCATGGACCGTCCTGCAATCGCACTTTCCGCGCCGTTAAACCCGCCTCCGGGCAGGCGCTATTTCCCCACCATTGCCACTTACGCCCTTCTTGGCCTGAATATTCTCATCTTCATTCTGATGACCGTTTCGGGCGGCTCAAAGAATGTAGACGTCTTGCTCACATTCGGAGCGTCTTACGGCCCCGCCTTCCGCGCGGGCGAGTATTGGCGGCTGGTGATGCCGATGTTCCTCCACATCGGATGGGAACACCTCGCCACCAATATGTTTGCGCTGTGGCTTCTGGGCAATTTCCTTGAGCCGCTTTACGGATACGGGCGATTCACCCTTCTCTACGTCATTTCCGGCATGGGAGGCTCACTGCTTTCGATGGAAGCCTCACCCCACATCGCGGCGGGCGCCTCCGGGGCCATTTTTGGTATTGCCGGAGCGATGCTGGTCACAGGATTGCTTCATCCGGAAACGGTCCCGCGGCGGTGGAAGGATGTATTCGGGATCGGCATTTTGCTGGTGATTATTCTCAATCTGGTGTTTGGCCATCTGGTACGCCATATCGATAACTGGGCCCATCTGGGGGGCCTCGTCACCGGCTTGATCCTGGCGTGGCTTATTCCTCCGGCGCGCGTCGGGCCGGCCTCGTGGAGCATGAAGTCCACGCAACCGATTCTGGCGGTACCGGTCGCGATCGTCGCCTTTGCCATCGCCGCCACGGCGAACCACGCGGTGAAGACACGGGAGGTTACGAGCCTACTTGAAACCAGCGCTAAATTGGAGGCCGCGGGTAAAGCCGATCAGTCGCGCTTGCTGCTCGACCAGGCGAGCCGCCTCGAGCCGCGTGACACTCGCGTCAGGGAAGCTCTGGGGCATAAGGCTCTGGCTGAGCGCCGGTATGATGACGCCATCCGCGAGTTCTCCGCGGTTCTCTCCGTGAACCCCTTTTTGCCGGCCGTTGTACTGCGCCTCTCGACCGCCTACGAAGCCAAAAATGACCTTCCCAAGGCCCGCAGTGTCCTTGAATCCTCAGCCAGTCGGATGCCGGGAAACCCGGCGATTCTCGAGGCTCTGGGGGAAGTTTGCGCCCGCTTGAAGCTGTATGCCGAGGCGGAGAAGCGCTACAATCAGGCGTTGAAAATCGTTCCCAATTCCGCCCTGACCCTGAATAACCTGGCGTGGCTTTACGCCACGTGTGACGATCCGCGCTACCGGAATCCCGTCTTGGCGCTTAAACACGCCGTCCGCGCCGTCCAGTTAACCCAGGGCCGGCAGCCGGATTCGATCGACACGCTGGCGGTCGCTCTCTTCGCGAACTCCCGATTCCAGGAAGCCGCTGCGACCGAAGCCAAGGCCCTCGATCTCGATCCGCTGAATGCCGTTTATCAACAGAATTTGATGCGATACCGGGCCGCAGCGGGCAAGTAAGGCAGAGCGTCAACCGTGGTTCGCGTGCTGCGGCAGCGCTCACCGATGCCATCCGGGTATGCGCCGGCGCTCTCTGAGCGCCGGAAAACCGGCGGCCGGAGGCTGCGGCTACAACACTTGGTATCGCTATAGTACGAAATGCTAAATGAGAGCGCCTCGTGCGCCAACCCCTACGGACTTACCGCAGCCAGTCCTCGAGCCGCACGGCTTGGCTGGTTTTTTCGTCGCGATATTTGATAATCACCGGAGTGTAGAGTGCGAGGCCAAGCTCGCGGCCGCGTCCTTTGGCTACGGCGCGCGAGCCGGGAACAACCACGGCGCCCGGTGGAATACGCAGCGGAGCTTGGTCTTCCCGGCGATAAATGGCGTCGCGGACGAGATCGTAGACGGGCGTCGATCCGGTCAGGATGGTCCCCGCTGCAACCACAGCCCGGCGGCCTACGACGGTTCCTTCGTACACGCCGCTATTCCCGCCGACCAATACATCATCCTCGATAATCACCGGCAGAGCGCCCACAGGCTCGAGCACACCGCCGATCTGGGCGGCGGCGCTCAGATGGCAGCGTTTGCCGATCTGGGCGCAGGAGCCGACAAGCGCGTGCGAATCCACCATCGTGCCCTCGTCGACGTAGGCGCCCACATTGATATACATTGGCGGCATGCAGGTGACGCCCTGCGCGAGAAAGCAGCCGTCGCGAATGGATGAGCCCCCGGGCACGATCCGCACCCCTGCCGAAGTAGAAAATCTTTTCAGCGGGTACGTACTCTTGTCGAAGAAGGGAAAGCCGCCGCTTGAGACCTCGGCAACGCTCGCGATACGGAAGCCCAGCAGGATGCCCTTCTTCACCCAGGTGTTTACCTTCCAACCTGAAGGCGAGGCGGGATCGGGCGCGGCGGCGCGGATGCTCCCCTCGTTCAGGCCGGCCTTCAACTCGTCAAAGGCGCCAAAATATTCGCTGCCGTAATCGTTGGTCTCGCGTGAGAAAAGGTCTTCAATGCGGCTTTCGAGGCTCATGATGTTTGAAGCGGCGATCCGCCGTTAGTCGCTGCCCCCAGGCAGCAGCCCAGGCGGGTTCCCGAAAAACCCCGCAAGGGTGTCAGTCTGAGGAGTTCTCATGTCGCTCCGCGACACCCGCAACGCATGAAAATACGGCGGAGGGGCGCTGTTTACCGCGCCCACCGTCCAAAGGGCGCAGGGGAAGCAGTGCTTCCCGTCAGCAGCGCCCCTACGGTGAACGTCGTAAGCCATTTGCTTCCAAAGTCGCTTTTCCCCATTTTCAGGAGAGAGCAACGGCTATAGGGGGTTTTTCACTAACCTGCTCGAACGCGAGGATTATCTGCATCATCGGGAAGCGCAAAGGCCAACGTGCTGCCTCTGGCCGCCCGACGTTTCTCGTCATTCGTGACCCGATTTTTGACAACACCAGTCATTTCGGCGTACCGTGTAGGTTTGCCCAGGAGGATTTTATGCGTCATTGGCTGGCCTGTTTGGCCCTGGTATCCGTCATCGGCATAGCGGGGTGTAACCGGGCAAATTCGAAATCATCCGTCGAAGCGGCGATCCGCAAACACCTCAACCAGAATCCCCATTTAATGCTCAATAGCTTTTCGACCCGGTTTCAGAAGGTCGCAGTGCACGGCGACACGGCGGACGCCCTGGTGAAGTTCGAAAGCAAAAACAGCCCCAGCCTCTCGGTTGAGGTAAGCTACGTCCTCAAGAAGGCGAACGGGACATGGCAGGTGGTTTCCAGCTCGTCCGTGAACGGACAAGTGTCAAATCCCGCCAATCCTCATGCGGGGGTGAACCTGGACCAAGCCCCGCCCCCGCAGGGTGCGCCGGCGCCGGCGCCGAGCCACTAAAAGAGAGACGATCGCGCCAATTCACGCGAACTGATTCAGGTCGATCCCCGAATCCCACGTCATATCCATGGCGTTGAGCTCGTCCCAGGTCACCGCGTGTCCCTTGTAAGCAGCCTCGCGGGCCAGCATGGCGCTCAGCGTGGATTCCGCGCCCAGCGCGGCCTGGTTGTGAAATTTCCCGCTGGTGATGCTCTCAATAAATGAGCCCAGCTTGTTGGGGTCCGCCTGCGCCAGGTTGTCGGAAAAGGATCCCGTCACGGAAAACTTCCCCTGCCCGCCTGATGCTTGGGCCTGGCCGCTGCCCCAGCTCCAGGGTTCGTCGCCGTAGATGGCTACCGGGCCTGAATAACCCCACTCGGAAACACCTTTGTCGCCAAAGAACTTTCCCCCGACGCCCCACCAACCCTTATCAAACTGCGTCGAGCTGAAATTGATGGTGACGTCATCCGGGTAATAAAATGTTGTGTTGTAGTGCCCGTAAGTATTGCCCGAATCGGTGCTGATCTGGCGGCCTCCGGTGCCCGTGGCCTTGAGGGGATGCGCTTTCAGCATCCAGTTAAAGGTGTCGATCACGTGAATGTTCTGCTCGACGATGATGTCGCCCGAGAGAACACGGTCATAAATCCAATTGCGCAGACGAATGTAGTCCTTCGACTGGCCGGGCCAAGCCGGCCGGTCAATAAAAGTGGAGAAGTAGTATGCTGATCCCGTGGCGATTCGCCCCAAGGCGCCCGCTTGAATGCGCTTGGTGAGCTCGATGTAAGGAGGCGCTTGGCGCAGCTCAAAGCCGACATCCAGGCTGAGGCGGCCTTCCGCCTTCTTGCCGATCTCGATCACGTGCTTGCAGCCGTTCACGTCCACGGCCACCGGCTTCTCGCAGTAGGCGTGCTTTCCGGCGTTTACCACGGCTTCCAGATGCGTGTGGTGGAAGTAGGGAGGAGTGGTAATGACCACGACGTCCACGTCTTTCGAATTGGCAATTTGCTGGTAGGCGTTTGCCCCTCTGAAGATTCGCTGGCTCTCGATGCCCGCGTACCCCTTTTTCTGTGCGATTCCGTCAAAATGAGCTTTCGCGGCGTCGAGGTGGTCCTGGAAGAGATCGGCAAGGGCCACAATGCGCGCGGGCGTGTGCGTCGCGAGCACGGTGCAATCGTGTGTCCCCCGGCCGCCGCAGCCAAGCAGCCCAACGCTAAGCTGGGAGTTCGCCGCGGTGCCACGAACAAGCTGCGGTTTTATGATCATCAATCCCGCCGCCGCCGCGGTCCCGGCCACCGCAGTGGTCACAAATTCCCGCCGCGTGACCTTCTTTTTTGTTTCGTCGCTCATCAATGTATTCCTCCTTGGGGATAAGAACGTTTGCCCTTAGGGCTTATTCGCTTGCGACGCGGGCGGAACGGCTGCCCAGACGCGTCATGTGTTGTCCAAGTGGTGCGGGCCGTTTACGGAACCAAGCCGATGTATTGGCCGCGATTGGTGTTTGGCATTGCTGCCCTCGCTGCCGTCGCTGAATGACCGTTGGATACAATATCATATGCGCGTTTGAAAGGGTTTGAAAGATTCAGCCGCCGGCGACCGCGCCATCGAAGTTCGAGTACAATCTTAATTGAACGTTGATGAGCTCGACGGCGAGGAGGGACGCAAATGAAAGAACTTGGCGTGGCGATTCTCGGTACGGGGTGGGTGGCAGGCGAATACATTCGCGCGTTTCAGAGCAATCCCCACACCGAAGTAAAGGCCATCTTCAGCCGCGACCGCGATCGCGCTCATGCCAAAGCGGAGGCCGCTGGATTGCAAAACTGCCGTGGCTACGATCATCTTGCGGAAATGCTGGATGCGCCGGGTATCCAGTTGGTTTCCATCTGCACCCCCCATCATCTGCACGTGGAGCAGGGCATCGCGGCCGCGCGCGCGGGCAAGCACGTGCTCATCGAGAAGCCGGTTGCCTTGAACCTGGAAGGACTACGGCGCCTGCAATCGGCCGTGGCTGCGGCGAAGGTCAAGACCGTCGTCAGCTTTGTGCTGCGCTGGAGTCCGCTTTTTGAGACCATCCGCGCGCTGCTTGCGGACGGCGTCGTGGGCAAGCTATTTTACGGAGAGGTGGATTACCTCAACGCATCGGGGCCAGGGCGTCCGCAGTACGAGTGGAACATTAAAAGGGAAATGGGTGGCAGCAGCCTGCTCACCGGCGGTTGCCACGCTGTTGATGGGCTGCGCTGGTTCATGGGAAAGAAGGCGGTCGAGGTCTACGCCTATGCAAACACCAGCGCTGCGAATCCCCTGCATTACGAATACGAGCCCAACAGCGTGACGTTGGTGAAGTTTGACGACGGCTCGATGGGGAAAGTGGCATCCTCCATTGAATGTGTCATGCCGTACGCATATGACATTCAGCTCCTCGGCGACGAGGGGTCGATTCGCAACAACCAGGTGTTTTCCAAGCGCTGGGTGGGCCAGAGCGGCTGGGCGAGCATCCCTACGCAGTTGCCGGATAGCGGCGATGTGAAGCACCACCCCTTCCAGGGCGAGGTCAACCACTTTATCGATTGCATCCTCGGAGACCGCGAATCCCATGCCAACCTCGCAGACGCTGCCCTGACGCACGAAATCTGCTTCGCTTCAGAAATTTCCGCGCGCGAAGGGCGGCCGGTGAAGCTGCCGCTGTAGGAGCAGGTTTCAGGTGTGAGGTTTCAGGTTTTAGAAAAAGGCCGCACTGTGCCAACCGGGATTTCTCGCTAACGCGGCGGTCGGAATAGGAGGGCGGGGTTGCAACCCCGCCCTCCTGCTGACGCAGCCATGACGGGCGAAATATCCAAGTCAGCGGTTCGTTGTCAGCGGATTGCGGCCGGTGCCATGGGCTACTGTCGAAGACAAACAGCCGCGCGCCCACGGCCCGCGGACCATTGACGGCAGCCAACGCCCGGCTTTCCCTGCAACCTGGCTCACACAGTCTTATCCGCCGAATCGCAAATCTTTTCTACCGGGCACTCCGCGCAGAGCGGCTGCCGGGCGTGGCAAACCTTCCTCCCAAACCAGATGACCTGATGTCTGAACGAAATCCATCGTGCCGTGGGGATAATCCTGATTAAATCCTGCTCCACCTTCTCAGGAGTACTGGCGATCGAAAGCTTCAGCCGGTGGGAAACGCGGAAGACGTGGGTATCCACAACCACACCGTGAGCGAGTCCGAAAGCCGTGCCAAGAACAACGTTGGCCGTCTTGCGCGCAACGCCGGGAAGTGAGAGCAGCTCCTCCATGGTGTTGGGAACCCGGCCGCCGGATTCGGCAACAATCTTGCGGGCCGCCCCAACAATGCTCTTCGCCTTGTTGCGGAAAAAGCCCGTCGAGCGGATATCTTCTGCCAGCACTTCGGGCTGGACGCCGGCAAAATCCTGCGGCGTGGGATATTTCTTGAACAGCGCCGGAGTTACCTTGTTGACTCGCTCGTCCGTGCATTGCGCAGAGAGGATGGTGGCGACAAGCAGTTGAAACGGATTCTCGTGCTGAAGGGCGCACTCGGGATGAGGAAAGAGCCGGTCCAGCGCACGGAAAATGGTGCGCAGCCGGGCTGGCGCCGTGTAATCACTCTTCCGCAATTTTGCAGCCTGGGCGCGTTTTGACGTGAGTTTAGCAGGCATGATTTTTAGTGAGCGACCGGCCTAATATATCACGGAATTCGCCCGGGATCGTTTGAGCTGCGAGTCTTGCGGCGGGGAAGTCACAACGGGAGATTCCTCACCCTTCTGCCACGACTGCCGATATACTTTAAGTGGAGTTAACTCATGAGG
>JBOGJT010000199.1:0-22324 GCA_050745065.1 Terriglobia bacterium
CTGAGGATATGGAGGCGCAGATGAACGGCCTTGTCCCCTATATCGGCTTCATCCTGCAGCACGCTGACCAGAATCTCGAAACCTTTCAATCCGACCTTGTAAGCTGCCAGAGCCAACTTGGATACGCGATGCACGGAATGATCGGCCGGCCGGCATCTATGAAGAATATTGTGCCGGTTTTCAAAGGGCGCCGCATCCGCCGCAAGGCATCGATAGAGAAATAGAGCGCACGGAAGGAAGTCAAGAGAAGGGCCAACTAAACGGAACTTCTCACCAGCTTTTGGCGGCCGGAATGGAGGGCAGCCTCGAAAATGGTCCGAAACGCCGTGTGTGGGGCCGCGCGTGAGGGCATGACTTTAGTCGCGCCGATTCAGCGCGCAATATAAATCCTGCTTTACGGAGTGGTGGGGATCAGCACTCGCAATGCTGCGGGCTTCACTCAGTTAATATCAGCGCAAGCTACTTGCCAACGAAGTAAATTGAACTGCGTAGCTATTGCGGATTTCCGGCGCAGAGGTAAACTTGAATGCGTGCCTGAGCGCGTGTCCATTTCCTGATTCAGGGACGAAGTTCCTCGGCAAGAGCCTTTTCGGGAAGTGAGCCTGCTTATGATCTCTCGCGCAAATCGGGCAGCGGCACAGCGGGCGCCTCGTTTCCCGGTCGAGTTCCCCATCCGCTTCCGGTCTGTTCACGAATCGGCCTGGCGCGATGGCTGGACGGAGAACGTAAGCCGCTCCGGAGTCCTTTTCCGCTGCGACCAAGCCCTGAAAACGGGAACGTGGGTGCAAATGTGCTTCGAGTTACCCGCGGAGGTTCTGGGGCGGCGGGGTGCGGAAGTTGAATGCAGCGGCCACATCGTCCGCGCAGAGCCTCCCTACGGCGCCCAAGCGGAGGTCCTGCTCGCCGCAACCATCTCCAATTACCGCTTGGTCCATGACCGAGGGAACGCGCGCTGAGCGCGGTCGCATGGTCGCGGAGAACTTGAGCGGTAACGCTACGGTCCGCTACTCCGCGTCGGCCATCGCGGGCAGGTTAAGAGCCGATCGGCCGGGAAATTCCGCCACGCCGCCAAGCTCCTCCTCGATTCTCAGCAACTGGTTGTATTTTGCCACACGATCCGTGCGGCTTGCCGAGCCTGTCTTAATCTGCCCGGTGCGAAGACCCACGGCGAAATCCGCGATGAACGTATCTTCCGTTTCGCCCGAGCGATGCGAGACCACGGCCGTGTAACCGTGGCGCTGGGCGAGATCGACCGCGGCCATGGTTTCCGAGACCGTGCCAATCTGATTGAGCTTAATGAGAATGGAATTAGCCGCCCCTTCGTCGATGCCCCGCTCGAGCCGCTCGGTGTTGGTGACAAACAGGTCGTCACCCACCAGTTGAACTTTGTGACCGAGCTCCTCCGTCAAGCTCCTCCACCCGTCCCAATCGTCCTGGGCGAGGCCGTCCTCAATCGAGATGATGGGATACTGGCTCACCCATTCCGAATAGAGCTTGATCATGTCATCGGATGACCTCTTGGACTGGTCGGACTTGAAGAAAACATATTTGCCGCCGCTATACATCTCGCTCGACGCCGGATCCAAAGCAATCGAGATATCATGGCCGGCCGAATAACCCGCCGCCTCGATGGCGTCCAAAATCAATTCAACCGCCTCGTCGTTCGACTTCAGGCTTGGCGCGAAGCCGCCTTCGTCCCCAACGGCCGTTTGGTAGCCTTTCTCTTTCAGGACTTTCTTGAGCGCGTGAAACGTCTCGACGCCCATCCGCAGCGCGTGCGAAAAACTCTCAGCTCCGGTGGGCATGATCATGAACTCCTGAAAGTCCACGGTGTTGTCGGCGTGCGCGCCTCCGTTCAGGATGTTCATCATGGGGACCGGTAAGCGCCGCGCTTGCAGTCCGCCAAGGTAGCGGTAAAGCGGCACGCGCGCCGACTGCGCTGCCGCGCGGCACACGGCCATTGAAACCGCAAGGATGGCGTTCGCCCCCAGCTTATTTTTGTTCGCCGTTCCATCGAGGTCAATTAATAACTGGTCGATGGCGGATTGCTCGCTCGCGTCCTGGCCGCCCAGTTCACGGGCGATCATGTTATTGATGTTTTCCACCGCGTTGAGCACCCCTTTACCCTGATACCTCTGCTTGTCGCCGTCGCGCAGCTCGATGGCTTCGTGCTCGCCGGTCGACGCGCCCGACGGGACCGCAGCCCTGCCGAAAGCGCCGTCGCGCAGATGCACATCCGCTTCAACCGTGGGGTTGCCGCGTGAATCCAGAACTTCCCGTCCTACAATCAGATCAATCGCTGCCAATTGTTCGCTCCTTCGATAAGTTGGTGAATTTCAAATTCTATCAGGTTTCACCGCTATCTCTTCCCATTTTCCAGTTCGTAATTTCCAATTTCTAAATGTGCCACTTCCGGTATAATCGCGCGGGAGACTACAATGGATAACCTCACGCACACACTGGCCGGGATCGCGCTGGCCCAGGCGGGCCTGAAACGCAAGACGCGCTTCGCCATGCTGGCCCTGATCGTGGCCTCAAACCTCCCGGACATTGATATTGTGACCGCGGCGGGCGGCAGCCTTACCTATCTTAAATTTCATCGCGGTATCACGCACTCCCTGATCGGGCTTACCGTCCTCGCGGCCGCGCTTGCCTTTATTCTTTATATTCCGGGCCTCCGGGCCGCTCCCAAAAAAGGCGCACCTCCGCTCAGCCTGAAGTGGCTCTTCTTCGTTTGCTGGGCAGGCACAGCGCTTCACGTTCTGATGGATTTCACCAATTCGTACGGCATCCGGCCTTTTCTCCCCTTCAGCGGTCGCTGGTACGCCCTGGATATCATGCCAATTATCGGACCCTGGCTGCTGCTTTTCCTGCTCCTGGGCCTCTGCGTGCCCGCCGTTTTACGTTTGGCCTCGGAGGAGGTGGGAGCGAAGAAAGGCCGGTCCCCCGCGGCGCGCAACGGAGCGATCTTTGCCCTGTGCGCAATGGTGGCGCTCTGGGGACTGCGGAGCGTCTCTCATCAACGGGCGTTGGGCCTGTTGAGCGCGCGCATGTATGGGGAAGAAAACGCCGCCGGTCTCGGCGCATTCCCTCACGCTCTCAACCCGTTCGAGTGGACCGGGGTCGCAGAGACCGAAGACGCCTACACCCTTCTCGACGTCGATGCGCTGGCTCCCAATCTAAGCCTGGAAGACGTCGGGGCGCTGCACAAACCCGAATCGTCGCCCGCGTTGTCGGTGGCGCAAAGGACCGCCGCCGTGAAGATGTTCCTCAACTTTGCGAGGTTCCCCTACGCCGTGGTGTTCGACCAAGAAGATAACCACCGGGTCTTTATGCGCGATCTAAGGTTTGCCTCACCGGACTCTAAACGGTGGAATTTTGTCCTGGAGATTGACCTGAACAAGTCCCTGCGCGTGATCCGTCAGACCTTCACATTCAGAATGCCCGAACCGGTTCATTAGCCCCAACACTGCTCACTTAGCGGACTTTTCGCCGCGTGCGAAGATTTTAGCCACATGCCATTCTGAGCGCAGCGAAGAACCTGCTTTTCCCGTGTGATTTAGATGCAGATTCTTCGCTCCGCTCAGAATGACAGGTACTTACTTCTTTCGCGCCATGGCAAGACGCTGCCTAGGTGAACAGTGTTGTCATTAGCCCGGACTTCTCACCGGCCCTCCGGCCACAGTCGTGCCCTGGGCTGACGAATCCGCCTTAGCTTTGCCGATAGAAGCGCAATTCGGGAAGACCTGAAAAGACTGGGCTTCTTGCGTGTTGGCCTATCCCGTAGGTTTCCTCAGTCGCCAGGTCCGGCGAAAAACCGCTTGTAATAACGGTAAATCAACGCGCCGGCGACGATCACGGCAATCAGGACGACCGAAAGCCACTCGAAGTTCTTCCGCAGATACTCTTGCGCCGCAGCGCCATAGTAAACACCCAGCCACGCTTCAAAGGCAAAGCGGATCCCGCGGCCGATCACCAGAGCCACGGTGAAGCGCACCAAACTGATCTGAAGGGCCCCGGCCATAACCGCGAAGACTTTGAAGGGCGCCGGCGGCGGCAACAGAGACGCGATCAGAATGGATAAAAAGTCATTCTGCTCGATCCAATGGCGGATGCGGGTTTTTTCCTTTTTAGAAGCGCGGCGCGAAAACAGCCTCCTGCCTTGGCGGGTGATGAAATAAATCGTGAGCGCGCCGAGAACCGATCCCGCCGTGCACTGGAAGGAAAAAAGGACGGCTTTATGCGGTTGCGCGCTGGCGAGCTTGATCAGCAAAAGATCGTTGATGAAAGGGAAGGCAAGGAATGAGGAATCGAGGTAGGAGATGGCAAAAAGCCCCCAGCCGCCGTAATGGCTGAGCAAACGCCCTAATTCGCCGATCAGGATTTCCAGATGGGACAAGCTCGACGCTCCGCTCCTGGGGAACGATCATTCTAATCGGAACGCAGCGATGGCCGCAAACACGGCGTTAAAGACCCTCCCAAATCAGCGCGAATTCGCAAGGGGCGGTCCGCGGCGCGCAAGGCGGGATCGCGAAAGTGCGGTAAACCGCCGAGCGTAGCGCCGACCCATCGGAAGAGATCCGTTGCGCTGGCCGGCGCGTACGTCGCGCGCGTTGCGCTGTGTGCGCTACCCGGGGAAATTGGGAGTCTGAAATCGTGAATCTGGACTATCGAGAGCCAGGATTCACGGCCAGGGTTGCGCCTCTTTCCATAACATCCCGCCGGCGCGCCACGGTCTGCGGAGACTTATCCGCTGAAAAAACTTCGGGGATGCATCGCTGCATCCCCGAGTCCGTACTTCAGTTTTTCTGAAGGTGCTTACTTCTTTTTCTTTGCTTTTGCCTTCTTCTTTGCTGGCATTTAATTCTCCTCTCAAGTGAATCAGAAATTTCCGCCAGCAGAACTGGCGGAGCGCGTATTCATCACCATGTATAGTGATTGCTCATCATCTTGTCAAGAGGAAAGTGAAAGTCGCGCGCTATTTTTTTAAGAATTCATTCACGCGCGAAGTTCGAAATGGGATTTTCCCGGCGGAAGTTTCGAGATCGAGCGTTCGCGAACCCGCGTAGACAGCGTGCGGCGTGCAACTCGGGAGAATCGGACGGCATCCAGAAAGGTGTCATGTTGCACACCGCGCCGCCTGAAGCGCTCTCACTTTATTTTCTTCCAAAGCGGAGGACAGGATTGCCGCTCCGGTGCGCGGCGCTGTGCTGCGCGGTGCTGTTGGCAAGCACGGCCCGTTCACAATCGCGAGATCAATCTGCCGGCCGGCAGGAGCGGCCTCCGGTGCTGAAGGTTCAAACCGAAGTGGTGAACGTCTACGCCGTGGTCACCGGCAAACACGGATCGGTGATCCCGGACCTGACCAAGAATGATTTCGAACTCACCGATGACGGCGTGCCCCAACCGATCACCTACTTCTCCCGCGCGACGGACACTCCGTTGACGCTGGGCATCATGGTGGACACCAGCCCCAGCCAGGCGCGCGTTCTTCCGATCGAGCAGGCGCAGGCGACGTCCTTTCTGCGGGAGGTGATGCGCCCCAAGGACCTGGCGTTCGTACTCCACTTTGACTTGACGGTGGAGCTGCTGCAGGATTTCACCCCGAGTGTCCCGAGCCTCGTGCAGGCGATCGGCGAAACCGAGATCAACGCGGGGGTGCAAGCGCCGCTGCCCAGCACGTTCCCATCCGCTCAACAGGGTTACACCCACCTTTACGACGCGGTCTGGCTGGCGTGTTCCCGGCAATTGATGGCAAACCAGACCGGACGGAAGGTGCTCATCCTGCTGACCGACGGCCAGGATGAGGGAAGCAAAGAGACACTGGATTCCGCGATTAAGGCAGCGCAAAAGGCGGACGTGATGATCTACTCGATCGATATCGTGGACCGGTCGATGTACGGGCATTATGCGGTGTACGGCGGCGGATACATCGGCGGCTCGGTCCTCAAGAAGCTTTCGCAAGAAACGGGCGGCGAGCTCATCCGCGTGGGTCGCAAGCAGGACACCGCCGCCGCCTTTGAGGAAATTGCCCGCCAATTAAGAACGCAATACTTGCTCGGCTTCTCGCCCACCCCTCGCCAACGCAATGGCGACTACCACAGGCTCCGCGTTCGCACCATCAACAAGGACTACCGGGTTCAGGCGCGGCAGGGCTACTACGCCTCTTCATCGTGAGCGCGGCTATAAATCGTCTTCCACCGCCACCAATGCCGCGACACGCCCGCCGCGGCGCCCCACACCCACAGGCTTACCGGCTCTCCATTCAAGCCATAGGGGCGCGCCGTGATAAACTCTCATTGACTCGCGTTCCCTGTGGTCTGATCGAGCTCATTTGTTCGCGGGGGTGGCGGAACTGGTAGACGCAAGGGACTTAAAATCCCTCGGCTCGCAAGGGCTGTGCGGGTTCGATTCCCGCCCTCCGCACCAGCGTTCCAGGAAGCAAATCGGCCTGCGCTTCCGGCCATGCAAGGCACGTCAGAGGTACTGCGAGCGCGGGGGGCGCCGCCGGGGGAACCACGACTCAATGGAATCCATCTACTACGTAATGACGTTCCTCTGCCACCGGCAGTGCAAACACTGCTACGAAGACCGGTTTCATCCGTATTATGGGGCGGAGCGGAATAAAATCGTTGGTGAATCCCGCTCGAACTTCCGCCGCATCATTGAAAACTTCCCGGCCCGGATGACGTACCTTGATATTGAGGACGGCCTCCGCGAGAAGCCAGGCCGGATCATATTGGCGGGCGGAGAGATTTTGCTCGATCCGGTCCGGGAATCCGTCTTGTATCCGGCCCTCGACGCGCTCGGCCGGAAGTACGCCAACGCGGGGAGCGTTCACTTGGTCGTGCAGACGACGGGCGACGTGCTAACCCGGAATATCCTGGGGGAGCTGCTCGACCGGCAGGTCCACGTCATTTCCGTCTCCGGCATCGACGCCTTCCATGCCGGACTTGAAGAGGAATCGGCGCGCGATGCCCTCCGGGAAAAGCTCACGGCCATGTTTATGGATCATGGCATGTCGCCGCTTCCTGCCGCGCCGAACCGCGCGAATTACGGCAGCGATCGGAACCGATACTTCAGCTTCTTCGGCGCCACTCCCGATTCCTGGATTGGCAAGATCTGGCCGCGCGGGAGAGCCCAAGCCAACGAACTCTCCACGGCTGGCCTGACAGATAATTTTTGTAACGGCTGGTCGGGAGGGTTGAAGTTCCTAGAGTACCGGCACAGCGGGTCAGAAGTCTCGATCGAACCCAACGGAAACGTCTATCCGTGCTGCATGAAAACCCAGCTCGCTATCGGCAACCTGCTCAACGAGCGGCTCGAAGTCATTCTCGACCGTCTCGCCGGCAATCCGGTCTATGAAGCGATTTCCATGGGCCATCCAGAGCGCATGGGTATTTCGAGCGGGTGGAGCGTGGAAAAGTTTCTGGAGAAATCGAAAATGGCTTTCCCGAGCGGACGTATTTATCAGAACGTTTGTATCGGATGCGATGCGTTCCACCGGGAAGTCCTGATGGCGCGGAAGCCTGTCCCACAAACTTAACGCGGCCAGGGAACTCGGAGGCGAATCGATGTCCGTTAAATTCAACTCGCGTTGGCCGTCCGCCGTCATGGGTGCCGCGTGCGTGGCGCTGGTGACAAGCGCGTGTCTGGCGCTGCCGTGGCGTCTGCGGGCCCATCCGAATCACCACCTTCTTGTCCTCCAAGAGAATTTTGAGCCCGGCACGCTGCATCGATGGCAAATGCCCTATCCCGAGGACTGGGTGATCGCGGCAGAGGACGGTTTTCACTACCTCCACATGGTGCGCGCCCGGGGCGCTGGCGTGCCACGCCGTCCGTTGCAATTCGCGCGGCTCAAGAACGTGCGCGTGGGCAGCTTCGATCTGACGGCGCGCGTGCGCCGCCAACAGGGATCCATCATTGTCGTGTTCAATTACGTTGACACGCTGCACTTCTATTACGCGCACCTGTCGCGCGACCCGGGAGAAGCCCAACCCGTCCACAACGGCATTTTTCTGGTCGATGGCGCGCCTCGCCGCCGCATTGCGGGAGTTCATGCGGCGCCCGCGCTGCCCGACTACTCCTGGCACACGGTGCGCTTGGTGCGCAACGCGCGGTCAGGCCTGATCCAGGTGTTTATGGACGGAAAAGCGCACCCTTTGTTTAGCGTGATCGACCACACGTTCAAGTGCGGCCAGATCGGAATCGGCTCGTTTGACGAAAAGGGCGATTTTGCCCGGCTACGCTTACGTTCTGCGGATGCGGGTTGCTCTGAGTGACGACAGCGTGGGGCTTTTAGCTTTTCGCGCGAGCGGCGCGGTTCCGCGGCGAGTTCTGATGGCCAGTTTCGAGCGAGTCACGCGGATCCGCATCGCGGCCCATGCAGTGGTACTCGAACCCCGCCTGGCGGGCGGCGGGCGGGCTGTAGATATTCCTTCCGTCGATCAGGATGGGCGTTTCCATTGCCGCGCCCATTGTACGCAGGTCAAGTTTCTGAAACTCGGCCCATTCGGTAAGAATCAGCAGAGCGTGGGCACCGCGCGCCGCCTCGTAAGGAGAAGAACAATAGGTGGTCTGGCCCGATTCTTCCGGAATCAAGAACTTCGCGGCCGCCATGGCCTGCGGATCGTAAAGGCGCAAAGACGCCCCTTCGTTCGAGAGCGCTTCGATGATGCGAAGGCTCGGCGCCTCGCGAAGATCGTCCGTCTCCGGCTTGAAGGCCAATCCCAGGATGGCAAGCGTCTTTCCCGGCACCACCCGCAGCGCCCTCCGCACCTTCCCCAAAAAAACCTCAGCGCGGCGCTGGTTGATTTGCTCGGCCGCCTGTAAAAGCGGCGCCTCCACGCCCACCTCCTCGGCGAGATGGATAAACGCCCTGAGGTCCTTGGGAAGGCAAGGCCCTCCAAAACCTAACCCCGCACGCAGAAAGCCTGGGCCGATGCGGGAAT
Source organism: Terriglobia bacterium (assembly GCA_050745065.1). Classification (GTDB taxonomy): domain Bacteria; phylum Acidobacteriota; class Terriglobia; order UBA7540; family UBA7540; genus RH2-MAG17b. The sequence continues at coordinate 8,952 of JBOGJT010000199.1, forward strand.
CCAGGCCGATGGCGCGGGCCACATCGTCCACGTCGGCGCCGATCGTATCGCAAATGTCCGAGACCATGTTGATAAAGGAGAGCTTCACCGCCAGAAAGGCGTTGGCGGCATGCTTGATCAACTCCGCGGTGGCGGGCGTTGTGACGACCATCGGGCGGCCGAGCGGCCGGTAAATGGCTTCGAGGATCTGCCGCGCTCGCGCACTTCCCGTGCCCAGGACGATCCGGTCCGGGGAAAAGAAGTTCTCAAGGGCCTTGCCTTCCTGGAGAAACTCCGGATTCGAGGCCACATCAAAGTTGATCCTGGAAAGCTGTGAAGGTCTCGGTGCGTTGCCGGAGCCGTCGGTACGCGCATGCGCGAAGCGTTCCACGCTTTCGCTAATCCACGCGGCGGTGAGCGCAGGCACCGTGCTCTTTTCGACGATTAGCTTATAACCGTGCAAATTCTGCGCGATGGTACGCGCCGCCGCTTCCACTTGGCGCAGGTCCGCAGCGCCATCCCTCCCCTGCGGCGTCCCGACGCAAACGAAGATGACCGAAGCCGAAGCGACTGCGACCGCAACCTCCTGTACAGGTCTGAAGCGGCCCGTCGCCAAGTGCTTCTGCAGAAGTGACTCCACGCCGGGTTCGTAAAACGGAACAATTCCCGCAACTAGCGACTTCACCAGGTCCGCCGACTGGTCGGCGCCAATCACATTCCAGCCGATCTCGGCCAGTCCCAAAGCGGTGGGCAAACCAATGTGCCCCAGTCCGAGAACGGCGATTTTGGTGTTATCGGGAGTGATCTCGCTCATGCGGCGCTGTTCCATCTCGGGCCGGCACTCCGGCACTGTCCCTTCGCAATGTGTTAGATTGGTGGAGTCGCGAAGTTTGAGTGGGCAATCTGGAAGACTCGGTTCTAGCCTGCCGCTAGAGTGCACCCATAATTTAGTTTTGGAAAATGGGCTCTTTCGGCGAAGATAAAACCCCGACCGCCCATCCCAGATCTCTCACCACCCCAGGACCGCGGCTGTGGGAGGGTGGGGTTTCAACCCTGCCCTCTTATTACAGCCACCCAGTTGGTGAGAAGTCCCGGCTGGCAATTGCACTCGGTGCAAGAATAATCCGCGCTAAATCAGAAGTTTAACACGAATATCCGGCCCGCTTGCGAATCATGCGCCTTTTTGCCGCTTCGCGGGAAACGCATCGTGAACAATAACGAGCCTTACATTCAATTTATCCACGTTCAAAAGGCCTTCGGCGCCCAGCCGGTACTCGAAGACGTCAGCTTTGACGTCCGGCGAGGCGAAACGGTGGGCGTGCTTGGCCGGAGCGGTGTGGGCAAAAGCGTCACACTTAAGCTCATCCTGGGGTTTTTGAAGCCAGATGGAGGCGAAATCTACGTCGACGGGCGGGACGTGGTGAAGATGACGGAGCCCGAGCTTCAGGAAATGCGCAGAAAGGTGACGATGGTATTTCAATCAGGCGCGCTTTTTGATTCGCTGACGGCTGGGGAGAACGTGGCCTATCCGGTACGCGAGCGCGCGCTTCTCGAGCACAGCAACTGTGACGAAGACACCATCCAGGCGCGCGTAGATCAGTTGCTGGGGCTCGTGGATCTGGACGGAATCCAGGATGAGATGCCTTCCGGTCTGAGCACCGGGATGAAGCGGGCGGTGGCCATCGCGCGGGCCTTGGCCGCTTCGCCCGAGGCGATTCTCTACGACGAACCTACCACGATGGTCGATCCGCTGATGGCCACAACGGTAGGTGATCTGATTCTGAGGTTGAAGCAGCGGCGCGGGCTCACCGCCGTCGTCGTCACTCACGACATGCGATTGGCGCGCAAGCTGGCGGACCGCGTGGTATTCCTCGACAGCGGACGAGCCGCCTACTTTGGACCCATGGGCGAGATGGATGCGTGCCCGGACCCGCTCGTTCAGGAATTTATGCAGCTCGATGCGATTTCGCTGGATCATCGCCAGTAGGCTGGCGTGCACGAAGGTGTAGCGGCGGCCTCTGGCCGCCGGTTTTTGGAAGTAACGACCGGCGGCCAGAGGCCGCCGGTACAACACCAAGGTGTCGCAGACTTATGTCCGTGTGGACAGCCGTGTAGGGGGGGCGCTGCTTCGGTCGTCAAAAGTCTACGTGCAGCCGGAGGGAGGGCACGAGCACCGGACCGCGCGCGCGATTGTAGCCGGGGTTTGCGATGTGCTGGAGATCCACCGCGCCAAAGACGCCGCGCCATACGTGGAAGGTGTAGTAGGTCTCGAAAATCTGTTCCAGCCCGTAGCTCAGCCCTCGTCGCCGAGTATAAATCCCTCGCCGCCCAACGCGAGGTATCGGCGATGATCGCCGGAAATCCCATCCACGACAAACGCAGCGCCCAGCTTGTCAAAGCTGCGATGCCAGTCTGACCCGGCCAAGTCCCCGCCGAAAGAAACGGTGCGATCCACCTCCGTGTAGACAAACGATTCATTGCGGCCGTCGTTCCAGCCCCAGCGCCCATACAGGCGCGCGCCGTCGCCCAGCTCCTGGTAGACGTTAACGCCGAAGCCGTACTTCACCCGGCCTTGACGGCGTGAGAGCGTAACGTCGGGCACGCTGCTTTGGCCGGAAAGAAAGCCATCAATGGCGTCGCGGTAGTTTCCCATGTCAGCGTGGTTGACGTACCAAAGCAAGCGCACGGACGTTGCGCGATGCCGTATCAAGGAGGGATTAAGCTCAAGCTCCAGGTTTTCCGAGTGCGCGCGGGCGATATCGGCGTCAAGGTTTTCTCCGTTTGCCACCTTCGGCATCATGGCCTCGCCAAAACGCAACGCCCAATAGCGGTCGTAGAATTGCATCACCGCGCCCCACGTATAGCCGCGCGTGTTGGCCGCGTAGTCATAGGCGGCGTTATTGTCCACCGCCCAGTTCAGGAACTGGAGGTGGCTGTCACTACCCACCGGGTTCACATCGAAAAAATCTACGGTGCTGAATTTCCCCAGCCAGATTTCAAGCCGCCGCTCGGGCATGGAATTGGAGAGCGATAGGAAGCTCCGGTCATTCGATTCGCTTCCACCACCCAACGCGATCGTTTTCTCCACCAGGAAGCGGGCCAGGTACGGCGTCTGGCCAAGGTCGGGCGTGCGTACAATATCGAGGTCCGGAAAGCCGCCCAGTCCCGCGCCCGCGCTCAGCCCATGGCCGCCCGCGCTTTCGATATCGGCGATGATCTGGAAACCATCGTTCAATTCCAGCCCAGTGTAAAGCGTGAGAACACGGGACGTGGCGGTTTGCGCCTCCGGCCCGAAGCTGTTCGGCCCATTATAAGCCGCGGGGAACGAGCCGCTCGATTGCGAAATGAAATTCATTTGTCCGGAGAGCCAGAACCGCCCGGAGGGGTGACTGAAAATAGTGGTGTCCGTGCCGCTGTTGGCGCTCCCCTCAGAAGTGGTCTGCCCGCCGCCGGACGTTTGCGCGCAGGCTGGCAAGGATATGAGTAGCAATGCCAGCAACAGTAAGGGCGCGGGAATCGTGTTGCGCAGCACGGTAGGGCCGCAACCCAGTGAAATTTCATGCCGAGCCCTTCGCTCGCCATTCTGAGCGGATCGAAGAATCTCCGTATTTCGCTCCGGATAAACTCCGCGAAGTGTCTGCTTGTAAAACCGGGGGAAAGCGGTTACTTCATCGCGCTCAGACTGAAAGGGTCCAAAAAACTTGAGGACAGAACCGGCGTGCGCGAGCTTGCCGTAAACACGCCGCGGCCTCCGCAGGGCCTGAGAGTTCGGGCCGCCGATACTGGAGAATGCATCGCGCCGCGGCCACCGCACGGCTTGTGTGAAGAAAAGGTTCACGCTTGTCCTGATCTCCTTTATAGCGCACCCGCAAGACCTAGCACGTGAAAAAGAAGCAGCAAGGCCATTGAGATCAGGTAGGCCCGCAGAACCAGAAGCGACACCTTCACACTTCGGCTCATTTTCATAGGACCAAGCAGATCCGGATTGCACTTTGCCTCCGGAGCGTCAAGCATGGGATGAATGACCTCGAAATATTCCAGATTCTTCGGAATCGTTGCCACGGCGCGTACCTCCTTATGTAGGTTACTTATCCGGAACGACAGCTTTCACTCGTACGGCGTACCCACCGCAAGATTTCGTAAGAAAGCCCGAGGGTGCGCTGGCGCGGTATCAACTATCCGTTATCCATCACAACCGCGTAAAGAGTCGCGGTGTGGCCACCTGAAGCGCCAAAAGCAGTGACAGGGCAAAGAGGAGCGTGATAATAATCCAGTTCACCCAGTTATTCCACGTCCTGTTCGCAAACCGGTCGCCTAACAGCTCGCGGTCGTTGAGCAGAAGCTGTAAAAAAATGATGGCGGAGGGCAGCATCAGCCCGGCCAGCACCTGCACGCCCACAATCACCAGTTGCAGCGGCGCGCGTGGGATCAAAACCAATCCGGCCGCGGCGAAAATCCCCACGGCGTAGACCGCATAAAAGCCCGGCGCGTCGCGCACCTTCTTGTGCAGTGAGTGCGGCCACCGCTTCACTTCGCCATAGGCCCAGGCGCTCGAAAGCGAGATCGCCGCCGCCCCCAGCACCGACGCGTTCAGCATCAGAAGCAGGACCAGGTCGCGCACTGCCTTTCCGGCGAACGGCACCATTGTCGCGGCGAGCTGCGCCGGGTCGCGGAACGGCAGGTGATGCCGGTAGGCGAGGCCGCCGACAATCATCATCGAGGCCGCCACAATAATGGTGAAGCACGCGCCAGCGAACGTGTCCAGCCGCTCCCACTTCAGATCGGAAAACCTCAGGCGCTTCTCCGCCACGCAGCTCTGCTGAAAAAATAACTGCCAGGGGGCAATGGTGGTCCCGACGATCGCAATGGCCAGAAATACCACGTCACCTGTAAGCCCTCCGGACGGCATGGAAGGAAGCACCGCGCGGCGCGCAACCTCGGCCCAATGCGGATGAACGAAGACGGCCATGCCTATCCAGGTGACGTCGAGAAGGCACAGGACAATCGTGATGCGCTCCCAGCGCAGGTAGCCACCAGAAAAGACCAGAAGAATGAGCCCGATCGCGGCCACAGGCACCGCGATCCATGGCGCGACGCCGAGTTCGCTCATCGCCAGGTCGATGGCGGCAAACTCCGTCATCAGGGTGAGGAAGTTAACCACCAGCAGGTCCGCCAGCGAGAACCTTCCCCACCACTTGCCAAACCGGGTGTAAATCATCGCGGCGTGGCCTTGTCCTGTCGCGATGCCGAGCCGTGCCACCATTTCCTGGGTGAAATAAATAATGGGCAAGAGCAGCAGGAGCAGCCAAAGCAGGTGCGTGCCGTACTGCGCGCCCGCCTGTATGTAGGTGGAGACGGCGCCCGCGTCGTTATCCGCCTCCATCACGATCAGGCCTGGCCCGGCGACCATCAGAAAGGTGAGCACGTTTCGGCGCCACGTGCCGTGAACCACGCGGCCCCTCGCGGCAATTTCATGGATGGCTTTGACGGGAGGCATGACATTTCCCGCGAAACCGGAGGCGAGAATGGGGCGGACGGATGGATGGAATCAGAGGGCCGCCCGCAGCTTCTGTCAACACAGGCTTCAGGAATGGCTTGGATACGCTCAAGGAGTCCGAAGCAGGCGAGCCTCTCCGGACCACGACGCCAGCGCCTTCGCCCAAAGACGCGCGCAGATATCGCTACCGTTAAAGCAGGATAAGCTTGAACTAACGTTGGGGCGCAAAACCGATTTGGATGGCGCCTCGAACTCCGATGATGAAGCTTCCATGAAGGATGGAGTGAGGCAAGACCGGATGAGGATTCAAGTGGAGGGTCTCTAAATCACACGCATCGCTTCTATGGAGGCGGCTGAGCGCTCCAACTATCCGGAGGCTCCTTTTCGCCAACTTCGCTGATTTCGCTCATAGTTCCTTTCCTCATGTTGAGCGTCACGGCCGGCGGCTCGGAAGATCGAAGCGCCGCCGAACGCCCTCAAAACCACAACTATCTTAACTGCACTGCCGCATCCGGTGTCAAGAAAATTCGCCAGCCCACGGCGCACGGCTGAGAAAGCTCGGTCACTGAGGCGCCAATATCGTGTCCAACCGGTCCGGTGTTTTTGGCGCACGCGAGAGCTTGGGATATCTCAACCCTTGGTGATAATTGATTTCTATCGTCTGAAACGCTTTCCCTCTCTTCAGCAGCAGCTTGAGCGGGGCGGTATTTTTTTCCGCGATTTTGATGGCGTCGCGAAGCACGTCGAGCGTAAAGGCCTGCCCGTTCACGGCTTCGAGGTGCATGTCGGGCGTCATTCCCGACTTGAAGGCGGGGGAGCCCCACCAGACATTTCCAACGCTGCCGTTCGCCTGAACGGAAAAACCCAGCGACGTCGCAAAGCTCACGTAGGAGTGCGGCGGGTACGAGTGTTTGAGCCAGGGCGGTGGTGTGTCGCTATACGCCAGCAGGTAGCCCCCGCGCGTAATGCCGCCTTCCGGCGTGTGCGGTGCCAGTTCATAAACACGCTTGCGCAAAAAGCTTGTCCAGTCATACGACTGAACTTTATTCAACGCCGCGACGATGCCATGCAACGTGTAAGTCTGGGTGACGTAGCTGCCGTTGTCGATTCCGTAAAAGAGCCGCGCAAAATCGTCGAGGGATTTCTGGCCGCGGCTCAGCTCGCGGATCTTCGTATCGGCATCGAGCCAGATCAGCAGACCTTCCATGTAATAGTCTTCATCGCGCAGCCAGCTCGGCCAGCTTACGGGACGCCGCTCGGAGATAATGGGCTGATTCGTGGTATCGATGAGCGGCCGCCATCGTCTGCCTGCGCTAACGTCGAAGTTCGCGGCAATCATCGCGATGAGGTCGCGGGTCTGGGCCGCACTTAGCAAGCCGGACCGCGCCGTGAGCACGTAGCCGTAATACTGCGTGAGGCCCTCGTAAACCCAAAGCAGATCGTCTTGCATGGGCACGTTGAAGTTCGGCGTCCACAAATCGGCAGGACGGCGGAACTTCCCGTTCCATGAATGCGTGTATTCGTGCGCGAGCAGGTCGCGATTAAACACGCCGGACTTCCAATCCGTAAAATAATTCGCACTCGTGCTGTCCTCGCTCGATTGGTGGTGTTCGAGGCCTTCAAATCCCAGCGTGTCGCTCAGGGAAAACAAAAAGTCGTAGTGGCTGTAGTGATGCGAGCGGAAGAGATCGGCTTCTTGCTTCACCAGGTTGCGGTGAAGCTTGAGTTCTTCGGGCGTGATCTTCAAGTCGTTGGCTGAATCGGCGAAAACGTCAAGAAAAACACGGTTGCCGGGGCCGGTGGAGAGATCTTCGCGCTCATAATTGACGCCCGCATAGAGCGGCGAATCGACCAGCGTGTTGAGAGTCGTTTTGTGGAACACGACCAGGTTTCCCGTCTGCGACGCCACCTCGAGCGCCGTAGCAAAGTGCCAGCCATGCGGCAAGCGAATGCTGGGCACAAGCGCGATGTCGCGCGAGAAATAGCCTGCCGGGTAAAGCACCACCGTGTTCCAGGAAAGGTCGATCATCTTCGACGAGAAGGTAATGCGGCCCTCGTCTCCCCGGACGGGCGCGAGATGCTGGAAATGCACTTCAATCTCCCGCACGTTTGCCGGAACGCGAATGTGGAAGGCAAACATGTTGACGCGGTCGCGCACCCAGGGAATCGGGTGGCCGTATGCCGTCACGCGAAGGCCTGAAAACTCGGCCATGGGCCCCGTTGGCGAGTGATTGCCGGGAATCCATTCTGGATAGAGCAGCGTCAGGTCGCCCGGCGCGACGGGAATCGTCTCCTCCGCGCTGATCACCCGATGCGACGCATCGGCAGCGTCCACCGCGAGCTGGATCGTGCCCGCGTAAGGCCGGTCCGCCGGCGCCACGACAGGCGGAGGCAATGGAGCCGGCTGAGGACCCGCCGGCTGCTGTGCATAGCCTGACCAAGCCAGCAGCACGGAGAACACGGCTAAAGTGATAAGTTTGCGCATATTCATCGAGACCTCGTGCGGATGCGGCTTGATACGAGCCGCTGAATCATGAGAATGGATGCCCCAAATCGCCGCACGCATTATCCCACCGCGACAATCATGAATTCAAGCAAGCGTTGGTGTGACGGAATGCGGCGCGGGGATTGACGGCGGCGGTCATTCATTATGCGAGGTTAACGTGGATGCGGCTTCCGCCCACGCTGGCTGCTGCGATTAACTCCCGCCGGGCTAACCGGTTGCAGCCCGCCTCCCGAGCGACGCCGGTTGGCACGCGGCGTGCACTCAAGCCTAGACGACGCACGGCCTGGAAAGACCGGCAGGGAGTGAATCAACATGAAGGCGACGAATACCGGATTTTCGCTGATTGAGCTCTTGATTGTTGTTGCCATCATCCTGATTATTGCGGCGATTGCCGTCCCGAACCTTCTTCAAAGCCGGATGGCCGCCAACCAGGCCTCCGCAGTGGCAAGCTGTCGGGGCATCACCTCGTCCGAGGTTACTTACGTTGCCATGTATAACCAGGGTTTTGCCAGCTCTCTCGCCGTGATGGGACCGCCGGCAGGAAGTGGTGCGCCCACTCCGTCAGCCGCAGGATTGCTCGATAGCTCGCTGGCTTCGGGTACGAAGAGTGGATACAATTACGTCTATAACGCGGGATCGCCCGACCCGCAAGGACAGTACCAGGCTTTCACCGTGAACGCTAATCCCATCCAGCACGGCGTCACCGGCAACGGCTACTATTTTGCCGACCAGACTTTCGTGATCCGCTTCAGCACTACGTCAAGTGCCTCCGCCTCAAGCACGCCCCTACAATAATCTGTCCACCCGGTCACACCGAGCTAACGCAGTTTATCCTGACGAGGCAGCCGGCTGACCAAGCTGTTCCCGCGAACGTTTGAAAAAATTGAGCTGAAAAAGTAGCCTCACACAAAGGCGCAAAGCTGCGAAGGTGTGCAACGGCATTAATGAGGATTACATATTAAAGAGGCGCCAAATGTTGCGGCGGCGGCCGCCGGCTTTTCGGCGCTCAGAAGCTGTGAAAAAATCCGCATCTGTCATGCTGAGCGTAGCGAAGCATCTGTTTTTTTGTTGAAAATAAAAGGGCGAGATTCTGTAATCCTCAGGAGCAGAGTACAACTTTGCCTTTCTTGCCGCCTGCGCTCGCACCGCTAACTCCAGAATACGATCATCATCCGGGTCACGCAATACGGGCCGCCGCCGAAAATAGATTTACACCAGCTTGGACCGACTGCAAAGATACTCAAGGAAATCGTCAATATCCTGCAATGTCAAGCCCATTTCCGGCAGGTTTCGTTTCAGCACCGCCTCGTATTCGAACGCGAGAGCCGGTGAAATAACGGGCCGCCACCGCTGCTGCTCAAGCGTCTGGAGCAAGCGGTACGAGGCCCCGAGGCTCGATCGGAAGGCGGCAACCAAAATATTCGTGTCAACGACGACTTCAATCACTTTTCGCAGTCCGCCAACCGTGTGCGCACCGGTTGATGTTAAGCGGGGCGGCCGTAGTCCTTCTGCCTGTCCAGGTTCAACTCTGCACCAGCTAACGGAGACTCCAACAGGAATTGCGCGAGGTTCTTCCGCCGCGTTCCGCCCTGGCGGCTGTGCCGTTTCTGTTTCAATGCGGCCAAGGCGTGATCGAGCACCTCCTCGGTGCTGCGGAAGCGACCGCTCTCGATCTCCGCTCGAATGATAAGTTCCTGTTCGGGTTTGAGAGTGATCGTCATTATTGCGCTCCATTCGAGCCCTTTGAGCGTGTCTCCGATGTTGCCACTCCTTCTCATCGCATTCAGCGTGGCTCAGAACGCGCCGGATGTAAACCATTCTCCATTTGTAGTCATAACGTACCACATTTGTGGTAGAATTACACCGTATGCTTAACCTTCGCTCCAAGGCGCGCCAAAGACTGCTGGCCTATTACTTCACAAATCCGACGGCGCGTCATCATCTGCGGGACTTGGCGGACCGGCTGAGTATCGATCCGTCTAACCTGTCGAAAGAGTTGGGGCGCTTGGAGCGTGAGGGTTTATTTCAGTCAGAAGTCAGTGGCCGCCAAAAATATTTTCGACTCAATCGCGAATATCCCTTGTTTAACGAGGTGCGCAATATCGTGGCGAAAACCGTCGGCGCTCTGCCCCTGATCACGCATTCCATCGAGAAAATTGGTGGAATCGAGGAGGCATATCTGTACGGTTCGTTCGCACGCAACCATCAAGATGCCGGGAGCGATATTGATATGATCGTGATTGGCGTCCCCGATGAAAGGCTCCTAGCGGAAGCTGCGCGAAAGCTTGAAAAGCAACTCGGGCGCGAAATCAACTACACGGTTCTAACACGGCGCGAATTCAAGCACCGCCACGAACGCAAGGATGCTTTCCTTCAAAATGTCTGGCAGAATAAGCGCATTTCGCTCATAGGCTCACGTGAAAAAGCTCAAGCCCCACATTGTTGACTGGGCACAAATAGATCGCTTCCTTGTGAGCGCGGACAAGAAGCTCGCCTCGGCCCGCAAAATTCTCCCGTTTGATGAGGAAGCCTGCCTTCAGCAAGCATACGAAGCCATGCTCAAGGCATCTCTGGGGTTTATGTTCAGCCATGGGTTCCGCGCTAGAAGCCAGCCTGGTCATCACGCCGCGATTATCGAATTCGTTCGCGCCCGGATTGACAAAAGGCACGCTGGTCTCCTTACCATCTTCGACCGTCTCCGGCGCAAACGGAATTTGGTCCTGTACGATGACGCCGGGTTCGTTTCGCATCACGACGCCGAAGAAGCTCTGGCAGCCGCCGACGAGTATATAGGCGTCATCCGCGCTGACATCGTGGCGCGGAAACCTTGACGCATTTCATGTGGTCGGCGCGGCGGGAAGTGCTGGCGGTCACGGAGTGCGCGTGATTCAATCCGTAGTAATGCCGCTGACGAGCAATGATACTATTCTGCAACCTCGAACCGCACGCATCACAAAATGCGTGGTGTATGCGCCACCCGCTAGGCTTCCGGATTATTGTGTGGACTAATCTGAGTCATTGTTATAATTCAAATTAAAAGCAAGTCTGGACTTATGGGAGTTCAACGCATTGTCCAGTGTTTACTTAACCGGGGATCATCACCTGATCCGGATACAAAGTACTTTGAGCGACTGCGTCACGATGCTCTTGTCTCTGATCTTACCAGCTACTTAAATTCACACCGCCACTTTTTGGGAGACTGCCGCTTAGAACGTACACACAGTCTGAACGAACGAGGCGTAGATTTGATTCTTCTCGCCAACAAAGAAAAACTCGGGTTCCAAATTAAAAGTGGACGCGATGTTTCTTAGGATGGATTTGCAGCTAATGTGAAACGTCAATTTGCTGAGGCGCTTTCTCACTCTCTCACGCATTACTTCATTCTGATCTGTGCTTCTATAGCAACATACGAATCAAAAATCAGCCACCTCATGAACGAGATCGGACTTTTCGAGAAAATCGCTTTTTCAATTTATTCACCGAATAATCTCGTAATACCATTTCGTGATAGACCAACCGTAACACGCGACGAACTCTTATTGCGGCAGGTTATAACCGATGATGCGCTACACGACTACGAGCGAGGTTACGAGCACCTTCCCGAAGTAATGGACATCGACATTAAAAACGCACAGAAACAGCTTGACAAGGTCGGCGGCTATGAAGCAGACCCTGAGGGTTACTTTAACGCACTCGGCATGCTATTGAGCATTACATAATATAGTTCCATTCGTGAGGCTTTTATTGTATATTCCGGGCATGGGAAACCCAGCCGGAGTCAAACGCGATTTCAAAGGCTTAGCGAGGCGGCGCTTACAAGCTGTTCGTTTATTGTCGAAAGGATGGAGCTCGTCCCAGGTGGCGAGCCATCTTGGAGTTGCACGCCAGTCGGTGAACCGTTGGAGGCGACTCGAAGCGAAGCTCGGGCGCCCCGGCTTGAAGCAAGCGGGGCGAGCGGGCCGCAAGGCGCAGTTGGGAGCGAGCAGCCTGCGCCGGATTGAGGTCGCGCTCAAGCGAGGACCCGAGGCCGTGGGGTATGCGACCGGTTTGTGGACGCTCCGCCGGGTCGTGAAGTTGATTGAGCAGGAGTGCGGAGTCCGATACACCACCGTGCACGCCTGGCGGATTTTGCGCCAGTTGCGGTGGAGTTGCCAGCGACCGGTGGGGCGGGCGCTGGAGCGCGACGAAGCGGCCATCCGGCGATGGAAACGGGAGCGATGGCCCGAACTTAAAAAAAAGCCCAAAAACGGGGCCAAACCATCATCTTTGTCGATGAAAGCGGACTGAGCGAGCGGCCGCATCGCTGCCGGACGTGGTCGCCGAAGGGGCAGACGCCCGTACTGCAGTACCACTTCAACTGGAACCTGCTTTCGGCGATCGCCGGGGTGACGTGGTGGAATTTCTACTTTCGCTTGTTCCCCGGCACGATTGGAGGTCCCCAGGTCGTGGCGTTCCTGCAGCATCTGCTGCGACAGCGTCCGGGCAAGCTGCTGGTGATCTGGGACGGTCTGACGGCCCACCGTAGCCGATTGGTGAAAGATTTCGTGACCGAACATCGAAAACGGCTGGAAGTTGAACGCCTTCCCGCCTATGCGCCGGAGCTGAATCCGGTCGAATACCTGTGGAGTCATTGGAAGCAACATGAGTTACCCAATTTCTGTCCCAAAAACTTTGGAGAACTGAGCGACGCGGCGCGCCGAGCGCTGCGCCGGATGCGTCGTCGCCCGACCCTGGTGGCTGCCTTCTGGAAACAGGCCGAGTTGTTCTAGATTGGAACTATATTATGTAATGCTCAATAGAAAGTGTTATTGATCAAAAAAAACGACGACAATTTGAAACTGACTTCTACCCAACTCTGTCAGGCGAAATTAGACAAAAACGCAAAGCCTTGATTGACTCTGCGGTTGACCTCCTCAAGAAGTGCCGTGCTTGTACATCCTGGAATGACCGTAGCGAGTATAAGTTGCCATCATGGATTGAATATGTCCCTGAAGAAATGATCCCCTACACTTCAATTCCAAATCTCCTGCTAATCAACGACCGACTTAAGGAATACTATCAAGTCCACATAGACATGGACACAGGTGCGTAATGGCAAATGAATTACAACAACCTCATACAACGGGCGGCTGACAGCCGCCGGTGGTGCCCGTCGTTAACCCAGCGGGCATGTGGCAGGGCCGCAATGGAACAAAAAGACCCTAGCGGGTAGCCACGGTCAATCCTACTTTGATTGACCGTGGGTCTTCGTCCCCAAATGAACAGCCCACGGTCAGAAATACGCTGACCGTGGCTACCACCTCTCTGCGCTCTGCACCACGGCCCGCAGGATGCAAAAAACTGAAAGGCTACAAGGATCAGTGGCGCATCCGGGTTGGTGACTGGCGCGTA
>JBOGJT010000200.1:0-23226 GCA_050745065.1 Terriglobia bacterium
CGGACGCATCTGGGCTGACGCCGAGCCGGGAAATGGCGCGACGTTCTTCTTCACCCTCAATTCCGCCCATTGTGGCGCCACGGATTCCGACGGTCGCCCGTCCCTCGGTTGACCGTGCGTGCTATGATGGCATTTCTCCAAACCGGGCTTCGGAACGAAAATGCGCTGTAGCGGACCCAGTGCCTTGCCAACGAGAGGCGTGAATGTTGACACCCGTCGCCTGATGATCATACGGCCCTTTGTTCCCGCTGACCTTCCCGGCCTTCTTGGCGTACAGGCTAAATCGCTTCCCGGCGAGAGCTGGAATGCAGAAGACTATCTTCATCTCAACCGGCAAAGCAGCGGCTTAATTCTGGTGGCTGAAGAGCCGGACGATTCTCCCGTTTGCGTGGTCGGATTTTCGGCCATGCGCCGATTGTTTGAACACGCGGAGATCCTGAATCTGGCGGTCGAACCAGTGCGACGAAGGTTGGGAACCGGCAGGGCGCTGCTGGCAGAATCCTGCGCGCGCCTTCAACAAGCGGGAGCACACCGCGTCTTTCTCGAAGTGCGGCCTTCGAACCAAGCTGCGCTTCAGCTTTATTACTCCGCCGGATTTACGTTGCATTCCATCCGGAAGGACTACTACTCGCAGCCGCTTGAAGACGCTTACGTGCTAATGCTGCGCGCGAGCTTGCCGTAGCGTCAGCCGAAACGCCGCCGAGCGGGGCGTTTTTCATCCGAGCCACTGGGAAGCCTTGGACTGAAGGTAGGCGAGAGGAACGTCGTAGAGCATGGCCTTGCTGGAGTGGCGGAGGCTATCATGAATAAAACAGACGTGGGTGCACCAGCATTGATCGTGCACAATTGAGCGCGCCTCGCCGATGCGGGCGGAGCTTTGCCAGAACTTCCCGAAGTCGCACCCAAAATCCCTCAGGTTGCCCAGCCCGCCGCGCAGCTCGCAGGCCCGCACGCCACCATTGTAATCAATCACCAGGGAAGTTTCGCTCGCGGTGCAGGGCATGGGCCACGGGTGCGGTCCTTCGAGGTTTTGAAGCTGAATCTTGTTGTGCAGGGCAAGCGTCCCCTCATAATACGCCTTCCCGACGCTATGCTCGACGCCTTGCAGGCGGCGGAGAATGCTGGGCGCGTAATAGGCATAAATTTTGCGCAGTTCCTTGTAAAGCGCCGGGACCTCGGCCGTGGGAATCCGCTTCAGGCCTTCCTCCTTGGCGTTTCCCCGAATGACGTTGAAATAGTGCCCATCCACTTTGCACTGCGTCTTGACGAACTCGGCGATCTCGAGAATGTGGGCAAAGTTCTCCGCGCAGATCACGGTGTTGACGTTGACGCGGAACTTCGGGAAGCGCTCGCGGCACGGCTGGATGGCTTCGAGTGTCTTCAGTGTCTTCGCGAAGTTCCCGGGTACGGCGCGAATCGAATCCTGCATGTCATGAAGGCCGTCCATCGCCACGTTGAGGTCCAGATCAAGGTTGGGATTCTCGGTGAGGATGCGCTCCACCCATTCCGCCGTTCGCTCGGGCATCAGGCCGTTGGTGGGTAAATTCATCCAACGGATTCCGTTCTGGGTGTAAAAAAGGTGAACTATGTTCGTGAGGTCGCGGCGCAACATCGGTTCGCCCCCTGAAAGCCAGAGGTCGGTGAAACGGGGCATGGTGCGGGACAACGTTTGAATTTCGTCCCACGTGAGATCGCCCCGATGGTTCAGCTCCTCCCAATAAAAACATGTGCGGCATTTGGCGTTGCAGACCGAAGTCACGAAAAATATCACCGTTTTGAGCTTCTTCGGTGAGCCGAAGGCACGATGGGTCCGTTCGCCTTCCGCGCTGGAGAGAGTAGTCATGACGATGACAGATTTCTGAGCTACCCCCATTCTATCAGAAAGGACCGAGGAGAAATGGCAACCTAAACGCCGGAATAACGGGGGCCGGAGGCCGCCGCTACAGATTCCAACGCCGCCGGCCCGTGGCGTCAGGTATAAACGCAAATGACCATCCGAATGCTGCGCCGCGCGCCGTAGAGGTTTGAGGAATGGCATCGCCCGGACGTTCTTTTCGCGAGAGGGTACGGCAAGGTCTATAATCAGGGATAATGACAGCCGTACAGGGCCGTCCGCAGCCGCAATTACCCACGCGGGAGAAACAGGCGGTGGCGCTCTCGTCGCTCGCGGCGGCAGCGCTACTTACCGTTCT
Organism: Terriglobia bacterium; assembly: GCA_050745065.1. GTDB lineage: Bacteria > Acidobacteriota > Terriglobia > UBA7540 > UBA7540 > RH2-MAG17b. The sequence continues at coordinate 2,193 of JBOGJT010000200.1, forward strand.
CAAGACGGTGGTCGGAGTGCTCACCGGCAGCCTCGGCATCCTTTCCGAAGCGGCCCACTCGGCGCTCGACCTCGTGGCCGCGGTGGTGACGTATGTCTCCGTCCGCGAGTCGGACAAACCCGCCGACCTATCCCACCCTTTCGGGCACGGTAAGTTTGAACCTCTGTCCGCTTTTATTGAAACGGGCCTGCTGCTGGTCACCTGCGCGTGGATCGTGGTCGAGGCGCTTCGCCGCATCATTTTTGAACGGGTCCACGTTAAGGCTTCCGTTCCGGCGTTTGTGGTGATGGCGATCGCCATTATCGTGGATGCGTTACGTTCGCGCTCACTCGGCCGCGCGGCGCGAAAATATAATAGCCAGGCGCTCGAGGCGGATGCGCTGCATTTCTCAACCGATATTTACGGTTCCGTCGCGGTGATCGCCGGGCTTGCGCTGATCGCGGCGGCGCATCGCTGGAACATTGCGTGGCTGCGGAACGCGGACCCCGCCGCCGCCTTGTTTGTGGCCGGCATTACGATTTATATCAGCGTCCGCCTCGGCAAGCGAACGGTCGACGCCCTCGTTGACGCCGCCCCCGAGGGTACCCTCGCGCGCATCGGCAGCGCGGTTTCAAGCGTTCCCGGCGTGCTGCGCCACGACCGCATCCGGGCGCGGCAGAGCGGAAACCAACTCTTTGTCGATCTACGCTTACTCCTCGAAGGGAACATTCCCATCGAGCACGCGCAGGCCGTCGAGGACGAGGTGGAATCGCGTGTTCGCGCTGTTTTTCCCGGCGCCGACGTCGTGGTGCACTCGACACCGCGCGCCCCGTCTGCCAGCAATCTGGTCGAGAAAATCCGCGCCGTGGCCCACCGCAATAATTTCCAGATCCACGACGTCACTCCGTATGCGGTGGACGGGCGCGTGAGTCTGAGCCTCGACCTCGAACTCGACCCCAACCTGACGCTCGAGGCCGCCCATGCGCAAGCCTCGGGCCTGGAAAATCAGATCAAGCAAGAGGTTCCGGAAGTGGATGAGGTCAGCGTTCATATCGAGCCCATGCTGAATCTCGTCGAAACCGCCCGGGAAGCGAAGTGGCTGCGCGAAGGCATGGAGAAGAGCCTGATGACCATCGCCCGCAACAAACCCGGGCTGCTCGATTGCCACTCGCTCGTCGCCCATCAGGTGGGGGAAAACTTTTTCGTAAGCCTGCATTGCACGCTCGAGCCGGACTTGCCGCTGCGCCGGGTCCACGAGATTACCGACGAGCTGGAGCTCGAGTTTCGCAAAGAATATCCCAGAATCATGAAAGTGAGCGTCCACGCCGAGCCGCCCGGCACGCCGTAGATCGCCCACCGGGTATATACAACGGGTGTATACTAAAGACATGGCAACCACAAGAGTGTTTCGCAGCGGAAACTCGCAGGCCGTAAGGATTCCGCGAGAATTTCAAATCAAATCTGGCGAGGTGGAAATCCTCCGGCGGGGAGACGAAATCGTGCTCCGGGAGCGGCCCCGGAACCTCAGCGCTGCCTTTGACTTGCTCGCAGGCCTCTCGCCCGACTTCCTTGAAAATGGACGCAAGCAGCGCCGCCAGAAGAAACGGCCAACGCTCTGATGCGCTACCTTTTGGACACGAACATTTGCATTTACATTGCGAAGCGCAAACCGGCCGGTGTTCTTTCCCGCTTGGAGCGATTACGCGCAGGGGATGCCGGGATATCCGTAGTTACATATTTTGAGTTGGTGTATGGCGCATGGAAGAGCCGTGCTGTGGAGGTAAACCTTGCCGCCATTGAGCAATTGCGGGCGCTGATTCCCGTGCTCGCGCTGGGCGCGGATGCGGGGGAACATTATGGGCGCCTGCGAGTCCAACTCGAAAAAGCAGGCTCGCCCATCGGAGGTTACGACTTGCTTATTGCAGCACATGCATTAAGCCAGCGGCTCATTCTTGTCACCAACAATGTCCGCGAATTTTCGAGAGTTGACGGATTACGCATCGAAAACTGGGCGGACTGAGGGAGCGCACTTCCCGATGCCGGCTCCGTGAGCCCGTATTTCTCTTTGCGCATTCTGTTCATCAGTTGAGCGCGGAATGTCTCCGCCATACGCTTGCCGGGCACGTAAAGCGTCCATCACCTCAAAGTCAACGGACTTGCCCCCTTACTGTCATTCTGAGCCCTTCGGTCCCGGTCGGGGCAAGCTCCGCGAAGAATTTGATTGCGTCATTAATCGGGACTTCCTGCCGCCGCCGCGGGGTAAGAGCGAATGGAAAAACGCCCGCAATGGCTGGGCTGAAAGCCGACCTCCGGCTGCCACGACGTTGGGTGGTGAGATAGCCAAGCCGGGAGAAGCAAAAACCTTCACGACCGGAAAATCTTAAAAATCTTTGTCAAGGGATCGTAGAACTCGTCGACGACGCGCTCTTTGAGGGGGATGATCGCGTTGTCGGTGATGTGGATGCCTTCCGGGCAAACCTTGGTGCAGCATTTGGTAATATTGCAGTAGCCGATGCCCTCGGTATCGTGCAATTCCCGTAGGCGGTTTTCGGTATCGAGGGGATGCATTTCGAGGGCGGCGACGTAAGTGAAGAAGCGCGGGCCGATGAATCGATCGTGCATGTGGTGGTTGCGCAGCACGTGGCAGACGTCCTGGCACAAGAAACACTCGATGCACTTGCGGAACTCCTGCACGCGATCCACGTCCGCCTGGTTGATGAGCCAAGCGCCGCCGGGTGTGTCCGGTTTGCGCGGGCGGAAGGGCGCGATGCCTTTTTTCACGCGGAAGTTCCAGGAAACGTCGGTGGTGAGGTCTTTGATCAGCGGGAAGGTCTGCATCGGCTCAATCTTGACGGGTTGATCGAGCGGCAGGGTGTTGAGCCGGGTCATGCACATCAGTTTGGGCATTCCGTTGATTTCTGCCGAGCAGGAGCCGCATTTACCCGCCTTGCAGTTCCAGCGGACGGCCAGGTCGTTAGCCTGCGCTGCCTGAATTTCATGAACGGCGTCGAGCACCACCATGCCGGGGGTAATTTCCGTGGTGTAATCCTTAAAGCCGCCGCCGCTTTTGTCTCCGCGCCAGATGCGGAAAGTCGCGCTTGCCATTATTTCATCTCCTCGATAATCTGCCGCAGCTCGGATGGAGTTTCGAGAACCGGCGCCGGCTCGACGCGCATGTCGCCGTTCCCGCCCCGGCGGATCAGCAGGTTGATCTTTCCCAAAGCCTCGTCTTTGGCCGGGAAATCGTTGCGGAAATGGGCCCCGCGGCTTTCCTTGCGCTCGAGGGCAGCGCGAGCCACGGCTTCGGAAACGGTGAGGAGGTTCTTTAGGTCACACGCCGTATGCCAGCCGGGGTTGTACTCGCGGTTTCCCTCTACCGAGACTTTTTGCGCGCGTATTGTGAGCTTCTGAATAACCTCGAGTGCCTGAAGCATCTCCTCTTCGCGCCGCACGATCCCGACTTGGTTTTGCATGGTGCGCTGCAGATCGCGCTGGACCTGGTACGGACCTTCGCCCGGCGGCCGCCCGAACGGCTCCAGAGCAAGGCGCGCTGCGGCCTCCACTTCGTCCGGGTTGATCTTTCCCGCGCTGCGCTCCTTGGCGAAAGTGGCGGCGTATTCTCCGGCGCGCTTGCCAAACACGAGAAGGTCCGAAAGCGAGTTGCCGCCCAGCCGGTTTGCGCCGTGCAACCCGGCGGCGCATTCACCCGCCGCGAACAGGCCTTCTACGTCAGACATCTGCGTTTCCGCCTCAACGCGCACGCCGCCCATCACGTAATGTGTGGTGGGGCCGACCTCCATGGGTTCCTGGGTGATATCGAGGTCCGCCAGTTGCTTGAACTGGTGATACATGCTGGGAAGTTTTTTCTTGATGTGCTCCGCGGCGTTGGGCAGCTTTTCCTTAATCCAGGCAATATCCAGAAACACGCCGCCGTGGGGGCTGCCGCGCCCCTGGCGGACTTCGCGCACAATGCACCGCGCCACGTGATCGCGCGTGAGCAATTCGGGCGGGCGCTTCGCGTTCTTATCTCCCTGCGTGTAACGCCAGCCTTCGTCAGGATTATCCGCCGTCTGATTTTTATATAACGGTGGAATATCGTCGAACATGAAGCGGCGTCCGTCCTTGTTTTTCAAGACCCCGCCTTCGCCGCGCACGCCCTCGGTCACCAGGATGCCGCGCACGCTGGGCGGCCACACCATGCCGGTGGGATGAAACTGAACGAACTCGCAATCCATCAGCGTCGCCCCGGCATGATACGCGAGCGAGTGGCCGTCGCCGGTGTATTCCCAACTGTTGCTCGTGATCTCATAGGCGCGGCCAATGCCTCCCGTAGCCAGCACCACCGCCTTGGCATGAAACAGCTTGAAGCGGCCCCTCTCGCGGTCGTAGCCAAAGGCGCCCACCACGCGGCCCGCGTCGGTGAGCAGCGTGAGGATCGTCGTTTCCATGTGAACGTCGATGCCTTGATGGACGCCGTAATCCTGCAAAGTACGGATCATCTCGAGGCCGGTGCGGTCCCCCACGTGCGCGAGGCGCGGGTACTTATGCCCGCCAAAATTGCGCTGCAGGATGCGGCCATCCTTCGTGCGGTCGAAGAGCGCTCCCCACGCCTCAAGCTCGCGCACACGCGCCGGAGCCTCCTGCGCGTGTAATTGGGCCATGCGGGGGTTGTTCAGATAGTAGCCGCCGCGCATGGTGTCAGAGAAGTGCACCTTCCAGTTGTCGCGATCATCCACGTTGCCGAGTGCTGCCGCGATCCCGCCTTCGGCCATCACGGTGTGGGCCTTGCCGAGCAGTGATTTGGTTACCACGCCGGTCGAAACGCCCGCCGCCGAGGCTTCAACGGCCGCGCGCAGCCCCGCGCCTCCGGCGCCGATCACGAGCACGTCGTGCTCGAAGGTCTCGTATTCCGTCACTAGAAGAATCTCCAGTCTCTGATCAAGCCCATCGAACACGCCCGAACGTAGAAATCGGTGAAGGCCACCCAGACAAGGCTGCACCAAGCCCACGTCATGTGGCGCCCCGTCAGGCAGCTTACGCAATCGTAGGTTTTCTTCCGCCAGCGCGAGCCCGAAAGCCGGTCGAGCACGCCGCCGGCGCGATGGCGAATCGCGTGGCAACCAAACGTATAACCACTCAGCAGGATTACGTCCACCAGAAGCACAATCGATCCAACGCCCATGCCAAAGTGTCCGTTGAAGTCGAAGCCGTTATACGCGTCGTAAGCCAAATCCGCGATGAAGAAAAGCGCGATATACATGAAATAGCGGTGGATGTTCTGCAGGACGAGCGGTAGCGTGCGCTCGCCCCAATAGGTCTTGCGAGGCTCACCCACGGTGCACGAGGGCGGGTCCGACCAGAAGGATTTGTAATAGGCCCCGCGATAGTAATAGCAAGTGAGCCGGAAGCCGCCTGGGAACGGAAGAATGAAGAAGGCGGGTGAAAAGATCAGCCAGCTGGGATACCATCCGGGCTTTCCGCCGATCCAGGCGGTGAGCGGGTTCCCCCACAACTCGGGGGAGTAGAACGGCGAAAGGTAAGGCCCAAACCGGTAATGGGTTCCCTGAAAGGCTGCCCACGTGGCATACGCCACAAAGCATGAGAGCACCATCAACACCGTCAGCCATGGGCCCCACCAACGGTCGGTCCGCGATGTGCTGCCGAAACCCGAGTGGGTGAGAGAAACGTCAACATCCGGCATCTTGAGATCTCCGTCCTTCGGTTGCAATCTGTCATGAGATGACTGAGGGTGACATACGGCCGAGACCGTTTTCGCTGTAGCGGCGCTCGGAGCCGTCCCGATGAAATCAGGGCGGGCCGAAAAACCGGCGGCCGGAGGCTGCCACAACGCTCGGCGCCACAATAATATGTAACCCTCATTAGTATAACAAGACGGCCGCTAGCGCCGTTCGCCCGGCGGGCGTAGCGCCAAGAATATCACGTCCCGCACCCGGGTTTGAGATCGATGATAAGCGTTCGGCCATTTCGCGCGCCGGGGTGTGGTTGGTGATGTTTCTTCGGGGTGACTGCGCGGCATGAACGGGGTAGCGGAAGGCCGCGGTTGGAACCGCGGCCTTCCGCCCTCCGCCACTGATTAATGCTTGGCTGGCGCCGCGGGCGCTGGATGAGACGCGGCCGATGGGCTCGCCGGATAGGTGGTGTCATACAGTTTTATGATTTCCGGCGTGATCACCACTTCCTTCGCCGCGTAGTAGACCGGTAGCTGCTGGTCACCGATGACAAGCGCGAAGTGGTGTTGTTGGGAATACTGGCTGATCACCTTCACCATTTTCTGCCCTATCGTGCGCACCATCTCCTGGGTGTCAGCCTGATAGTCCGCCTGCGCATCGCTCTGCTCTTCCTTAAAGCGGCGCTGCTTCTCATCAAGCTGGCGCGAAAGCTGGTACTTCTCGTCGTCGCTCAGCATGCTGCTCTGATTTTGCAGCCGGTCTTGCAGCGCGGTGATTTCTTTATCATCCTGCTGCAGTTGCTGGCGCCTCGGCGCGTACTTCTTTTCCAGTTGCGCGAGGTCCGCCTTGCCTTCCTCCGTTGCGGAGATGGCTTCCTGGATGTTAATGACGCCAATCTTCTCCGGCGCGCTGGTTTGGCTTTGCGCGAGCGCGGGTATCGCCAGGATGCAGCCGATCAGCGCCAGCTTGTTGATTGTGTTTCTCATGCTTACTCCTCCCTCAAGTTATAGCGGCGGCGCCCCTGCCGCCGCGGTATTCGTTAGTGTAATGTCCGCGAAATAGGTATACATACCACGTGGGTGGCGCACACAGGGCGTCGTGTGCCGTGTATGCGGACTGCAAGGGTCGCATACATCGCAAAATGCGCGATGTGTGCGCGACCCAGGGCAAATGTTTGTCCACTTAATTTCTGGACACTACACTAGAACGTTCGCGCCACGGTAAAGCCTGCGAGCCCGTGCGGCTCTGAAAAAACCTGGCGCTCAAAATAAGGCAGCACCGAGTCGTAGGTGGCAAGGTTCGGGAACAACGACTCCGGCGGCAGCAGATTCTGCGGTGGCGTGGCGTATTGGTTCTTCAACCGCAGCCAATTATAGCCGTAATAGACCTCGATCGGCGCGTGCACCACCGGCAGCGTCACATAAAGAGCGATGCCCGTGGAGCTGCGAAGGTGGAAGTTTAAGCCGGAAATCGGCTGCAAATGTCCCTCAGGCAGCGCTTTTGCGGCAAAAGGAAATTCCTCCGCCAGGCTTGAAAGCGCGTTCGGCTGCAGCTCGAGCTGGTTCGGGCGCAGAATGAACGAGTCTCCGGCGTCGATAAAGTAAGCCAGCGTGACGTAATTCTGGAAGATGGGAATGCGGTATTCAAAGCTGCCGAGGGCCATGGTGTCGCCGCCAGGGACCTCGATCGTGTTATAGGGGAAACTGGTAAAGGACCCGCACGTGCCCACCAGCCGCTGGCCGTTGGCGCCCGTCGCCCAGATCTCGTTGCCGGCGGCGTCGCGATTACAAACCTGGCCGACGGTGGGGAAGAAAATCACCGGGCTGATGCTATACGTATTAAAACCGCGGATGTCGTATTGGCCGCCCATGTAAAAGCGCTGAAACGGCGGCGGCACCTTTCCGTCGTAGCCGGAGATGGTGGAGGTTTCGAAATGGAAAGCCAAGGTGTTGTTGTGGTAGATCGGCGACGGATGGTAATACTTCATGTCAAAGCTGGGCGTAATCGTATTCACGTTGCCGCCGAGGATGCTTCCGGAGAACCCGACCGAGGCCGAGATCGACTTGCCGCGATGCGCGTTGACGGGATTATCGACGTTGTTGTAATAATACGCGGGCTGGACCATGCTCTGCGTGATGCCCCGCAACTGGTTGGGGCCGGAGAACTGCCCATAGGCCAGCGATTCAAACAGGCTCTGGGACGCCGCGCTGAACGTCTGGATGCTGCTCACGCTGTAAGTGTAGGTGAGCCCGACTCTGGCGAACGTGTGCCTCAGGGGATACTGCGAGAAAACGGTGAAGCCCTTGGAGTTCTGCTGATAATTCTGGAAATACGTTTGCCCGAGCAGGGTGTTATTCAGGTTCTTCAGGTTCACACCGTAGAGCGCGCCGTACTGCTGCAGCTCGTCGAAATGATAGTTGTTCAGGAACAGGGTGACGCCGGTCGTCATCGGCCGGTTGAACATGTAGGGCACGGTGAAACCAACGCTGGCCGAGGTGACGAAGGTGCCAAACTGTCCGCTGACGCTGAACGTATCGCCCAGCCCCAGGAAGTTGTGCGTGGCGTAGTTGGCGCCGACAAAATTACCCGCAATACCGCTAATGCCGCCCGAAAAGCCGATGGAGTTGCGCCCCTTTTCCTTCAGGTTGACGTCCAGGTCCACGGTGTGGTTCTGGTTGTTTTGCAGGACGGTCACTCCCTGGTAGCTCGACGGGCCGGTGCTGTCTTCCGTTGATCTCTTGATTGGATTAAAGTAGCCCAGTTGGTTGATGCGGTAAATGCTCAGGTCCCACAACGCCGTGTCAAACACGCTGCCTTCCGCCAGCAGCAACTGCCGCCGGATCACCTTGTCACGCGTCTTGGTATTGCCGCTGAAATTGATGCGGTGAATAAAGTATTGATGTTCTTCGTCGAAGTCGAGCGCCAGGTTGATAATGTGCTTCTTGCGGTCGGGTTCAATGTCCGGGTTGGCGGTGAAATTGATGTAGCCGTACTCTCCGTAAAGCTTGGTGTAGTTTTTAAGCGCGTTGCGCACCTTGGTGAGGTCGAAGATATCGCCCGTGCTCATGCCCAGCACGCGCTGGAGCGGCGCTTGCTTGAAGAGCTTGTTGCCGCGGATCATGAACTTGCCCAACCGGTATTGCGCGCCCTGCTCGATGGGAATGGTGATGTCCACGCGCTTCCCGCGTCCGTGGCCCAAAAAAGCGAAAAGAAGAGGCCGGTGAGTGCTCACCGTCTTGGTGATGGGCTCAGACGGCAAGGCGTAAAAGTAGCCGTGCGCCTGGTAGAGCTCGCGGATTTTTTCCAAGTCCGCGTCCACCTTATCCTTGTTATAGGTTCGGTGCAGAATCCAGAACCACGGCGGCAGGCCGATGGGCTTCGAATACTTCATCGCCTGGATCAGCCGGGCGGACGACATGGCCGTGTTTCCCGTAAACCTGATTTTACCTACCTTCACCTTGGGGCCTTCGACCACGATAAACGTGAGTGCCACGGAATCCGGCGGGATGTCGCGCGTTCGCGCGTGCACCGTGGCGAACTGGCGTCCGTTTTCCGAGAGCATTTCCTCCAGCACCACCTCGGCGCGCCGTACAATCACCGGGTCAAACTGAGACATGATGGAAAGGCCCACCTTCTCCTGCCGGAAGCGGTCCATGACATCCGAAACACTTACCGAGCTCATCCCCTTGTAATCAATCGACCGCACCAGCTTCTTTTCCCGGACGAAAAACGTGATGATCTTGCCCGTCTTGCCGTCTGACGTGACGGCGCGGATATCGTCAAAATAGCCCGTATTCCAGAGCGCCATAAAGTCGCGCTCAATCTCGTTTTCGTCGTAGGCCTGGCCGGGCCGGGAAAAAATGCGCGCGCGAAGCGTGGAATCCGGGATGCGGCGGTTGCCGCGGAACACGATAGCTTCAATCAGCGTTTGCGCCTTCTGCTTGGGCGCGGCGGGCTTGGGCGCCTTCTCCACCGATGGAGCTTCGAGTTGAATCTTGCCCTGAGGCGGCGCCTGCGCGGACTTTGGCTTTTGGTCTTGCGAAGGCTGAGAGCCCGCGTTTTGCAGTTGGATTTTCGGAGTGGCGGCTGGAGACTTTTGTGCGCTCTGCGCTGGCGGAGCGGCAGAAGAAGAGGAGGTTGGGGGCGCAGGCTTCTCTTGTGCGCGAAGCGGCGGCGCAGCCAATAGGCACACTGCCACCAGCGCGTAAAACCAGGCCGGCCAGCGGAGGCGTCTTCTGAGTGACCCTAATGAAATTGAAAGGCGCAGTGCTTCCCCTTTACCCCGCATCGGAAGTTTGTCGGCGGATACACGATATCGTGACCGCGCTACCTAAGAGGGGCGATCAAGCCCCGGCCCGGCGCTGTAACGTTGACCACTACGAAAACCGGTCATCCACAACAACAGTCCGCCCGGGCGGCTGAGCGCGATCCAGGCAGAAGGTACTATCTTATAGGAAGATCGCCCTCTTTGGGAATGATTCCCGTGATATCTAAGCTCCGCAACGCACATAGATCAGCCGGGAATTCCCGTAATGGGATGCCGGAAAAGCTGGTTGGGTTGTCATCCTGAGGAACTGGAGGTAGTGAACAACCAAAGGACCACGGACGGGTGACAAGCGAATTGTTTCCCAATTCGGAAATGGCCGGTGATTTGGCGCGATGCGAAGGGGTTCGAATAACTCGATCGGATTACCTGTAGGATCGTCACTATACGTGACGTCATCGGTCCACGGCGTGCAACTCTGGTGCGACGACCTCTGGCCGCCGTTATTTCAGCGCTCAGAAAGCGCCGCTCCAGCAAATGAACGCCGCTCACTTATGAGGCTCCATGTAATGACGCGCTATAATGATCCCGCCCGATATCCTATTGATGGGAAAGCGGCATCGCCGTCACAAGGCTGTCGTTCACGGGACGGTAGTACAGCCCCTCGCTGCCCACAATGACTTCGAGGACGGCGGGCGTCTGAATCTCGCCCTGAATGAGAGCCTCTGAAAGCGGGTCCTCCAGGTGTTTTTGCAAAGCGCGCCGGAGCGGTCGCGCGCCATAGGAGCGGTCCGCGCAAGTCTTTTCGAGGATCCAGCGTGCTGCTTCCTGCGAGAGGCTGATGGAAATATTTTTCTGCGCGAGGTTGGTGTTCAATCCCGCGGCGAGCAGTTCGATGATCTGCAGTAGATCGTCGTCGCTGAGCGCGTTGAAGATAATCACCTCGTCCAGCCGGTTGAGGAATTCGGGGTTGAACAGGCGCTTGACTTCGGACATTACCAGGGCCTCGATCTTCTTGTCGGTCAGTTCCATATTGGCGGATTGGAACCCGAGTTGGTTGCGCCGCTCGAGGTAGCGCGCCCCGATATTCGAGGTCATGATGATGATGGTGTTCTTGAAGTCTACCGTGTTCCCCAAGCCGTCAGATAACTGGCCGTCCTCAAATACCTGCAAAAGAATGTTGAATACGTCCGGATGCGCCTTCTCAATCTCGTCGAGGAGGATCACAGAATAAGGCGCGCGGCGCACGCGTTCCGTCAGTTGGCCGCCCTCTTCATAACCCACGTATCCGGGAGGCGAGCCGATCAGCTTAGACACGGAGTGTTTCTCCATAAATTCCGACATGTCAAAGCGGATCAGGGAACGCTCAGAGGCGAACAGAAACGCGGCGAGAGACCGCGCCGCCTCGGTTTTCCCGACGCCGGTCGGTCCGAGGAAAAGGAATGACCCCACCGGGCGGCCCGGCGCTTTTAACCCGGCGCGTGAGCGGCGGATGGCGCGCGCGAGCGCCGAGATCGCACGATCCTGGCTGACCACGCGTTTATGCAACTCCTCCTCAATGCGGAGCAGCTTGGTCATCTCCTCTTCTTTAATCGACGTCACGGGCACGCCGGTCCATCGCGCCACAACCTCCTCAATATCCGTATCCGTCACTTCGCCAGTGGCCGTTTCGTCGATGTTGTATTTCTCCCGCAGCGTGCGCAGATTCTCCCGCTCCTTGCGCTCCTCATCGGAATAAAAGCGCGCCTTTTCAAACTCGTGGTTGGTGATGGCTGCTTCCATCCGGTGCACCACGAATTTAATGCGCTTCTGCGCGTCAATCATCTCTTCCGGCAGCGAGCTTTGGTGCAGTTTGACCCGCGCTCCCGCTTCGTCGATCAAGTCCACGGCCTTGTCCGGCAGGAAGCGGTCAGGAATGTAGCGGCTGGAGTTATAAACCGAGGAGCGGATGGCGGAGTCCGTGTAAGTGACGGCGTGAAACTTTTCGTAGCGTTCTTTGATGCCGAAGAGGACCTTGATGGCGTCGCCTTCGGACGGCGGGGGAACCTTCACCGATTGGAAACGCCGCTCGAGGGAGCGGTCGCGCTCAATCGATTTCCGGTATTCCGCGGGAGTCGTAGCGCCGATGCACTGAATTTCGCCGCGCGAAAGGGCCGGCTTCAGAATGTTCGCTGCATCCAGCGAGCCCTCAGCCGATCCCGCGCCCACCAGCGTGTGCAGTTCATCGATAAAGATGACAGCGTTCTGCGCCTCCATCAATTCTTTCATGATGGTCTTCAGCCGCTCTTCAAATTGGCCGCGGTACTTGGTGCCGGCCACGATCAGGGAAAGATCCAAGGCCAGGATGCGTTTGTCAGCCAGAAAGGAGGGAACGTTGCCGTCGGCGATGCGCTGCGACAGGCCCTCCACGATCGCCGTCTTACCCACACCCGGCTCGCCGATCAGCACCGGATTATTCTTGGTGCGCCGGCACAGGATTTCCACGACCCGCTCGAGCTCGTTCTCCCGGCCGACCAGAGGGTCCAACAGCCCCTCCAGAGCTGCCTGGGTGAGGTCGCGGCTAAATTCCGAGAGTATGGACGTTTCCTTGGGTCGATTGGTGGACATTTTTTCACTCTGGGACCGGTTGACTTCATCACGCAGGGAGGAGAGGCGCAGCCCGCGCTCGTGAAGAATTTCCGCCGCGAATGACTTCTCTTCGCGCAGCAGACCCATGAGAAGGTGTTCCGTGCCAATGTGCTTGTGTGAGAGCCGCTCGGCTTCCTCAGCGGCGAAGGTGAGCACCCGCTTACATTCCTGGCTTAGCGGCAGGTCCACCGAAGTTGAAACTTTCTCCCGGATGGCGGTTCTGCCTTCAATCTGTTTGCGGATGGATTCGATGGAAGCGTGCGAGCGAAGGAAGCGGTTGGTAAGGGCTTTATCTTCGCGCAGCAGGCCGAGGAGGAGGTGTTCCGTCTCGATGTAGTTGCAGCCAAACTGGCTCGCTTCATAGCGAGCGAAGAAGATGACGCGCCGGGCCTTCTCCGTATATTTCTCGAACATTGCCCCTTACCTCTCGGGACCCTGCGCAAGGCGTTGCCGGCCATTAACGGTTTCTGCGGCGCCGGTGGGCCATCAAGGAACCCTCGGAACCGCGGTCTCCGTCAGCTTCCCATTGGCGATGCGAAGCGTGCGGCCAGCCCGCTGCGCCAGCTCCATGTTGTGCGTCACCAGTACCGAAGTCAGGCCGTGGCCGCTGTGCAGCCTTTCGAGCAGCGCAGCCACGCGTTCCGCCGAGCGGGCATCCAGATTTCCCGTCGGCTCGTCGGCCAGGAGCAGCGAGGGGCTGTTGATCAGGGCGCGCGCCAACGCAATGCGCTGCTGCTCGCCGCCCGACAACTCACCCACGCGCCGCGCGGCTGCCTGACCCAAGCCCACTTCGGCGAGAAGATCCATCGCCCGGCTCCGCACTTGCGCGAACATCTCGCCGCCGATCAGCCCCGGCATCATGACATTTTCTATCGCGCTGAACTCCGGCAGTAGATAATGCATTTGCCATACATAACCGGCCTTCTGATTTCGATAAATAGCGCGCTCGCGAGCGCTGAAACCGCTAATCTTCTCCCCGACAAAGTATACCTCACCGTGAGTTGGAGTGTCCAGCGCAGCCAGCAGATGCAGTAGCGTCGTCTTCCCTGCGCCGGACTCACCCACCAACGCGACGAACTCGTGTTCGCGCACGTCGAGGTTCAAATCCTCAAACACGACGACCTCGTCTTCGCCGGAGCGATAAACCTTGGCCAGGTTTTCAGCGCGCAAAAAAGATTGGATCATTGGTTCATCGGTTCATTGGTCCATTGAGTTATCAAACAAAATGGTCCTCCCCAACCTCAGACAAGCCTTGCCTCTAACAGTCGATCATGTCGCTTTGCGACGTCCGCAAAGCATGAAAATAAGGCCGTAAGCGCCGCCCCCTCACCCCCGTCCCACTTCCCTTTGGGCCAGAAGAAAAAGTCGGGACCACGAAGCGTGGGTGAGGGCCTTTTCGGCATGGTTAAAACCGTGCCCTTCCGCTCTCCTAATCGAATTTTCAGGGCAGACACCATGCGCAGGGCCTGCTCGCAATGATTCAATGAACCAATGAATCAATGATGTCTCGCTTATTCGTACCTTAGAATTTCCACCGGCTCCAGCTTGGAGGCGGAGAGCGATGGATAAATCGTCGCCAGAAAACTCACACCAAGCGCTAATCCGGTGATCCAGACGCCATCCCACGGACGCGAGTGAAACGGAACGTAAGAAAGCGCGTAGACATCCGCCGGAATGTGAAAAATCTGGTAACGGTTGGCGATCCAGGATCCCATGTAGCCCACGAGAAGCCCCAGGAACGTGCCGAGCGCCCCGATCATCACGCCATGCAGCGTGAAAATGCCCCACACCTGCCGCCGCCTCGCTCCCATGGAAATCATCACCGCGATCTCGCGGTTCTTGTCCATCACCATCATGGCCAGCGTGATGAAAATGTTCAGCGCCGCCACCAGCACAATCAACCCGATGGTCAAGAACGTCACCAGGCGTTCGAGATGCAGCGCGGTGAAGAGCGAATGATTTTGTTCGATCCACGTGGTCGTGTCAAAGCCCTTCCCAGCGGCGCGTTGAATCTCAGACGCTACCTCGGGAGCGCGATTCACATCGTCGACCTTGAACTCAATCACCGAGACGACATTGGAAAGGTCAAACAGGCGCTGCGCCGCAGCAAGGTTGGTGAAGGCCCAGGCAGAATCAAAATCGTAGAACCCGGAATTAAAAATGCCCACCACCCGGAAATAACGGTACTTCGGTACGATGCCAAGCGGCGTGATATACCCCTGTGGGCTGGTAATCAGCACCGTGTCATCCACTTTCACTCCTAAGTCCTTGGCCAGCTCACTTCCGATCACAATGGGATCCGCGTTCGGGAACGTTTCCGAGAGGCCCTTTAACGAGCCGCTCGTGAGCCGGCGCAGAAGGTCGCCCACCCTCGTTTCCTGGGCGGGCTCAACACCCTTGAGGACAATGCCATCCGCCTTCTGCTGGCTTGAAACCAGGACTTCCTCGTAGAGAACCGGCGCCGCCGCAACCACGTGAGGAAGCCGGGAAAGCCGGCTGGTGAGCTGGTTGTAATTCACGATGCCGTCGTTTTTCGTTCGCAGCAGCATGACGTTGGCGGTCGCGCCCAAAAGCCGCTGCTCGAGGTCCTGCCGGAAGCCGTTGTTGATGGCCAGTGCCACCACCAGCGCGCACACGCCGGCCATCACGCCAAGAACCGAAATCAACGTGATGATGGAAATCACGGACTGGCGCCGTTTCGCCTTCAAATAACGGAGAGCCATAAAAAATGCAAAGCGCATGGGTCCCTTCCATTATCAATGACTCCGCGCCTCGCTCCAAGCCTAATCACGCGTCACAGCCGGCTTGAATGGATCGGGTCCGGCGTGTAACATCATCTGGATTTGAGGTAAGGCGCAGCCTCACGCACCGGCGGCGTGGTTCACTTCTAGATCGAGCGAACCGGGAGCTTATTACCACCCAACAAGCCGCCGTGGGAACGTTACTCAGCGCGGCCACCAGTGTTCATGATTGTTCGGGCAATCTGTCAAGGTGAGGTCGATATGAAATTAAATTCGCGCCGATGGCTTTTGCATCTTCTGCTTGTGGCGGCACTCTGCGCCCCAATTCCCGCGCTCGCGCAGGCGCCATCACCGCGAAAAGGCAAGAAGGTTCTGGTGATAAGCGACCTCGAAGGCTTGGATGGGATTGTTGACTTCAATTTGCAGTGCATCCCATTCAAAAGCCCGCTTTACCCGGAGTCCCGAAGGGTGCTTGCCGCGGAGGTCAACGCAGCCATCGAGGGCCTATCGAATGGCGGCGCAACGTCGATTGTGGTCTATGACAACCATTACGGCGGACACAATCTCTCAGTCCTGGACGTACATCAGGAGGGCGCGGCCACCGTTCGCCTGCTTTCGGGCGGCCCTGTCTCGCCCGTGCTCGGCCTCGACTCTTCTTACAGTGCCATTGTTTTTATTGGCCTTCACTCGATGGCGGGCACGAAGGACGGAATCCTACCGCATTCCTTCACCTGGGACATTAAAAATATCTGGGTAAACGGCAAGAAGGTGGGCGAGATCGGCGCCCGCGTGATGATGGCGGGCGAGCTAGGAGTTCCCGCCATCATGGTCTCTGGAGACGCTGCTGCCTGCAATGAGTTCCGAGCGCTTGTGCCGGACGGCGAATGCGCAACCGTAAAGTGGGGAGCGAGCAATACGGGGGGATATTCGCTGCCCATCGCCGGCGCCGTCCGGAAAATCCAACGCACCGCGTATGTATCCATGCAGCGTCTTCCGTCATTCAAACCCTACATGGTTACAGGACCCGCCGATGTGAAAGTGGAGTACGTCTCTCCTGCTGTAACGCCTGATTTCAAGCCCGGCCCCGGAATTGAGCGTATCGACAGTCAGACGTGGGATTTTAAGGGAAAAGATTTTATCAGCGCCTGGCTGAAGTTCAGGCCGTTTTGACAGGTTGCCTAATGCAATTCATTTAACCGCAAAGGCGCCGAGACACGAAAGCATCTGCTGGCTAAAGGGCTCTATTGTGTCTTCGCGCCTTTATTGTCCATCGTGGTTCCGTTTAACATTCAGTCTGCCGCCAACGGATCCCTTACTTGGCGTCGCGCCAGTTCGCGCCCATGCCAATCTCGACGCGCAGCGGCACGCGCAGCGGATAGACGCCCTCCATTTCTTCTCGAATAATGGTCCACGCCGCCGGCGCCTCCGGCTCGGGGGCTTCGAGCACCAGTTCATCGTGGACGGTGAGAATGATGCGCGTCTGCATTCCCTCCTTTTTCAGCCTCGCATCGAGCTTGACCATGGCCAGCTTCATCAGGTCTGCGGCCGTGCCTTGCAGCGGAGTATTCATGGCCTCGCGCTCGGCGCGGTTGCGCGCGGGCACGTCCGGGCTGTGGATTTCCGGGATGGGCCGCAAGCGCCCGAAGCGCGTGCGCACTTCGCCGGTCTGCCGCGCCGTTTCCACGCACCCGCGCAGGTACTCATCCACCTGCTTGTACCGGCGGAAATATTCGTCGATGTAGTGTTGCGCTTCCGCCTTGCTCGTGCCGGTACGCTGCGCGAGGCCAAAAGAACTCAGGCCGTAAATCACGCCGTAGTTGATCGCTTTTGCCATGCGCCGATGCTCGCGGGTCTGAAGCGCGGGCAGAATTCCAAAGAGTTCCTGCGCGGTGCGAGAATGGATGTCCTCGTCGCGCGAGAAGGCCTCAATCAACAGCGGATCCTGAGACACGTGGGCCAGCACGCGCAGCTCAATCTGCGAATAATCAGCAGCGATCAACGTCCAGCCGGGCTCCGCCACGAACGCGGAGCGAATCAGCGCGCCAAACTCATCGCTCACGGGAATGTTCTGCAGGTTGGGGTTGGATGAAGACAGGCGTCCGGTGCGCGAGCCGGCCGCGTTAAAACTCGTATGGATGCGCTCGGTCCCGGGCTGGATAAAACGCGGCAGCGCGTCCACGTAAGTGGATTTCAGCTTAGCGCGCGTGCGGTAATCAAGCACCCGGCGCGGCAATTCGTGCTGCGCGGCAAGCGCTTCGAGCACGGAAGCATCGGTTGAATATTGCCCGCTCTTGCGCAGCCTCTTGCCGCCCGGCAGTTTGAGCTTTTCAAAGAGAATTTCACCAAGCTGACGGGGCGAATTAACGTCGAATGCCTCGCCAGCGAGATTGAAGATCAGATGGGTCAACTCCGCCAGCCGTTTCTCAAACTCCCGCGACATTTGTCCGAGAATCACGGGATCAATCCGGATTCCGGCCGTCTCGACGTCCGCCAGCACGGGCGCCAGCGGCAGCTCAATCTGCCTGTAGACGGGCTCGACGCCCTTTGCCAGCACTTCGGGCGCGAACAATTCCGCTAAGTCGCGGATCGCGGCGGCCGCACGAGCCGGAGAATCGGGAAGCCTCATCCCCTTGTGCCGCAGCAGCACATCTGGGAGTGAATGCGACGAAGCCAACGGATCAAGCAGATAGGAGTAAAGCATGGTGTCATGCGCAACACCGCCAAGCTTGATGCCCTCCTTCCTCAAAAGCAGGTCAACGAGCTTGGCGTTGTGGACGGCCTTCTTACGTTCTTCATCTTTGAGTACGGGCTCAAACGCCGCAAAGAGGGCTAACCGCTGAGCCTTGGTTCCCAGGGGAACGAAGGCCATGCGCGAATGATCCGCAACGCCGAGCCCCACGAGTTGCGCTGGAAAGCCCTCTTCGCCTTCGAACGCCGGGGCCAATGCCAGCGGTGATGAGGCTGGAATTTCGTGCAGCCAGCGCGCAATCGAATCGGGTGTCGAGAGTTCGGTCGCCGGCGCCCCTTCCACTGACGCCGCGGGTGGCTCGCTACCCATGAATTCCCGCAGCAGCGACGTGAAACCAAGCTCGCGGCAGAGCGCAATGATGCCGTCCTGGTTTTGTTCACCTCGTCTGAGATCACGCGCGTGAACGTCAAGCTCTACGTCCGTGCGGATGGCGGCAAGTTGCTTGCTAAGCAGCGCTTCGTTGCGGAAGTCGCGCAGCGCCTCGCGATAGCTTTGTTTCTTTGCGTCCTGCCAGTGGTCGAGCGCCGCCTCGAGCGTTTCGAATTGATTGAGCAGCTCGGTGGCGCCTTTGGGTCCGATGTAGCTGCGCTTCTTCGCGCCGGGCTCGAGCGCGGGCCCCTGCCCCGGCAGCGGGCGCGCGCCCGGGATGTTGTCGCTGGGATCGCCCGTGAGAGCCAGCCAGTCCACCACCTTAGACGGCTCAACGCCAATCGTTTCCTTCACCCGCACCGCATCAAACAGGTTTTCGTCCTTCCGATCCTGGCCGTTTTCCGCGTCATCCGTTTTCGCTTGCTTCGCGTTGGCCGTGCGCGACGGCTTCAATACCCATACGTTTTCGCGGACCAACTGGAAAAGATCTTCGTCTCCCGAGACGATGAAGACGCCGAGGCCCTCCGCCGATCCTTCCTGAGTGAGCGTGCCGATGATGTCATCGGCCTCGAAGCCCTCTTTCTCGACCAGCTCGATGCCCATTTCTTTGCAGAAGCGCCGGACGTAAGGTAACTGCACGGCGAGGTCTTCGGGAAACGCTGGCCGGTTGGCTTTGTAAGATTCGAGCAACTGGTCGCGGAAGGTCGGCGCGGCAAGATCGAAGGCGGCGGCAACAAAGTCGGGCTGGTGTTCGCGCAACAGTTTTCGCAGTGTTCGCACAAAGATGAAGATGGCCTGCACCGGCATCCCTGCCGGAGAAGTCAGAGACATCTGCATGGGCGCATAGAAGGCGCGGAAAACCAGCGACATGGTGTCAATCAGGAAGAGCTTCTTGGGAGAACCTGTCTCGGGCAATCGATACCTCCAAAAGAGTCAAACCCCATAGTACGAGAATTGGAAGTCCTTGACATCATCCGGATCGTCTTTAGGCTGACGATGCTTGTTGTACCCTTGAGAGCGTTCTGAAAGTTCATGCAAGGCACTACGATCGCGCGGTCCGGTCTTGATCATCGACGGATACTCGCGCCGTGCGCGCGTCTTCGAACCAGCCAGCCTCGCGCGGCCCGCATCTTCTGCCAAGGGTAGCGGCGGTGCGCTCAAGCCATTTCCCGGAATGAATCTACCGTAAAGCGAGCAACAACTTTTCAATGGTAAGCTAATTCCGTCAGGGCGTGTAGCTCAGCCGGATAGAGCATCGGATTTCTAATCCGAGGGCCGGGGGTTCGAGTCCCTCCACGCCTGCCATTTTTTTCAGTGACTTAGCTAGAGGTTCTGAATTCGGCGAGTACAGACTCGTACGAATTCCCCGTTCTTCACGCGTTCAAGAGCACCCTCGC
Organism: Terriglobia bacterium; assembly: GCA_050745065.1. Lineage (GTDB taxonomy): Bacteria > Acidobacteriota > Terriglobia > UBA7540 > UBA7540 > RH2-MAG17b. The sequence continues at coordinate 22,010 of JBOGJT010000200.1, forward strand.
CACTTGGTGGACCGCTTCGCTTTCCTTCAGCACACCAATTGATTTGTTCCTCTGCAAACCGGCTCGATTTCATTCCGTCCTCCTTGGGCTGTTATGCCCCGGAGAACTCACATTTCAACTGGTACAGTTTACGGGGGCAGATCAGTTCTCACCACCGCAGCCTTTGAGGCTGTGCCGGTCAAAGATCTTCCAGGCTGAAGGACAGAGCCGCACGATCTCCCGAACACTGGTCGACCCTGTAATCCTGCTCATTTCGATTCTTTCCACAAACGACCTGGATTGGATATCGTTCGAGGCGCCACGATAGGCGGATGGTCCGATCGAGACAATGACTTTCGTTACGCAAACCTGGTCAATAATACATTGTGCCATGAGGACAATGAGCGCCTCGTCTCGATATTTTGGTCACGGCGGCCAGCGTTGAACCGGAAGCGCCGGGTAAATGTCATCGTGTGACTTTGGTCATAGCCGCGCGTGGCCCGGTCAGGCAAAGTAAATTGGAAAGCTACCGCGGGGATGTCGATGCATCCATGAGAGCAGTTACGGCCGCCAAAATTCTCCGGCAGGAGCGCCAATCGCATTGAACTTCGCGGAAGAAGTCGCTGTCAGGATCGAGCGCGGGGTCTTATTCAAGAAATGAGCGAGGGTTCCTGAAAGCGATGGACCTGTGTTGCATGGGATTACTCCGATCTCATGCATGACCATTTCGGCAAAGAGGATGAGGTGCTTTTCCAAATGGCGGATAACGTTTTATGTCCTAAGGAACAAGCAGCGCTTGCAGCGAACTTTGAAAGACTTGAAACGGAGAAGATCGCTCCACGAAGACACCGAGAGCTTGAGGCCATGATGAAGAATCTGATCTCACAGAATGGCAGACGATGATGATTTTTTTGCAATGACCGCACGGGCAATGTGAGCTGAGGAGCCCGCGGACTCCTGGCAGTTTTGCAAAACCTGACACGCAGAAAGGAACAATATGAGCGCATCAAGCACAAACAACACCCCGGCGATTGTTTCAACCGTTGATGTTCGGGAAATTCCGCATCACCAACGCCATCCATTGATCTTCAAAACTTTTGACGGGTTAGGGCCTGGCCAAGCTTTCGTTCTGATAGTTGACCACGACCCGAAACCAGTTCTGTATGAGCTGGACTTTGTCCGAAAAGGTAAATTCGCCTGGAATTACCTTGAACAAGGGCCCGAGGTCTGGCGCGTGC
>JBOGJT010000201.1:0-2793 GCA_050745065.1 Terriglobia bacterium
CGTGATGACGGGCGGGGAGGGGAATCGGGGCGGCTTCTTCGCTGCCCACGCGCTCATCCGGCAAGACTAAGGACATCGGAGGCGCCTTTTAACGGCACGGCCCAATCTTAAAAACCGGCCGTGCCCTTCTGACTGTCGAGCTGAACTTCATGAATAATCCGGGTTAGTAAGCCCATAATACGTAATCCTCATTTATTTTTCAGCGAACCCGAGTGAGCCATGCACCCCGCGCTTAGTCGTCCAACGGCGCTCATTCTTCTCACCCTGCTCATCAAGCTCGGCGTTATCGCGGCGCTTGCGAGCATCACGGCGCGTTTCGGGCATTTCAAACGCCTGCTTTTTGTGGAGCGCCGCACCTCTCGGCAGAAGGTGCAATTCGCCCTCTTTCTGGGCATTCCCTTCATGCTGGGCGTTCTCACGCGGGTCCTGGCCGGGTATCAGGGCGCTGACCTGAGCCTTGAAATTACGGTATTGGGCGGACTGCTAGGAGGGACGGTCGTGGGCTTGATGGTGGGCTTCATGGTGAGCCTTCCGGCGGCGCTGATCGGGCACGAGTTCCTGGCGTTGCCCATGGCCGCGCTCTACGCCGTGGTAGCAGGCTCCGCTCGCTGGCTCTGCCCGGACAAGGAGGGCATCTGGGAGTTTAGTCCGTTCATCGATCTCACCCTTTTCCGCTCCATTAAACTCCGCTTCAAACAGCCCGCGCTTGACTGGCAGGTGCTGTTCGCACTGATGGTGGTGGTTCTCGAAGTGGTGCGGCTTGATGTGGGGCCGCTGGTCGGAATCAGCCACTTGTTTTACCTGAGCTCGCCGCACGATTGGACGGACCTTTTGATCGTTTTGGCAACGTTGGTGGGCGTGGGTTTGCCCGTTAAAATCTGGAACGCCACGCGCATCGAGCGCAAGCTCGAGGACCAGCATCGCATGCTCCTTCAGGCGCGCATGGACGCGCTGGTGAGCCAGATCAATCCGCATTTTCTGTTTAACACGCTCAACACCATCTCCTCTCTCATCCGCATGGATCCGGACACCGCGCGTACCGTCCTGCTGAAGCTTTCGCGCATTCTCCGCCGCCGGCTGAAAGTGCAGGCACACTTCCTGCCGCTGAAGGAAGAATTGGATTTTATTGATGACTACCTGGATATCGAAGTGGTGCGCTTTGGGAGGGACAAGCTGCGGATTGTGAAACAGATCGAGCCGGGCGCCGAAGAGGCCGTGCTGCCCAGCATGATCCTGCAGCCGCTGATCGAGAATGCCATCCGGCACGGCATCGCGCCGAAGATCGAGGGCGGCTCGATCACGCTGCGGGCGCGGCGCGCTCGCCGCCGCCTGGTGATTGAGGTCGAGGACAACGGGATCGGCATTCCGGCGGAGCGGCGCCCGGAAATTTACGCCACCGGCATCGGCATCAGCAACGTCACCGAACGCCTGCGCGTGCTCTTCGGAGACCAATTTTCCTTAAAAGTGGACAGCCAAGTGGGTAAGGGGACGCTCGTCCGATTTGAGATTCCCGAACTGGTCGTTAGCGAGAGTCCCTCCGCGCCGGAGCCCACCGCTGTACCGGATTGAAACACGACCGAGGCGGCGTCCTCACCGCCTGTTCTTTTATGGCCGGTATGTCTCGGGGCGGCGGAGTGAAATCTCCTGCTCGGCGAGTGGCGGCGACGCGCGCAGGACCGTTGCCCGCCGGAATTTGTAGCGCAGTTTCGAGAAGCCCTTAACCTCGCGCCCGCCTGCCACAAGCGGTATCAAGCGGGCGGCACGCCGCGCGAGCCTTTCCCGCCGGTCGCGAAAACGCGACCCATCGCGCGGCCGGTATTGTGCCCACCCAATCGAGCCCGAAAAGCCAGCCGGACCGAACGCGTCCGAGCGAAGGATACTCTCCACAAATACGCGGACCGGGCCTTCGAACTCGTGCAGTACATCGTGTATCGCCACGAGCCCCCCGTCGCCGAGGTGGGGGAGGAAAAGGTCGAGATCCTGCTTGGCGCCGAGGTAAGTATGGTCGCCGTCAATCCAGAGCAGCCGAATCCGCCGCGCCCAGCCCTGGGCCACGTCCTGCGAAGAAGCGCGGTGGACCTCGACCTGCTGCTCGATCCCGGCCGCGCGTAGCGTGGCCAGAAACTCATCGAAAGAAGACAACTTCCCGCGCAAATCCGGATCGGTTTGAGACGGCGCCGTATGCGGGTCAATGCTGACGACCGCGCCCAGAGTCAAAGCGCCCGCAACCTTGGCGAGCGCGATGGTGGACTTACCCTTGAAGCTTCCGATTTCTACGATCACGCCAGGTTCCGCGGCGTGCGTGGAAAGCGCGGCAAGGAGGGCGAGCGCCCGGAACTCTCTCTCGCCCATGTAGCCCTGAACGGGCCGGGCCTGCTGCCAGGCTTCCGCGACGATGGCGTCAAACTCTGCGGGTAATGTCATCATTCTGTCCGGAGCAGAGGCCCGTCTATCACAGCCCATTGGGCGCCGCAGTCGTTGGCGCTTTGATACCCTCCGCTATAAACGGCGCGGCGATCACGAATAAGAATAGCATCAGCACGAGCGATGAGCCGAAACTGAATTCAAAAGTACCCTCAACGATCATGGCGAGCCAGGCGGCAATCGCGCCGTCGGCGACCCATCGTAGAAGCGGCGTCCTGCGGCGGATCTTGACGCAGTGCCAGAGCAAGGCCAGCACGAGCCAAATCCAGGCGGCGAGGCAGGGAAGTCCACGCTCGGCCGCGTACTGCACAAAGTTGTTGTGCAGATGCGCGTGGTAGCCAATCATGGGTGTTTTTCCGGGGGGAAGAT
>JBOGJT010000202.1:0-7906 GCA_050745065.1 Terriglobia bacterium
CGTTATAACGAGCCGATCATCCGGCAAGACAAAGGGAATAGAACGATGCAAGCTTTCGGCGGGGTTAAAACCCCGCCCTCCTAACCATTCATAAACGATCCAGGTTAAGCAGCTCGCCGGCGCCTTGCTTCAACAACGCCTCGGCCAACCGCGACCCTGCGGCTTCTGGGTCATCCACCGTGCCTTGGCCGCGCGCGCGAATCACTTGCGCGCCATCAGGAGACGCCACTGCGCCCCTGATCTCGATGGAATCGCCATCGAGCGTCGCGTACGCCGCGATGGGCGTCTGGCAGCCGCCGCCGAGCCGCCGCACCATTGCGCGCTCAGCGCAAGTGGCAAGGCGCGTGGGAAGATCATCCAAAGGCTCGACGGCGCGCGCAATTCGTTCGTCTCCCCGCCGGATTTCGATTGCCAAGGCGCCCTGGCCCGGCGCGGGGCAAATCTGCTCCGGGGAGAAATATTCGCCAATGCGTCCCGCCAGGCCAAGCCGGTGCAGGCCGGCCGCTGCCATCACGAGGGCGTCATAATCACCGCGTTCCAGCTTGCGGAGGCGGGTATCCACGTTGCCGCGCACGGCGACAACTTCTAGGCCGGGCCGCAGGTGAAGCAGTTGGAAACCACGGCGAGGACTGCCAGTGCCGACGCGCGCGCCGCGCGGAAGATCGAGGATGCGCGTTTGCGCGGCGCTTTGCGGCGCCACCAGCGCATCCCGCGCGTCCTCGCGAGCAGGAATGGCGGCGATGTAAAGCCCCGCGGGCTGGTCAACGGGCAGGTCCTTCAGACTGTGGACGGCCAGATCGATACCACCCGCCGCGCGCGCTGTGAGCGCTTCTTCGATCTCCCTGATAAATATTCCCTTGCCGCCGGATTGGGCCTGAGACGCGGTGGCGAGTCTGTCGCCGGTAGTGGTGATCACGCGGATCTCAGCTTCGAAGCCGGCTTCCCGCAGCCGCCCACACACCCAGTTCGCCTGCCAAAGCGCGAGCTTGCTTCCGCGGGAGCCAACGGTGATGTGCATAAAAACAGGGACAAGTGACAAAAGGCAAGTGACAAGAGAAACGTGACGAGAAAAAGCTATCTTTCCTTTGCGGAAAGCTTTCGGCGTAAGGAGTTAAGCATTTTACGCATTTCTTCCATGAGCCCAAAACTGTACGCCGTCTCGCCATCGGAGCAGTATCCGAGATCGATCCCGAGACTTAGCCGTGTGTCTAACTCCGCGCGGGAGCTACCGCGTGATGGAGTAAATGAGTTTTGCCAGCTCGATCCCTTTCTACCGCGCTACAAGATCGCGATATCCGTATCCCATTTCCGCGCGCGTCCACTTGCTGGCCTCTTGTCTATTGTCACTCGCCTTACTCACTCACCCCGAAAATTTTGCGTACCATCTGTACCAGGGCGCCGTGTTCCGGATGGCTGGCCGCGTTCTTAAGCTCCGTCACGGGCCCGTGGAGCACTTTGTTCACGATGGCTTGCGTTAGCGCGTCCACGGCCTCGCGCTGCGCGGGATTCAACGTTGAGAGGGGACCGCGGAAGCGTTCCGTCTCCTGTTCGCGGATGCGGTGCAGGCGATCCTCAACGGCCACGATGGCGGGGGCAACTTCGCGCGACGCCAGGCGGCGCATCATTCGGGCGGATTCCTGAAGCAGGATTTCTTCCGCTCGCACGGCTTCGCTCTGCCGCTGCTTCTGGTTGGCCGCGACCACCTGCTCGAGATCGTCGATGTCGTATACGAAGACGTTATCCAGATCGTTGACCGCCGGGTCGATATCCCGCGGCACGGCGATATCCACGAAAAAAATGGGGCGATTTTTGCGCGCGGCGAGGATCCGCTCCACCTGCTCCCGGTGAATCACCGCATGTGGCGCCCCGGTCGAGCTAATCACGATGTCGGCAAGCTGAAGGTGATCGAAGACCTCATCAAAGCGGATGGCCTCCCCGTGGAACACGCCCGCCAGCTCCACGGCGCGCTCGTAGGTGCGGTTACTTACGAAGATGCTTTTTGCCCCGCTCGCGGCGAGGTGCCGCGCCGCAAGCTCACTCATCTTGCCGGCCCCAAGAATGAAGACAGATTTTCCTTCGAGGCTGCCGAAAATCTTCTTCGCCAGCTCGACCGCCGCGTAGGAAACCGAAATGGCGGCGCTGCCCACGGCCGTTTCGCGCCGCACGCGCTTCGCCGCGGCGAGAGCGTGGTTCACAACCTCGCGCAACTCGCTCTTGATGGACCCCGACTGCTGGGCAATGGCAAAGGCCTGCTTCACCTGGCCGAGGATTTGCGGCTCGCCCAGGATCATCGAGTCCAGGCTCGCCGCCACGCGGAACAGGTGCTCCACGGCGTCCTGCTGGCGGCGCCAATAGAGGTTGGTTTCATACTGGGCAAGATTGCAATGGTGGGTATCGGCCAGGAATGCCCGGATTAGAGGCTCAGGGTCGATCCCCGCCCTCGCGTTGGCAATCACTTCCACCCTGTTGCACGTCGAAAGGATCAGGGCCTCGAGGATTCCGTCGCGGCTAACCAGGTCCGACAGGACCGCAGGAAGGCGCGATTCATGGATGTTCATCCGCTCTCGCACCTCTACGGGCGCCGTCCGGTGATTGATTCCTGCGAGGATTAGGTTCATAAAAGCAGATAGCTGTCAGCGATCAGGCTTCAGCAAACAACCATCTGTGCACGTTCCCCAAAGGATACAGGGAAAATACTCGCCAGGTAACCCCGATCTATTGGCTGATAGCTAATAGCTGATGGCTGATGGCTTCCCTTATTAGTGCAGCCGGCTGATCACCGGGAAATAACCGTGCTGGGAGCTCAGGAAGCTCACTCCCAGGAACGTGATCATCATGGCCGCAAAGCCGAAAATAGCCACGTACGCGGAGCGGCGGCCGCGCCAACTGCCGCTGAAGCGCGTCGAGCTGAGCAGCAGATAGATGAGCCAGGTAAACATTGACGCCAGAATCTTGGGATCGAGCTCCCACGCGCCCCGCCATTCACGGCTGGCCCACACGCAGCCTGTAAGAATGCCCACGCTGAGACAGATCAGGCCGAAGATCAGCGACCGGTCGTAGAGCCGGTCGCATACGTCGAGCGCTGGCAGCCGGGCATATAACGCCTTGTAGCGTTTGGACTTCAACTGTTCTTCCTGCAGGAGATACAAAACCGCAGCGGCAAACGTGAGGAAGATTCCCGTGTAGCCCAGAATCATGGTGGAAACGTGTACCAGGAGCCAAGCGCCGCCCAGCGTCGAGGGCGGAAAAGGGCGCTTGGGATTTAGCGCTGCCGCCAAGGTCATGATAAAAACGAACGGCAGCAGCAGCGCGCCCAGCCAGGTGTTGCGGTAGCGCCGGTAGGCCACGAAAAAAGCGAGCGTTACGTTGAACGCCAGAAACGAAAGCGCGCTTTGAACGTCCACCACCGGCAGGCGGTCAAGGTGAAACGCCGCCTCCACCAGCGCCGCGCCGTTCAGCACAAGGCCGGCCGTAAGGGCGATGAGCGCTCTTGAGCTTAAATCGGGCCGTCCGCGCGCGATGGCTGGAAGCGTGAGGACAATTCCAAGCCCATAAAAGGCCAGCGCGCACCATAAGAGACCTGGATGCATCGTGATTTTCCGTCAACCTCAAAGTATAGCATTTACCGCCAGATCCACGGCTACATCGGCGGCTCGATCCGCCGCCGGACGCGCGTGTATAATGGGCTTTGGCGGCAACACTGTTCACTTAGCGGATTTTTCGCCGCGTGCGAAGATTTTGGCCACATGTCATTCTGAGCGGAGCGAAGAATCTGCTTTTGCCGTTTGGTTCAGATGCAGATTCTTCGCTCAGCTCAGAATGACAGGCACTGACTTCTTTCGCACCATGGCACGACGCTGCCTGAGCGAACAGTGTTGGCTTTAGCGGCGCCCGCGCCGAGGGCGGCGCATACACACGAAGAAAGGACCATGCCATGCCTGGACTTGCCAGTAAGACCTGTGTTCCCTGCCGCGGCGGTGTGCCGCCCCTGACGGGCGCCGAACTCCAAGCGCTCGAAAGCCAAGTGGCAGGCTGGAGGGTTGTCGATGAGCATCACCTATTGAAGGCTTTCGCGTTTCCCGATTTTGCCCAGGCGCTGGCGTTTGTGAGCCGCGTGGGTGAAGTCGCCGAACAGCAGGGCCATCACCCGGATATTTTCCTCACGTGGGGCAAGGTGGAAATTAAAACGTGGACGCACAAGATCGACGGCCTGACCGAAAGCGACTTTATCCTGGCCGCGAAGATTGATGAATTGTATTCGTAGCGGGTATCAGCGGATGTCGCAAGGCGGCATGACGACCTGCTGAAAAATCCACCTTTTACGACCTTGTAAGACAGAGAAGGCAAACCCTGAAGCTCTGCGGCCTGTGTGGTGAGCGATGGGCGCCTTTCCTCCAGCGCAAGGACCCACCACAGAGAACGCGGAGGGCACAGAGAGCGCACCCCGCGCCGCTGCAACCGGACCAAGGGCCGCGCTACGGCATCACCGGCGGCAGCTTCTCCGTCTCGAGCGCGCGGTTCAGGGCCGCAACTTCGTGGGCTTTCAACTCGCCCCAACGTTCCAAGAGCTGTGTCAGCGCCTTGCCCAGTTTCTGCGAGGCCGCCACGGCTGCCGTAGTCGGCGCGGCGTCCGCCCCGCCCACGATCCCCAGCACATCGTTGAGTTCCCCATTTAGTTTGGACAGGTTTTCCTGCTGAGAGCCGCCGGGCATGCCTGCGCCCGCGAGCGCGCCTGTTTCGCGCCGAAGGTTGGCAATTGCCCTTTCCGTGCTCCCACTTGAGCTCCGCTTCGTCAGCTTTTGAAGCTGGCTGCGCACCCGGCGCACCTGTTCGAGCGCGCGGTAGTCCTCGTGCGTTTCCACCGAAAGCTGCATAGCCAGCGAAAATTGCCGCTCAAGCGCTACCGGTGTGGCTTTCACGCGCGGGTCCATTTTTACCATCAGGGGCTGCGTGAACGAGCGGCCATCCACGGTCAGCCGCACCTCATACCGGCCGGGCAAAGCAAACGGCCCGTGCGGATAGAGCGGAGTATCATGCGGAACGGCCGAAATCGGGTAGTCGTAATGCAACGATGAGGGGGGTGGATAGTGCAAGTCCCAAACCCACCGGTGCGTGCCCGCGACGGCGGAAAGGAACTTCGGCGGACGGACCCAATAAATAGGAATTTGCAGCGTCCTTTTCAACTCAGCCGCGTTCTCGCCCGGCGGCTGCGCACTCGAATAGCTGCGCACGACCTTGCCGCCTGCATCAAGAATCTCCAGCGTGACGGCGCCGGAGGCGGGTTGGCTGAGATGGTAGTCAACGATCGCGCCATCCGGAGGGTTCGCTCCCGCGGGAACATCCGGCGGGAGCGGCGTATCGGTGTTCGTGTCGCGGCGGACGCGGTAAGCGGTTTCAGGCTTAAAGAGAGTCACGCTTGCGCGGGTCACTTCCGGGTCCATTTGCTCGAGCGGCGTGATGTCATCCAGAATCCAGAACGAGCGCCCATGCGTGGCCACGATCAGGTCGTGGCCGTGAATCCACAGGTCGCGCATGGAAGTATTCGGCAGGTTCAGTTGCAGCGATTGCCAGTTATCGCCATCGTCGAACGACACCCAAACGCCGGTCTCTGTGCCGGCAAAGAGTAGCCCCTTGCGGACCGGGTCTTCGCGGACCGTATTCACCGGCGAATCATCCGGCAAGCCGTGCGTGATCAGTTGCCACGTGGCGCCGCCGTCGTGGGTGCGGTAGACGTAGGGCCGAAGATCGTCAACCCGGAAGCGGCTCACGGAGGCGTAGGCTGTCTCGTCGTCAAAATGCGAAGCGGCAATTTGCGTCACCTTGCTCCAAGGCGTGATCGGTGAAGGGGTAACGTTCCGCCAAGCCTTTCCTGCGTCGCGGGTAACCCAGATCAGTCCGTCATCCGTGCCCGCCCATAGTGTGTTCACCGTTTTGAAGGACGGAGCGAGAGCATAAACCACGCCGCGCTGCTTCGCGGCCGCGGTGTCTTTCGCCGCCATCGTTCCGAGACTTGCCGGAATGCCAGGGTGCGCGCGCCCGAGGTCCGGACTGATGGTTTGCCAAGTGTGGCCGCCGTCGGCGGTTTTGAAGACGAAGTTCGCGGCGTAATATAGAACGCGCTGATCGACCGGAGAGAATATAACCGGCTGGGTGCGATCCACGCGGATCTTGGCGCCGCGCAGCGGAATGGGCGTGACGTTCTGCACTTGGCCGGTGGATACGTGGAACTTCGAGACCTCGTTCGTGCCTGCTCCGTAAACGATATCGGGGTGGAGCGGGTCTGGCGCGACGTATCCGTACTCGATTGCCCCCACGGGATGCCAGTCACGCACGGTGATTTCGCCGTCGTTGCCCCGGCTCGAGATGCACACCGAGCCGCTCTCCTGCTGCCCGCTGCACACGCGGTATGGAAACGTGTTTGTGGTCTGGACGTGATAAAGCTGCGCGGTGGGTTGGTTGTACCAAGAGCTCCAGGTGTGGCCGCCGTTCACGCTCACGATGGCGCCCTGGTCGCTCACCAGGAGGATGATGTTTGGATCGCGGGGATTGATCCAGATGTTCTGATAGTCGTCGCCGCCCGGCGCTCCGCGAATGCCCGTCCAGGTTTTCCCACCGTCCCTGGACCTCCAGGTTACGATGCTGGTGCTGTAAACCACGCCGGGATTCTTCGGATCAACCTTGGGTATCGGCAGGTCGCCGCCGCCAATGCGCTCTGCGGGCCGCGGATCGGTGGTCGCGCGCACCCAATGAGCGCCGGCATCATCTGAGCGGTAAATCCCCAGTCCCGCGCCCGATTGGTAGCTTCCCGCCGCGGTCGTGCCCACGGTGGCATAAAGGCGCTCAGGCTCGCTTGGGGCGATGGCCACGTAGGCTTGTACCAGATTCTTCGGCAGGCCCTGCGTAAGTTTGTGCCAGGTACTGCCGCCATCGGTGGATTTGAAAATGCCGCCTTGCGTGCCCTGGTACTCGTTGTCATACTCCCACGGACCCTGCCGCACTTTCCACAACACCGCGTAGACGATGTTCGGATTTGCCGGGTCAATCTCCACGTCCGAGCCGCCGGTGTTCTCGTCGATATAAAGTACCTTTTGCCACGTGCCGCCACCGTCCGTCGAGCGGAAGATGCCGCGCTGCGCGCTTGGCCCGTAGGGATGCCCAAGCACCGCCGCAAACACCCGGTTCGGATTCCGCGGATCGATCGCCAGCGCAGGAATTTGCTCGCCGTCGCGCAGACCCAGATGCGTCCACGTCTTGCCCGCATCAACGGATTTATAAATGCCGTCGCCAATTGAAAGGTCCGGCCGCGCGAGGCCCTCGCCGCTGGCAACGTAAATGATGTTGGGGTTTGAAGGGGCAACGGCGATGGCGCCAATAGACTGGGACGGTTCGGCATCGAAAATGGGTTCCCAGGTGCGCCCGTAATCATCCGACTTCCAGACGCCGCCATCGACCTGGCCCACGTAAAATACGTTTGGCTCGCTGGGCACTCCGCAAGCCGCCCTCGTGCGGCCTCCGCGAAACGGCCCGATCATTCGCCACCGCAGCTCCTGGTAGAGCGTTGGCTTGAATCCTTGCGCCAGACTCGCTCCGGGAAAAACCAGAGCCGACAGAAGCCCAGAAAGAAGTATCGCAAGAAGGCTCGCGGAAAGAGAGAGCGCCGCGCGCCGCGATAGCATTGAACGAATCATGACGGTCCCGTTGGCACGCTGAGTCCTTCGCAAGCCGGGCCCTTTGAACACTAGGCACGGATTATTCATGAAGTTCGGCTCGACAGTCAGGAGGGCACGGCCGGTTTTTAAGATTGGGCCGTGCCGTTAAAAGGCGCCTCCGATGTCCTTAGTCTTGCCGGATGAGCGCGTGGGCAGCGAAGAAGCCGCCCCGATTCCCCTCCCCGCCCGTCATCACG
>JBOGJT010000203.1:0-11259 GCA_050745065.1 Terriglobia bacterium
GAAATCCTTTCGTCGCATACGACCGGCGATCTGCTGAGGAAGCTGCGCGCGGACTTTGACTTCGTCTTGGTGGATTCTCCCCCGATCCTCAGCGTGGCCGACAGCCGCATCCTGGCGACGCTCACCGATGCGGCTATTCTCGTGACCCGCGCCCATTCGACGCCCTATGATGTGGTGCGCCGCGCGCGCTCTCTGCTCTACGGCGCAAACTCCCGCATCCTGGGTGTTGCCCTCAACGACGTTGATTTGCATCGCGACGGCTACGGGTACGCCACCGGAAATTACGGCTACGGGTACGGCTACGGAACGGACGACCAGAACTCGGTGGACGACCGTCCGCACGCCAGCTCTTGAACGACACCGCGGCGCTATCCTTTCGTCCGTCGTTATTGAACGTAGCGAAATATGCAATTCTCGCTATGCTTCGCAGGTTTTTCGATTTGCTCAGCATGACAATACAGGGTTTTCTCACAACCCACTTCGAAAAGCGGGGCAGGGAAGCCGCCATACACCATCTGGGAATTTCTCACGACATGCCAGCATGAATCACACGAAACCTCAAGTTGTCATATTATGCGGGGGCATGGGAACCCGCCTGCGCGAGGAGACGGAGTTCCGCCCCAAACCAATGGTCGAGGTGGGCGGAAAGCCCATTCTCTGGCACATCATGAAGATTTACGCCCACTTTGGCTTCGACAACTTCGTGCTGTGCCTCGGCTACAAGGGGCACATGATTAAAGAATATTTCTTGAACTATCGCTACTTGCAAAGCAATTTCACGCTGCGCCTGAATTCCGCCGAAACCCCCCACGTTGACACCGATAACCCGCACGAGCAATGGACGTTAACTTTCGTGGATACGGGCGCCGACGCGATGACCGGCGCGCGCATTAAGCGGGCCGAGAAGTATATTACCGCTGACAACTTTATGCTGACCTACGGGGATGGCGTGGCGGACATTAACATCAACCAGCTCCTGGAATTTCATCTAAAGCAGGGCAAGATCGGGACCGTCGCCGGTGTCCTGCCCGCGTCTCGCTACGGCGAGCTCTCACTTTCGGGGAACCTGGTGGCGGAGTTCAACGAGAAGCCAGCCGAGGATGAGCGCTTTGTAAGCGGTGGTTTCTTCGTCTTTCAGCGCCGCATGTTGGATTACCTATCGGCGGATGACGGATGCGTTTTGGAGCGTGAGCCTCTTGAGCGGCTCGCGCGCGAGGGGCAGCTCATCGGCTATTTGCATCGCGGCTTCTGGCACAGCATGGATACCTATCGCGACTTCACCCAAATGAACGAATTGTGGAGGAAGGGCGCGCCCTGGAGGGTTTGGGAGTGACGCTGAATAACACCGATTTCTGGGCCGCGCGGCGCGTGCTAGTGACCGGGGCTACAGGTGTTGTGGGATCGTGGGTCGTTAAGGATCTGGTAGGCAAGGCTGCGGAGGTTGTTGCGCTGGTTCTCGATGCGAATCCCCAGTCAGAGCTATACCGCAGCGGCTTGATCGACCGCGTGACCGTTGTGAATGGACATTTGGAGACCTTTGGCGACATCGAGCGCGCCATCGTCGATTACGAAATCAACACGGTAATCCATCTGGGAGCGCAGGCGATTGTCGGCGTGGCACACCGCTCCCCGCTGGCAACATTTGAAGCTAATATTCGAGGGACGTGGAATCTGCTAGAGGCTTGCCGCCTTCACGGCGACCTCGTCAAGGGCGTGGTGCTCGCCTCGAGCGACAAGGCCTACGGCGAGCACGAGCAGCTCCCTTACACCGAAGACATGCCCCTGCAGGGACGGCAGCCTTATGAAGTTTCCAAGAGCTGCGCTGACCTTATCGCCCAGACTTATTTCTACACCTATGGGCTTCCCGTAGCCATCGCACGGTGCGGCAACATCTATGGCGGCGGCGACCTGAATTGGTCCCGCATCGTTCCCGGCGCCATCCGGTCGTTCTTTCGCGGAGAATCGCCCGTAATCCGCAGCGATGGCCAGTATATCCGCGATTACGTCTACGTCAAGGATGTCTCTAGTGCCTATCTCGCTCTTGCCGAACGACTGAATTCTCCCGCGGTTCGCGGCGGAAGCTTCAACTTCAGCCCCGAATCCCGAGTGACGGTCATGGAAATCGTGAATAAGATTCGCGGGATCATGAAGTGCGGCCACATTAACGTCACTGTCCTGAATGAGGCGAAAGGCGAGATCCGCAATCAATACCTTTCTTCGGAAAAGGCCAAACAGGTGCTGGGATGGGCGCCTGCCTATAACTTGGAAGAAGGATTGAAGGAGACGGTTGACTGGTACTCCGGCTTTTTTAAGGGAGGCAAAGCGTGACGATTTTGAACGCGCGCTGCCGTTCCTGCGAATGCGGCAGGTTGGAGCCTGTTCTCTCTCTAGGGCGGACCCCGCTGGCGAATGCCTTGCTGACCAGTGACCAATTGTCTCTTTCAGAGCCGGTATTTCCTTTGGAGCTCGCGTTTTGTCCGGAGTGTTCGCTGGTTCAAATTCTGGAAACGGTCCCGCCTGAGACCATGTTTAGCAGCTATCCGTACTTCTCATCCTTTTCTGACACTGCGATCCGCAACGCCGAATCCATCGCGCAGCGCCTTATTGCGCAGCGGAATTTGGATGCGAGCAAGCTGGTGATAGAAATTGCCAGCAACGACGGGTATTTGCTCCAATTTTACCGGGGCGCCGGCGTTCCCGTCCTGGGGATCGAGCCGGCAGCCAATATTGCGCAGGTTGCCGAGACGGAGCGCGGTATCCCCACGCTCTGCGAATTTTTCAACGCTGATCTCGCGAAGCGGCTTCGGCAGGAGGGACGCCGGGCGGAGGTCATTCATGCCAACAATGTTCTGGCGCACGTTCCCGGCCTCAATTCCGTAATCGAAGGCGTGCGAATCCTCCTGAAAGACGACGGCGTGGCGGTGATCGAGGTTCCCTACGTCAAGGAGATGATTGAGCGCTGCGAATTTGACACGATCTATCACGAGCACCTCTGCTACTTCTCCGTAACCGCGCTGCATCACCTCTTCGAGCGTCACGGATTGATCCTCCAGGATGTCGAACGGCTGCCCATTCACGGCGGGTCGCTGCGGCTGTTTGCCGTGCCGCGCGCGGCGGCGGAACGGAGCGATGCGGTAGGCGCCATGCTCGCAGACGAACATGCGCGCGGCATCGATCGGGTATCGTTTTACCAAGGCTTCGCCCACGACGTCGAAAAGCTGAAAGGGGAGATTCGAAAACAATTGGGCGAGCTTAAAAGCAAGGGAAAGCGGCTGGCGGGTTACGGGGCCGCGGCCAAGGGCAGCACCCTGTTGAATTACTGCGGGATCGGCCTCGAGACGCTGGATTTTGTTGTGGACCGGAGCACTTATAAGCAAGGTTTGTATATGCCTGGGGTGCGCCTCCCGATCTTTCCACCGGATAAACTGCTGGAATCTCAGCCGGACAACGTCCTTCTATTGACCTGGAACTTTGCGGACGAAATTATGCAGCAGCAGGCTGAGTATCGCCGCCGAGGCGGGCGGTTTGTGATCCCAATTCCAGAGATGAGAGTTCTTTAGAGTCCGTGTGGCAAGTGCGGCTGTAGCGGCGTCCCCGCCGCCGAACGGCATGAAAAAGCCGGCGGCCGGAGGCCGCCACTTGAGCTTGGATTCCCGGTTTCGTGGTAATGAAAGCTGGCGGCGGAGACGCCGCCGCCACAGCGATTATTCGGCGTTTTCGCACACACTCTTTAGACCCAAGATGATTTTTACGGAGACTAAGCTCAACGGCGCTTTCATCATCGAGCCGGAACTGCGCGAAGATGAGCGCGGCTTTTTCGCCCGGACGTTTTGCCAAAGGGAGTTTGAAGCGCATGGATTAAATCCGCGGGTCGTTCAATGTAGCGTCTCCTTTAATGGGAAAAAGGGAACCCTGCGAGGAATTCATTATCAAGCTCCACCGCATGCGGAAGCTAAGACCGTGCGGTGTATTCGGGGCGCCATTTATGATGTGATCGTCGATCTGCGGCGGGAATCAGCAACTTTCAAGCAGTGGACGGCGGTCGAACTCTCCGCGGTAAATAGAGAGATGCTCTACGTGCCGGAAGGCTGCGGCCATGGGTTTCAAACCTTGGAAGACAATAGTGAGGTATCCTATCAAATGTCGGAGTTCTATGATCCAGGATGCGCTCGCGGCGTGCGATGGAACGACCCGGCGATTGGCGTCGAGTGGCCCATCAGTGACGGCATCATTATTTCCGAGAGGGACTCGCATTATCCCGACTACCCATGCTGAAGAGAATTATCTTTTGGGGAGCAACAGGCCATGCGAAGGTTCTCCGCGAGTTGACGGACCGGCTGGGATACGGCCTCGTGGCGATTTTTGATAATAATCCGGAGGTCCAGCCTCCTTTCTCCGATGTCTCCATCTATTATGCGGAGGCGGGATTTCGCGATTGGAAATCGAAACAAGGGAGCGTGGAAACGACTGGCTTGGTTGCAATCGGTGGGGCTCGAGGGCGCGATCGCGCTGAGATTCAGAAATTTCTCGAGCGGAATGGAGTGCAGCCCATTACCGCCGTCCATCCAACGGCCTATATAGCGTCCAACGCGGTTCTGTCGAAGGGTTGCCAAGTGCTCGCCAACGCGAGCGTATGCGCGGAAGCGGTGGTCGGAGAGGCGAGCATCATCAACACCTCCGCCAGCGTTGACCACGAGTCCGTTTTAGGGCGTGGGGTGCACATAGCTCCCGGTGCGACTCTTGCGGGTTGCGTTCGGGTGGGCGACTATTCTCTTGTCGGTATTGGAGCCGTCGTTTTGCCAAGGATCAAGATCGGCAGCAACGTCATCGTGGGCGCGGGCGCGGTCGTTACGAAGGATATTCCTGACGGAAAGGTCGTGTTCGGGAATCCGGCAAGAATTCGGCGGGAGAATGTGACTTAGGGGTGAAGCATGAACGTTGGCGATCCTAGTGACGCCTTAAGGATCTCGGCGATGGCAGCCGATAGCGAACTCTCCACGCTCTCGCACAAGTTATTCCTGAAGAGTTGTGAATACCGTTACTCATATAATTTTACTTGGCTGGGCCGTCCGATTATTCAATTCCCGCAAGACATCGTCGCCATGCAGGAAATCATTTGGAAAGTGAAGCCTGACTTAATCATTGAAACGGGGATTGCGCATGGCGGCGGACTGATTTTTTACGCATCGATCCTTGAATTGATTGGCGGCGACGGACAAGTGCTGGGAGTTGATGTCGACATCCGTGAACACAATCGGCTTGAAATTGAGAAGCACCCGATGTACAAGCGCATCATGATGATCGATGGGTCCTCAACTGAGGAAGCCGTGGTAAAGAAGGTTCATGAGGCTGCAAAAGCCAAAAGACAAGTACTCGTCGCCCTGGATTCAAACCATACGCATGAACATGTCCTTCGGGAGTTGCAGATCTATTCGCCTTTCGTCACGACGGGAAGCTATTTGGTGGTTTTTGATACAGCCATCGAGGATATGCCCGAAGGCTCCTTTCCCGACCGACCCTGGGGCAAAGGAAACAATCCCAAGACGGCGGTTTGGGAGTTCTTGAAAAGTTCCGAGCGTTTTGTTATCGACGAGGAGATCGAAAGCAAGCTCCTGATTACCGTCGCGCCGAACGGCTACCTTAAATGCATAAAGGATTGATGGTGGAGCGAATTCCGGTGGCTGGCCCTTGGATTACGCAAAAGGAAATTGATTACGTCACGGATGCGGTAACGCATGCATGGTACTCGGACGCGAACGTTTACCATGAGCGCTTTGAGAAGGCGTTTGCGGACTACATCGGCGTGCCTTTTGCGATGGCGCTGCCATCCTGTACATCGGCGATTCACTTGTCGCTGCTGGCCCTGGGGATCGGGCGCGGCGACGAAGTCGTCGTGCCGGATATTACCTGGATTGCTTCGGCCGCTCCAATTGCATACGTAGGAGCTACGCCGGTTTTTGCCGACATCGACTGTAAGACGTGGTGCCTGTCGGCGGAGTCGTTTGAGGCGTGCGTCACTCCTGAAACGAAAGCCATTATTCCGGTTGATTTATACGGCAACATACCGGATTACGATGCCATCCGAGACGTGGCCCGACGGAACCACATCGCCATTATCGAAGATGCCGCAGAGGCCATCGGCTCAGAGTACAAAGGCAGGAAAACCGGGAGTTTCGGAGAAACCGGAGTCTTCAGTTTCCACGGTTCGAAGACCCTCACCACCGGCGAGGGAGGGATGCTGGTTACAGGACGGGAGGATATTTATCGCCGCGCCCAATTTCTGCGCGACCATGGCCGCAAACCCGGGGACAAGGCTTTCTTCAACAACGAGGTGGCTTACAAATACAAGATGAGCGGTATGCAGGCTGCGCTGGGCCTCGCGCAGCTCGAGCGGGTCGAAGAACTGATCGCCCGGAAGCGCCAGATTTTTGTGTGGTACCGGGAACATCTCTCTCACTTGGATGGCATCACCATCAACCACGAAGAGCCGGGCACGAAAAATACCTACTGGATGGTCACGGTAGTTCTCGATAAGGACATTGGCGTCGTCAAGGAGGATTTGCAGGCAGAGATGAGTGCGCGCAACATTGATTGCCGGCCCTTCTTTTACCCTTTGAGTTCTCTCCCGGCGTATGCGAACTATCCAAGTGCGCAGAAGGCCCGCGAGATCAATCGTGTCAGCTATCAGATTAGCCCGCTCGCCATCAATCTTCCCTCGGCATTGAATATGACGCGAGAGAAGGTTACGTACGTTTGTGAATCGCTTAAGGAAATTCTTGAACAACGCCGGCACGCTCGTTCAAGCGATCCGAAGGTCGTTCAGGTCTGAGGGGTAAGGGAACGGCGGAAATTTTGAGAAGTTGCTTCGCGGGATTTTCAAAATAGCCGCTCCATGCCTTGCGCCCTCGGAGGCCCTTTCCTGTGGCGCCGGTTATTTATCGACTTGGAGTGACCGAGTGGCCTATTTGAAATCGGCATTGAAATCTGCGCTCTTTCCTGTTCGAAGAGCTGGCGCCAGGTTTTTCAACCTCGACGAAAACCGGCAGAACAGCATCATTTACAAGGCGGCCCAAATCATAAGCGCTGAACTTGTCGAAGGAGACTACCTGGAGTTCGGCGTCTTTCGTGGGGCTTCGCTGATTCGGTCATTCCATACCATGAAGGAACTGTATCACCGGCGATCTCTTGATCCAATTCACTCGCCGGAATATCACCGACAGGTCCTTGCGCTTTGGAAAAAGATGCGGTTCTTTGCTTTCGATTCTTTCAGCGGTCTGCCCGCATCTACGGGGCTAGACCGGCAGTCGAAGGACTTTTCCGAGTGCGACTTTGATTGTGGCATTTCGGCTTTTTACGGGGAGCTGAGGCGGCATCGCGTTGACTTGGCAAAGGTCGTGGCCATAGAAGGTTGGTTCGAGAAAACCTGCCAGGAGGAAACGATCAAACAGCACGGCATCAAGGCAGCATCGATCGTTCACATCGATTGCGACCTTTACGAATCAACCAAGTTGGTCCTGAAGTTCATTGAGCCTCTGCTTGTAGACGGCACCGTGCTGATTTTCGATGACTGGTACTGTTTCCGCGGCAATCCGGATTTGGGCGAGCAGCGCGCTTTTGCAGAATGGACGAAAGGCTTGCCGAATTGGAGGTTTTCTGAATATCAGAAGGAAGGCGAATGGCGGAATAGCTTTATCGCCAGCCAACTGTATGTACCGCGCGGTTAACCTAGCAATCGCGTGGCCTTCGCGCGCGTATTATAAAGAGGGGCGGGAGTGAGCAGCACAAATGCCAGCGGCAAACTACACAACAGAATTTTACGAGGCCAACTGGAGGGGGTCGCTCAGGTCCGCCGAGGAGGTCATTCCCGTCGTCCTTGAGTTTATCCAACCTCAGCGCGTCGTGGAATTGGGATGTGGCGTTGGAGCGTGGCTATCCGTTCTGAAACGTCACGGCGCTGCGGAGGTGATAGGGGTTGACGGCGATTATGTGAACCGAGAAAAGATGTTTATCCCCGCGGAAGAATTCATCGTGCATAATCTGGAGAAGCCGTTCCGGATCGGAAGGAGCTTCGATTTAGCGATATCTTTAGAGGTTGCGGAGCATCTGCCCCAAAGCAGCGCTGACGCTTTCGTAAGGTCTCTCACTACGCTTGCCCCGGTTGTTCTGTTTTCAGCGGCAATACCTTTTCAGGGAGGCACCCACCATGTTAACGAGCAATGGCCAGACTTCTGGGCAGATATTTTCCGGGCCCAAGGTTTCGAAACGATCGACTGCCTGCGACGAAGGTTATGGGAAAACGAGCGAGTCGAGTGGTGGTACGCGCAGAATGTGCTAATCTATGCTCGGAACGATTTCCTCGCCGAAAACGCGGCTTTGCACGAGGCCTTCGAAAGAACGTGCCTCTCCCAGTTGCGCCTTGTTCACCCGAAGAAATACTTGGCCGCCGTGGACCCTGCGTTCCTGGGATTCAGACATCTGCTTCCAACCGCTCGGACAGTTACGCTTAATGCGCTCAGGAGGCGGGCACGGCGCTCGGTATCTTTCCTAAGGGACCGAGTCGGATAGAGGATGCCTCCAAAAATTCCGACGGCGAGAGACTCTCGCGGCCGTTGAACTCGACCCAGGCGATCCGATGCATTCGACTCAGCTACGACCGGGAGGCGCGTAACCGCGAGTGTGGAAGCAGCTAAGAGTTATACTTCGACACCCGCTAGCCTCCAATGCTCTGTCGCTGTACGGAGTCCAGTTCGCGAAGTACCTTCTGCCGCTCGTCACTATTCCTTATCTCACCCGTGTTCTCGGACCCTCCGGCTGGGGCTTGGTTGCCGTCGCACAGGCTTACGGGGCTTACCTGAGCTTGCCCGTAAGTTATGGCTTTAACTTCTCGGCCACTCGTGATGTGGCACGGTTCAAGGAGGACAGGGAAAGACTGTCTGATATCTTTGCGAGCGTGATGGGAGCCAAGTGCTTGCTCGCGTCCTTCTGCATAGCGATATCATTTGGCGTTGCCTATTGGGTGCCCGTTTTTCGCGGCAAGCCGCTGCTCCTGTGGATGGCTGTGTTCGCGGCGCTCGTACCCTGCTTCACGCCGATCTGGTACTTTGTCGGCCTTGAGCAATTAAAGCTGGTAGCCACCCTCGACATTGCCGCAAGGAGCGTCGCGACAGCAGGCATTTTTGTGGTGGTCCATCATAGAAATGACGCATGGAAGGTGCTTGCCGTTTATGGTGCGGGCAGTTCGGTAGCGCTCGTCGCGGGAACCTATTTGGCATACCGCGAGCTCATTCCGCGCCTCCCGGCATGGGGTTCCATCTGGGAAGTGCTGAGGGCCGGAAGAAGCATGTTTGTCTCTTCCAGCGCCATCGGCTTGTATGCGTCTGGCAACGCGTTTATATTGAGTTTGTTTGCTCCCCCTTTCGTCGTGGGATATTATGCGGGTGCCGAAAAGATGGTCAGGGCGGCTCTGCAGCTTTTCCAGCCTCCATACCAAGCTCTGTTCCCGAGGGTGAGCAGTTTGGTTCATCGGAATCCGGCAAGGGCGTTTCGGCTGACGCGGCTGTCTGCGCTGCTCTTTGGGGGCTTGGGCTTGGGAGGCGGCATTGCAATTTTCTTTACCGCGCCATGGCTGGTGAGGATCATTTTGGGTGCGGGATACGATCCTGCGATCCCAGTGGTTAGGCTCCTTGCTGTTCTTCTCCCTCTGATTGCCCTTAACATGGTGATGGGTGGTCTATGGTTAATTCCGCACAAGATGGATCGAGCGGTCGAGGTAACCACGCTGGTTGCGGGAGCGATAAACATCGGCTTGGCGGTGCTATTCGCTCCGCGGTTTATGGGCCTCGGCGTGGCTGCGGCGGTGGTCCTTGCGGAATTGTTCGTTGGGACCGCGTTCTTCCTTTACCTGAACACAAAGGGCCGGGGCTTTTGGGGTAAGGCCTATCGCGCTGCGATGGACGGTTCTCCGTTGCCAAAGGTTTCCGGCAGCATTCATGGCTAAAGGCCGGGACGAGAGACGCCCTTCAATATAGATTTTTAATTTTGTTTTCTTTAACCAGGGTTCCCCGGGAGTAGATCTGCCGCATGATTTCAGTTGATCTTAGCGTGATCATTTGCACGTTGAATCGTAGCGGCTTACTCAGGAAATGCCTAGAGTCCCTTGCGCAGCAGGAGGCGGGAGCATTCACCTTTGAAACCATCGTGGTGGATAACGGTTCGACGGATGACACGAAAGTGGTAACGGAATCATTTCGAACCCGCATCAATGGCCTACGTTATGTACTCGAGCCTCTGCGTGGTCTTGCGCGCGCGAGGCAGACGGGCTTTGAAGCATCAGTCGGAAAGTACGTAGCCTATCTTGACGATGACGCCATCGCTGCTCGGTGTTGGTGTTCAGTGATCTGCGAGACATTCGACCAAACAGGGCAATCGCCAGCCGATAAGGTGGCCGCATTAGGTGGACCCATAGAACCAAGGTTTGAGACAGGAAGACCATCTTGGCTAACACATGAGTTGGAATCGCTTTACGCGATTGTCGACATGGGGAACGAGTTACACTCTTTCCTTGGCTCTGGTTCTCCTACCGGTGCCAACATGACGTTTTTGCGCACCATATTGTTGGAAAACCCGTGGGATCACCGGCTGTTGATGTGTGAGGAGATCAATTTGTTTGCGCGCCTACGGAGCAAGGGTTTCAAATTTCTTTATGTACCCGACATGAAGGTTCAGCATTTCATTTCAGCAAAAAGATTGAATCGGGAGTGGCTTCTGAGAAGGTATTTTGCCGAAGGGATAGCTCACACGCATCTGCCGCTAGGAACTCTGCACAAGACGCGCGTTGCAATCGCAGCATTTGTCAAACTCCCTTTCCTTTTGGCGTTTTCCAGGTTTGGGTCCGAAGGGCGAAGGCTGAAATATCGCTGCAAGTTGAGGTTTTACCATGGCTACATAGCGGCCCTCATGGGTTTTAGAGATCCGAATTCTACCGAATATATCTCGGCGAGAAGATCTGCCACATTCTGAGCGGTTTTGAGCGCTCCGTGGTCGACGAATTGGCAAAAGAGGATTCCCGGGTCCAGTATCATTGCCACCCTGAGAATATCGGAAGTTTACCGAATTTCATCTATGGCGCGGAGCGGGTTGAAACACCTTTTTTTTCGTTTCTAAGCGATGATGATCTTCTGTTGCCTGCATTCTATGAAACGGCCCTTGCGGGCTTCGAGAAGTACCCGGAGGCATTTCTCTCGGCCACCGCCACCGTTC
>JBOGJT010000204.1:0-11156 GCA_050745065.1 Terriglobia bacterium
GAGCGCCGCCAGCCCAGCGGCTGTGGTGATACTACCTCTCAAAAAGTCCCGACGGCTTACTTCCGAATCTTTGGCCATAAGGCCCTCCCATGATGAATGAGTTATGAATCAAAATTATTGGCCCGCTGCATACTCCTGGTACGCCTTGGCCACCCCGGCTTGTATGTAGTCACCGTGATGGATTAGCACCCGGTACGAGAATTTTAGGGACTGGCCTTCGGGGATCGTCCAGCTCCCATCATCCTTTGGGTTGTTGGTGAACTCCCGGATGCCAAACGGATTCGCGGCAAATAACCCATAGCCACGCGCGTGCCAATACGTAGGATGGCGAAAACTCCGCGGGCTATCGAAGATCGCTATCCCCACTTTCTCCCCACCGACAACACTATCATAATCCACCCAGTCCGCCCGTTTGCCCCAAATCTCCTTCTCGCCATGAGCGCCAAGTGAGTTCACCATTTGAGCGGGTGGTGAGTTCAGCGCCTTGGCGAGGCGAATAGCAAACGTTCCCTCTTTGGTGTCTCCCATTGTGACGGGCGCGCCATGGTTGGCTTTGATCACAAACTCACAGTCAATGATACGGCTTCGACTGTCTCCCCGGAACGTAAAGGCTTGTGTCTCTTCCGCAATCACCCGGCCTCGCGGTCCTACCAAGTCAAAGTCTGCGCGCAGGGTTCCCGACTTCCGGCCCCCGCGCATCTCCTCGAGTTTACGGAACACCGTGCGTCCGAAAACCGAATCGTCACTCCATTTCGGAAACGCTGCTTCCCCCCAAAAGTCGATGCCATCAATGTTGCCATGCCCGAAGTACATCGGACGTTGATGAGGTTCCAGGTTGGGATCTTTAAGATGCTGAGCGGGAACCTTGTCCCCATTGGGGAAGTTCCGCGAGACGATCGTCCCCTGCGCGCTTCGTAACGGCTGGAAATAGGGCTTCGCGATTGCCGGATCAAAATAATACGTCGTGAAAAGCCTCCCCCCAACCAGCACGTCGATGTGATCGCCGGATCGCTTGAGCGCAACCGGCTCAGAAGCGCTTATGGCGAAGGAACACACACACAACAACAACACGGCTGCCAGAAGTACTCTCTCAACCTTCAACTTCATCATGCGCCTCCCAGATTCACCAAGTTTCTAAAAGCCATGACGGCGCTTACAGCTTAACAGTTTGTCAGGCCGTCCCTTCCACAAGGTCCGCAGAGCTTGGAACAGATTCATTTTGCCGTCGCATGGACAAGCTCGTTTTGGGTTACTTTCACGGGCCGGGCCATCGCGATGAGCCGATCCAGATCAAAGTTCTTGTAAAAATCGAGGCAGAAGAGATCAGCCGCGTTGTGGAAAGGAACCGGAGCGTTGAGTAAATACCCCAGGCTCTCCATTCCGCCGTCAGTAACGACCTCCGAAAATAGAGAAGGCTCGATGGCAGCCGCCGTAAGCGCGATCACTTGGCTGCGGATACCCTTCGTCTCAAGACGAATCCTCTGGTTTCCTGAGGTTTGGCGAAACCATTGCGCTGATCCGATCAACTGGGCTACTTCGAGGCCGAGCGGCCGTCCCCCAGTGGTTGCTACCAGGAGCTCGTAGTCCGTGGGATCAGGTTTCAAAGGCCGCATCCCACCGTTGAAAATTAAGTCCAAAGCCAGCACCTGCTCGCCCCGATTCACGCGGTCTGACACCATGCCGCCCGCCGCCTTCCGGCCGTCGTCATCCAGCACGATGGTCGCCGGCGCATGGTCCGGAACGGCCATACCCTGTAGCCAATTCCCAGCCGCGCTCAGGCCATTATTGAAATCAAAGCGGTAAGAAAGCGATTCCACGCCCATGCCCTTCGTGTTCCAGATTCTCCAGGCGTTTTCGACCGTAACGGGCTTATAGCGGATTACGGAAGTGAGTCGGTCTCTCGACGCGGAGGCCCATTGCAATTCCGCCGTATGACCGGTTGGAACCGGTGGGCGACTAATTTCAGCGGCAAAATTCCTGGCGATGCCCAGAACGGTGAGGTTGTTCGCAGGCACGCCCACCTTTAGCTCATTAAAGCTCAAGACTTCCTGGTCGCTAGGTATCTCCTTTGCGGAAACGGGCATGTTGAAATAGCGCGTGAAAAACGCATAGGCGTGCTGCCGGTTGTCGATTTGGTAGTTGTGGGTTCCCGGTTGAAGATTTTCGTGCCAAGCGAGAGCATCGGGTGTTCCATAGAGCCGGAAGAACGGCTTAATCGCGTCATAGATATAAGGCTTCACCAGCATCGATCGGAAACAGCAGTTATCCATTGCATTATGGATGAGCAGCGTGGGGCGAGGCGCGCGCATCGCTGCGAGGTCAGTGTAATCCTCACCCTTTGTAAAATCGGTAGGATCTTCTTCTATTTCGTCCGTGTCCGCCGGATGCGTGATGTTCGATTGGAGCGATCCAAACCCTGCCACTTCAATCGCGACTTTCACACGAGGGTCGAGCGCCGACAGCGCGATCGTCTGCCAACCTCCTCCTGATAATCCTGTCATACCCAACCTGTTCGGATCGACGTCGGGAAGGGTAACCAGATAGTCCAACCCTCTCCTCATGGCAAGGTAAAAGAGACCCAGCGCGTTGGCCCCCACCAGGTCGAGGTGCGCGCCGTAGTCATGCGCGTTGTAAGGCTGCGAGAGTTCACCGAAACCGAACCATTCCAAAGTAAGAACCAAAATGCCCCGTTTGGCAAAATTAATGCAACGCTTCTGAACGAAATCCCGCGCCTTTCCCATAGGGTCGTGCCCGTAAACGTTGAGGATAGCCGGAAGCCTGCCCTGGATATGATCCGGCTCGTAAAGGAGGGCGACCGACCAAAATCCGGGGACGATTTCATACCGGAGCTTCACAATGCGGTAGCCGTGGCTGGTTTCTATCACGTCTGTCTGCCGAAACACTGGCGGCGAATCGATCCATTCGCGCGGCCAGCCGTGAAACGCAACATCATTCAATATGTGCTTTCGCAGCCGACCCTCCTCCGCTGTCCATTTCCGAGCCGACTGGGGAGAAGGCAACCTGGGGATTCGCTGCATCAGGAACTTCTGAATTTGAAACGCCGTCGCAGGTGTAGCTTGAACAGGCCTGGCTAGAATCGCTTTAACGGACTGGGGCGTGCTCTGGGCTTGCGCAGGCCGGAAAACAAAAAAGGGAAGGACCAGCAGAGCAAGCCAACATTTAGACTTCACGTGACCTCCGTTTTCTCACCTTGCCAGTCTGAAATTCTGCGCCACCACATTCCGGATTTCGAATGGTGGCCGCCCTGCATTCCTTCATCTATACATGACGTCATCGGTCGATGACGTCCGACTCTGTCGCGGCGGATTTGCCGAGAAAATGCTCCCGAAGCTGGGTGTGTCAAAAAAAGTCAGCTGGCTGATCGTCGGGAAGGTTGGATGGTTGAAGGCGTTAAAGAATTCGGCTCGAAACTCAAGCCGTTTCGATTCACCAAGACTCCAATTCTTCACGGCCGACAAGTCCGCGTCAAAATAGCTGGGCCCCAGAATGACGTTGCGTCCCGCGTTTCCAAACGAGCCTTCCGGCGGAGCCACAAAACAAGCCGCATTAAACCGAGTACTCGTATTGTGGGGAGCGTTTTGGTTAGGGTTGCAGATCATATTGGGCCTCGGGCTCTGGCTATTTGTGTTCGAGGCATCGTACGAAAGCACAGGGGTAAACCAGTTTCCACTCTGGAGGGTCCAGATGCCGAGCGTGTTCCATCCGCCGATGGCAGCGTTTAGCCACCGGCTCGAATTTGTGAAATAACTTCGCCCTCGTCCAAAGGGCAACGGATATTCATAGTAGAGCGCCAAGCGATTACGGCTGTGAAAATCAGCATTTCCGTATTCCCAGAACTGATCGTTGGCGTAACGGAAAAATCCGTTATTCTGACTCTCTAAATTCGAATTGGAAGCCAGATCCAACGCATGGCTCCATGTGTAGGCAACATTAAGGCTGAGACCATGAGATAGCCTCTTGCGCATTGTGAATTGCAGGGAGTTGTAGTTAGAGTTGGCGTTGGAAATGACGTTAAAGATCAAAGTTGAAAGGGCGGGAATCGGCTGTCGCGGCTGAATAGGGCTGTTGAGATCGGTAGACGGCGTCGCCTGGTTGGCCGGAGCGAAATTAATCAAATGCGTGGCTTTGTTACCAACATAAGCCGCTTTCAGGGTTGTCGATGGACCCAACTCGCGCTCGAGGGTGAAGTTCCACGACTGGACATAGCCGTCCTGGAGATTCGGTTGCATCCCGGTGTAGCTAACTGCGGTTGGATCGAATCCGGCAGTGATCGCATTAGCCGTGAAGCCGTTGCTGAGCCGGTTGACTGTCGGATTAACCTGCGTTGTGCTGACCGAATTAAATGTGGCGTCAATGTAAAACGGCGGGTTAAAGCCTGGGCTTGGGTTGCTGAAGGTCCCAATCTCTTCTGCTTGCCAGAAAATCCCGTAAGCGCTTCGCACGACCGTCTTCTTCCCGATATGATATGCAAAGCCGACCCGCGGCGCCCAGTCGTTATATTGCGGCGAGTCTAGATACTTGCCAATGTCTTTAACTGGAAATGGAAAACTGGAGGGAAGTGTGACTGGACGGGAGGTGTAATAAGTGGGGGTATTTCGCAAGCCCAACGCGGCCTGGGCATTGAATTTCTCATGGACCGGAGTATGGTATTCCCACCTAACCCCATAATTCAGAGTAAGGCGGTTCGTGGCCTTCCAGGTGTCGCCCCAGAACGCCGCGTAATTGTTGCGAAGATAATCCACGTTCATCACGTTGGCGATATCAGCCTCGTTCGGCATGCCAATCAGAAAATCAGCAAAGCCCGAGCCGGTGAATTGACCGCTATAACTGAAGTATCCGCGGCTATTACAGGGCTGCATGATCGCGAATTCAGACGGACGCGCTTCAAATCCTATCTCCATCGAGTGGGTTTCCGCTCGCACCCAGGCGGTCGACATCTGAAAAGACGAACTGTGGAATCCCGCCAACCAGGCCCGTTATGAAGGGTACTCCCGGAATTCCAAACTCTTTGGCCGCGTTTACAGCGCTATTCAATTCAATTTGATTCAGCGAAAGCCGGTTGTACCCAAGCCGGAAATCATCGACGAGTGTGGGGCTGAAGATGTGCGTTACACCGAGCGCTGCCCCTCCGCCTGCCGTATCGGTCGTGTTTCCTTGAACAGCCCCATTGGAGCCGCCGACCGCGAGCCCGGGGAACGGCCCGGGGTTATCGTTGCTTTGCTTGGAATAATCAACCCGGCCGAAGGTTTGTGTTTTCTGGCTGAACTGGTGATCCAGACGGATATCAAACTGATTCTCGCTTATCGTCTGCAAAGGATTATCTGCAAACTGGTCCGTGCCGATCAGGTTGGGGTCGGGAAAGAGTTGGCCGATTTTCATCTCGACGGGTTGAAGTTCGCTCGCGGGGATAACCTGGCCGGGATAGGGCTGGCCCGTTTTCGGATCCGTGATCTGAGCGAGGTACCCGTCACTGAAATTTCCGGTCTTTTCGGCCGCAGTGGGGAGGACAGATACGAAGGACTCAGCTGCGCGCGTGCGCAATCCCTGGTAATCCCCGAAGCAAAACGTCCGGCCTCGCTTGATAGGCCCTCCTGCCGTAAAACCGAACTGGTTCTGCTTAAAGGGAGGAGCCCCCGGCGGCGTGTAATCAAAAAAATTCCGTGCATTGAAGACATTGTTTTGCAGGCATTCCCAGGCGTCGCCGTGAAACGGGTTCGTTCCTGATTTGAAAGCTACGTTTACTGCCGCCCCGCCTCCGCGCCCGAACTCAGGCCCGTATCCGTTGGTTTCCACTTTGAACTCTGCAATCGCGTCCGGAGGCGGCTCAATCATGAAGTCAGTCCCATTGCGCAGGCCTGGCATGACGTTATTGTCATAACTGCGGTTCCCATTGGAGGAGAATCCTCACTCGCTGGAATCTCGGGCGCCTGGTTCATGGTTGGCGGTTCCCGCGGCCAGGCCTGCAAGGTCAAGGAAGTTGCGGCCATTTAGCGGCAGGTTGTTAATCTGTTGGTGGTTGATGGCCTGCCCCAGGACGGTGCTGGTGGTTTGCAAAAACGGTGTTTGGCCGGTTACCACCACTTGCTGCACTGTTGCTCCCAGTTGGAGCGCAACGCTGAGGCTAAGCGTCTGCGCGACGCCGAGTGCAACGCCGTTTTGCAAAAATGTCTTGAATCCGTGTGCAGAAACCCGGACGTTGTAGCGGCCTGGAGCTAGAAAGGGAACTGAGAAATTACCGCTCGTATTCGCACTTGTGGCGCGCGCGGTTTGCGTGGCCACGTTAGTGACAACGATGCGCGCCGCCGGCACAACGGCGCCTGTAGCGTCCCGCACCACCCCGGTAATGCTCCCGGATTCGACTTGAGCGATCGCGATACCAGCCAATGCGCAAAATAGAGGAAACACAAAACAGGCTCCGCAGCAAAACCGCTTGGCACGAGGTGATAGGGTGTCCATCTTGCTCTTCCTCTTGACGTTTGTCTTGGATAATTCATTGCCATAAGCAAACCAAGCTATGCTGGATCAACTTGCGCTTAACTCGGCTGCCGATTCCTCATCCAGGTAGACCGTGGCGTTCCGGTGCACGCGCAGTATCGTGGCAGGGCACGCGGTCGAAATCGGCTCCTCCAACGTGCGGCGGACGATGCTTGCCTTGCGCGGACCCGGAACAGAGGCAATAAGCCTTGGCGCCCTCATCAGCGCAGGGATCGTCAGCGTAATCGCCTGTCCCGGTACGGCGCCAAAGTTGGGAAACCAGCCTTCCTCGACTTGCTGCTGCCGGCACGTCGGGTCAAGCGAAACCACCTTGGCGTCCAGCGGATCCCAGAAATTAGCTTCCCCTGGATCGTTAAAGGCCAAGTGTCCGTTCTCCCCAATACCCAACAGGCACAACTGCGGATCATGCGCGCGGAGCCATTTCGCATACTCGGCGCAGGTTTGCTTAGGGTTCGGCGCAGTACCATCGATTTCGTGAAACTCGCGCAGGCGGACCCGCTGCGTTAGATGCTCGCGCAGGTAACCCCGGAATGACGCTGGGTGCTCCGGCTCAATGCCAAGATATTCATCCATGTGAAAGCCCACGATTTGGTCCCAAGGAACATCGGGCATGGCGGTAAGAGCCTGCAGCGCGGCAAGCTGAGAAGCCCCGGTCGCAAAAATAACCCCGACGGAAGACGTTCGGCCGGCAAGGTCACGCAGGCATTCCGCGGCCGCGCGCGCTGCCGCTTCCCCTGCCGCTTCGCGGCTGGGGTGAATTTCAATTCTCAGGTTGCCCACCTGAAGGTGTTTCTGTGCTATCTGGGAGGTCGTCATCGGTCACCAATCTTCCCGCTTTGCGTTGGATCCACAATATTCCCGAATTGCTTTCATGATGTCTAACTGAAGGTGTTACAATCTCCGAACCTGCTTCACATTGCGGTCGCTTCCACATAGCGTTGATGTGTGTGCGGGGGTTGGCCCCGAACGCGAAGTGCTTTTCAGCAATCGTTCTATCACGAAATGCGAGGCGCTGGCTCATTTCATCAAACACGATCACCCGATGCGCTGGCATTTCCGTCTACGAGCAGCACAAGCTTATCTATAGGGCCCATGGCTGTCAAGATATATTTTCTAGGTATTCGAGAAAATATACAGATTTAATGTATGACTCTTATATCGATGTTAATATGCTGGAAGGTGGATAAGGCTTGAACTTCTTATTTCTGAGTAGCTGTTGCGTGCTTTGGATGGAGCCTGCAAATCCGTGAAGCCAGGCTCCGGCAGTTCCACCCGTTTGCTTCATTTTTATCCCACCGGGGGATGCGCCGCCGACCAAGCACGTGGAATAATGGATTTCAGATTTTGCACGTCCGCAAAATGGAGGTGATTGAATGGCTGAAAAGCCGACTTTGAGACAGCTTGCAGAAACTGCCGGAGTGAGCCTCGCAACTGTATCCCGAATTGTGAACGGCAGTGCGCGGGTTGGACCCGAATTGCACAACCGCGTCCGGGAGGCGGCCCGGGAGTTGGGGATTGACCTGCATCAGGCCAATCGGTCACGATCCGTAGCTTTCGTGCTGAGTAATCGAGAGATGCTCCATTCTTTTCATTCGAGAATTCTGGTGGGAGCGCAAAACCAATGTGCGTTCCGTGGCTGGGACATGTTGTTTATGTCTTTCAGCTACGCAGCGGGCGTTCCGGCGAAGGATCTACACCTACCCACTGTCTTGCGCCGCCGCGATGTGGCCAGAGCTGTCATTCTGGCTGGAAATAATTCGCAAAATTTGCTGACGGCTCTTCAGGAGCGCGGGTCTCCTTTCGCAGTGCTGGGGAACAACCTTCTCGGTGAAGCGCCGCCAAGCGGCGGAGATGTGATTTATTCTGACGATGTGCAGGGCGCCTACGAGATGACGCGCTATCTGCAAAGCCTCCGCCATCGCCACATCGGGTATATCGGAAACAGCCGTCTTCCATGGCTCGCGCGGTGCGCCAGAGGTTACTCGAAGGCAATGCAGGAAGCGGGGCTGGAGCCTTGCGAGCAGGATATAGACTCGACCAGTGAACAAGAGATTGGTTACTTGGGGGCCAAGCTCATTTTCGGCAGGCCGGAGCGGGTGACCGCCATCTTCACTGGCACCGATCCGATTGCGGCGGGCGTTTACAAGGCTGCTGTGGATTGTTTTTTGCGGATTCCAGAGGACCTGGCCGTCGCCGGATGCAATGACACTCTCGGCGATCTGCTGCACCCCCGCCTGACGACCATTCGCGAGTTTCCGGAACAACTGGGCAAGCGGCTTGTAGACATGGTGCTCACGCGGATTGAACAACCAGAGCTTGGCCCACGGCGTGTAACGATCCCAACGGAACTCGTTAAAAGGGAATCGTGTCATCCTCTTTTCAATAACGCCGAAGTGCGGAACGTTGCAGATGGGTCTTCCGCGGACATGGTGTAAATAATATGGTGTGAATAATAGTGAGTTGTTTTTTCAGCGGGCAATCTCCGTTACCGCTGACGTTCCGCTTTTCTGCTACGGCTCGAATGGCCGTTCGAGCTGGGTTCCGTCAACTGCGGCCTTATCCTTTCCTCTGATAGCCCAATGCGTGTCTGTCTGAACTGAAATTTTTCAGAATGAATTTAGCGTTGCTTCTTAATCGCTGAGATACCATGCTTGGCGATTTCTTTCGCGGAGGAATAGACAAGGTGGACTTGGTATCGCGAACAGCCGCATCCTCTGCGCCCGTGCACACCTCAAAAAGAACCCGCCTTCGGTGGTGGATTGTTTGGACCCTGTTTTTCTCAACCGTCATCAATTACATCAGCCGCCAGAGCTTCTCCGTGCTCGCGCCCGTCATCACGCAACAGTTCCACCTGAGCCATACGGACCTGTCAGAGATTTTCGGCGCGTTTCAAATTTCCTACGCAGCAACATGGTTGGTAGGAGGCATTGTTCTTGACGCCGTTGGAGCGCGGCTCGGGCTTGCATTCGCGGCAGGCTGGTGGTCGTTGATGAATATGCTCACGGGGCTTGCCAGCTCGGTTTCCGGTTTCGCATTCTTCCGGTTCATGGTTGGGGTGGGAGAAGGTTTCAACTGGCCGGGAGCGAGCAAGGTGGTTGCGGAATGGTTTCCACGCGAGGAACGCAGCCTTGCAGTCGCCATCTTCGACAGTGGTTCGAGCGTGGGCGGAGCTCTAGCGGCCCTGCTCATCCCCTTGTTGGCTTTGTGGGTTGGTTGGAGATACGCCTTTGTTGTATCGGGATTGTTGGGTTTTGTCTGGCTGGCGGTATGGTTGAGGGTTTATCACCCGCTGCAGAAGCACCCGCGCGTCACCCAACCGGAAGTCGACTTAATTAACGCAGGGCGGGACGCTGCCTTGACCTCCGGGAAGAGAGGAATTCGCCGCTGGCTGACTTTGCTGAAGGACCGGAATGTCTGGGGCATTGTAACAGGCCGCTCACTTACTGACCCCATCTGGTGGTTTTACGTTTTCTGGTTGCCGCAGTATTTGAGCGATGCGCGAGGCTTCAGTTTGAAACAGATCGCCGCTTTCGCCTGGATTCCGTTCGCGGCGGCGGACCTCGGCAATTTCACGGGCGGCCTCATCTCGGGTTATTGTATCCGGCGGGGCGTGCCCGTCGTCCGGGCACGGAAATGGGTGTGCGTGGTCAGTTGCCTGCCGATTCTCGCGGGTATTCCCGCAGCCCGAGTACACAATGTCTATTTCGCCCTGGGGCTTATTTGCTTTGCTCTTTGGGGATACGCGAGCTGGTCAACCATGGGACTGACTTTTCCTTCTGATCTCTTTCCGCAAGATGTGGTTGCGTCCGTGACGGGTCTCAGCGGTTTATCGGCGGGACTGGTAGGCGCCGCGTTTACATTTTTGGTGGGATTCATGGTTGATCACTTTTCTTATCGCCCCGCGTTTGTGGTGGCGGGGATTATGCCGCTGTTTGCCACGGTGTGCGTGCTGGCGCTCATTCGCCCGTCGCCCGCCCGCGCTTCGAATGTCGCGTGAGAAGGTGCACCACGCGCCCATAGCGATCTCCGCAATGGGAGACCAACTCTACCAAAGT
Source organism: Terriglobia bacterium (assembly GCA_050745065.1). Taxonomy (GTDB): domain Bacteria; phylum Acidobacteriota; class Terriglobia; order UBA7540; family UBA7540; genus RH2-MAG17b. The sequence continues at coordinate 10,572 of JBOGJT010000204.1, forward strand.
CATCCGTAGCCGGCGTTTTTCGCCCGATCATGCGCTGTAGTGGCGGCGTCTCGCCGTCGATTCTTTTATGATCGCCCCGCGAAAGCAGAACCCTCGTTATGGATTCCCGCATTCGCGGGAATGGAGCTTTCGAGACCTGCCCAGGCTTCACTTCGCGTTACGCCCTGCAGGGTTGCTCGGCCGCCCAAGGTGGCCTTTGTCACAAGGCTTCGGCCCGCTCCGTTGCCAGACCGAGCCGCTTGTCAGCTACCAGATTTACCGACAACTATCTGGGCGGGACTTTCACCCACCAGCGATCTGCGCCGTTGGGGCGCACTGAATTAACCGGGGTAATCCTCTGTCGTTTTCACTTTGTTGCCCAACGCCCTCAGCACGCGTATGATGGCGTGGCGCCTCGCAACAGGACGTTGCGGCTTGCGGCGAACCCGAGGCCGACAAGCAGAAATGCCGTCACCGCCACCGGCGTTCCAAAACCTGCCGTACCTTCCAGCAACGCACCGAAGCAAAAGGCCACTAGAATCGCCTGAATGCGCAGATCGCCCGAAGCATGCTCGGCCATCCAGCAGCGCAACAGTTCAAACTTGC
>JBOGJT010000205.1:0-12269 GCA_050745065.1 Terriglobia bacterium
TGGTGGCCGCCGAGACCCTTGGCGTGGACGTACCCATGCACAAGTACGCCGTCCAGGTCACCGTGGCCGACGTGCGCGACGGCGCGCTTTCGAGCAGCACATTGAAGGAAGCGAGCAGTTGGGGAAAGGTGGATACCACTTTTGAGCAGATGGTTTACAGCGAGGCCACGCTGGCCGTGCCGCTGATAGCCGGATACGCGTACCACCGCGGCGCGTGGAAGCACCGCAAAGAGCGGCGCTGGGCGAATCTGCTTCAGGCGGCCGTTACGGCGTGAGATTTTATTGTAGCGGCGGCGTCTCGCCGCCGGTTTTTATTGGGAAGACCGGCGGCCAGAGGCCGCCGCTACAGCAACCAAGACCCGGCGGTCGCACGGTTTTCATTGGGGAAGACCGGCGGCCAGAGGCCGCCGCTACAGCAACCAAGACCCGGCGCTACACCGGCACAATCACTTCTCGCTCCGCGTCCCAGCGCACGGCGCGCTTATGGTGAAGCGCAGCCAGCGCCATCTGGCACGCGATAGCGGATTTGTATCCGATCTCAAACGGACAATTCGGTTCCTTGCGGCTGCGGACGCAATCGAAGAAATTCTCCATATGCGAAACCGTTTCGTCACCCCCGCCCACGATGTCGGGGCGGCTGGACGAACCTGTCGGCCCTTCGACCGGCCCATGATGATGATGACCTCCTTGAGGCAGATAGTGGATATTCTCATTGTGGCGGATGAGCGTCCCCTTCAGTCCCAATAAGAGATCGTCATCAGACGTATAGTAATTGTTGCCGAATCCCGAGTTCCACGTGAAGAGCAGCTTCTCCGGCTGCTCCATGGAGACGTTCATGGTGTCAGGCACTTCCATTTCGGGCGAGATATAGTTCGCTCCGGCCATCTGCACGAAGCTGGGAATACCGAGGTTCAGCGCCTTGTACCAGAATCCGACCTGGTGGACCATATTCTCGAATACATTACCGCCAGAGTAGTCCCAGAAAAAGCGCCAGTTGATGTAGCGGTTGGGATCAAACGGGTGCGGCGCCGCGTCACCTTCAAACATTTTCCAGTTCAGGTGCGCGAGGTTGCAATCGGAGGGGATGCCTCGCTTCCAGCCGCCGTAGGCGGCGTTGCGGTACATGTGCGTGTGGAGGGCGGTCACCACGCCCATCTGATCCGGCGAGGCCATGTCGTGAGCTTTACCTTGCACCGGCCCGCTGGTGGACTGGATGCCCACCTGTACAACGCGGTTTGACCCCTGGAACGCGCGCTTCATGCGCCGCGCGTGGTCCGGGTTAAACGCCATCGTCTTTTCCTGATAAACGTCCTTGCCAGCCTGAATGGCGGGCACAAAATTGAGCGCGTGCTGGTGCTGCGGCGTAGCGATGATGACCGCGTCAATGCTCTTATCATCCAGCAGCCGCCTGAAGTCGGCGTACTGCCTGGCATCGGGAATAACGCCCTTCACCTGCTCAAGGCGGCGGGTGTAGAGGTCAGCCACGGCGACGGCTTCCACGTTCTTGCACTTCAGCGCGCTCCGCAAATCCTCTGTCCCGCGGCCGCCCGCCCCGATCAGCGCGAACCGCACCCGGTCATTGGCCCCGAGCACGCGGCTTGCGGGCAGAAGTTGCGCAGCGGCAAGCGCCGCCGTCCCTCCCAAAACCTGCTCCATGAATTTGCGCCGGTCTGGCATGATGTTCCTCCAAATAAGTCAGAATATTCAACCAGTCCCCTAAGGGAACGATCGGGGAAAAGCCCACGGCACAAACGCCGTGCCGTGGCTACCTCTTGCTGTGCGTAGGGGCGCAGCAAGCAGCGCCCCTACGACCTTTGTGTTCACACGCTCGAATACTGCCTGCACAAATGCCTGATCTTGGCGATGAGCTTCGGCACGCCTGTCGACGGGTCTTCTTTGCCCTCGTATTCGGCGGACATATAGCCCTTGAAGCCTGCTTGCGCAAACATGCGCCAGACGCGCTCCAGATCGATGGGCGTCTGGTCGTCGAACACGTCGCGAATGTGCGTGTTGGTGGCGTACGGAATGCAGGCCTGAATCTGCCGGTACGGATCGCCGCCGAGGAAGTGCGTAATATCAAGATTAATGCCGGCGTAGGGCGAATTCACGCGGTGCATGATTTCGAGGCACGTCTCCGAATTCTGCGTGATCCCGGAGTGGTCCTCCACGCCCACCATGATGCCCTTCTTGCCCGAATAATCCGACGCCGCCTTCATGGCGTCCACCACCCAACCCATCCCCTGCTCGACACTGTATCCCTCCGGCAGTTTACCGGCGAAAATGCGCAGGTGCGGCGCCCCCAGCTGGTCCGTAACGTCCACCCACTTTTTGATTTCTACCAGCGCCTGCTCGCGCTTCGCGGCATCGGCCTGGACGGTGCTCACGCCGCACGCCACGCCGGAAAACGGGACGCCGTGCTTGTAGGCGAGATGCCGCAAACCCGCGAGATACGCGGGTTCGGTAGACTTGTAGTAGTAGCCCGTCATGTCCACGCCGTCGATCCGCAACTCGACGGCCTTGCGAATAAAATCCTCCATCGTCATCGGGCCATGCTGCAGAAACTTGCGGTACGAATAGGCGCAGCAGCCGGAGAAGAGGCGCGGCGTTGCGGAAGGCGCAGCGCTGCCACGCCCTGCGGGGATTCCCGCAGTGGCGGCCGCCGCGAAGCTCGCTGCCGCGGCCGTTCCCGCGGTCTGAAGAAATTGGCGGCGCGGTAGTTTCTGGCTCATCGATTGTCCTCCCACCCTCATCATGAAGCGGCAGAAGTGTATCATTCTTCGAAGCGGCTTTCCACCGCCGTCCGGTCCGTCCTGCCCGTTGCGGGCTAGGTGAGCAGCGCGCCATTATTTCGTGGCGCTTCGGGTTCGGATGAGATCCATCGCCCCTCAAAATGTAATACCTCAAATGGATTGAAAGAATGAACCGCCTCTGCGTGTGCGAAACGGAGGCATTACGGCAAAACGCAAATTCTGCTTGACAGCGCGGCGTCCGCCGGCCTAGTATAGCCGCTTACAACTAAATATTGATTCAGTTACCCTGAATCTCATCAAGAGTGGTCGAGGGACGGGCCCGACGACACCACGGCAACCGCTCCGCTTAGTGCGGAGGTCAGGTGCTAACTCCTACCCGGTTTTGGGGAAGATGAGAGGGGCCTTACGGTCTTTGCCAAGCCTCCCTGAACAATCGTGGAGGCTTTTTGTTTTTTCGATCCCTCCGCTTTTATTCAACCCAAATAGCCGCTCGAACGCACGATAACCTCGATGGGATTTCAGGGGAGGAGGAGTCGTGAATTACGCATCTCACCTGCTGTGCCGCGAGTGTAGCCGCGAATACGAGTTAAAGCCGGTCGCCGCCTGCGAGGAATGCTGGGCGCCGCTCGAAGTAATGTATGACGACGGAAGGTTGCGCTCAGACCTTACGCGCCAGGACATCGCCGCGCGCGCTCCCAACATGTGGCGCTATCGGGAGCTGCTGCCCCTTGCGGGCGAACCCGTCGTTGGGCTTCAGACCGGCTTTACTCCGCTGTTACCCGCCAAGCGCCTCGCGCGCGCTCTCGGGGCCAGGGAAGTTTATGTGAAGAACGACGCCGTGAACCACCCAACGCTTTCATTTAAGGACCGGGTGGTGGCCGTGGCGCTCAGCAAGGCGCGCGAGTTTGGGTTCGATACGGTTGCCTGCTCATCGACTGGGAATTTGGGCAACGCCGTCGCTGCGCAGGCGGCGGCCGGCGGCTTTCGGGCGTTCATCTTCATCCCTGCCGATATCGAAAACGAAAAGATTGTTTCGACCGAGATCTTCGGCCCCACGCTCGTGCGCATTGCCGGCAATTACGATCAGGTGAATCGGCTGTGCTCGGAGATCGCCATGAAGTATGCGTGGGGCATCGTCAACGTCAACCTGCGCTCCTATTACTCCGAGGGCTCGAAGACTGTGGGGTACGAAGTGGCGGAGCAACTGGGCTGGCGACTGCCGCAGAACATTGTGGTTCCCATGGCGGGCGGGTCGCTGATCACCAAGGTGAACAAGGCTTTCGAGCACCTGAAGCGCCTTGGTTGGGTTGACCCGGCCGCCACCCGGATCTTCGGAGCGCAGGCCACCGGCTGTTCGCCCATCACCACGGCGGCGAAGAAGGGCGATCCGGAGATCGAGCCGCAGAAGCCGAATACGATTGCCAAGTCTCTTGCCATCGGCAATCCGGCGGACGGCCCGTTCGCGGTGAAGACCATTCTTGCGAGCGGCGGCGCAGGAGAAGACGTGAGCGATCCCGAGATCATCGAGGGCATCCGGCTGCTGGCCGAGACGGAAGGCGTGTTCACGGAAACGGCGGGCGGCGTCACGGTGGCGGTGGCCCGTAAGCTGATTCGCGGCGGTCTGCTGAATCCGGATGAGTCGATTGTTCTGGTGATTACCGGGAATGGCTTGAAGACGCTGAGCGCGCTGGGCGAATCAAGTGAAGAAGCCACGGTGATCCGGCCCAAGCTCGCGGACTTTGAAGAGCGGTATATTGGCGCTGCGGCGGTCGCGGCAGCGGCAGCGGTTTCCCCCGCCTAATTTCGCGCGGTACGTTTGGCCCAGCTTGCCGGAATGCTGTCTGCCGTCGTAGGGGCGCCGCTTGCTGCGCCCAAATCGCGCGGGGCGCGGCAAGCAGCGCCCCTGCGAATATTCCCATTTCATCTTTAGTTAGAATTCCTTTATGTCCAAGCGATTCTCGATTCGGGTTCCAGCCACGAGCGCCAACCTGGGCTGCCTCTTCGATTGCGCGGCGCTGGCGTACAGTCTCTACCTCAACGTTCACGTCACGCCGCACACCGCTGGAAAAACAGAGGTAAGTTACCGGGGTATTACCCCCGAGCGAATTCAGATGGATGAAAGCAATCTGATCGCGCGGACGATTCGGGAGACGCTGGACAGCTGGGGGAAGACCCGCGGATTCGATCTCGAGATCGAGAACAACATTCCGGTTGGTGTGGGTTTGGGATCCAGCGCCGCGGCGATCGTGGCCGCGCTGGCGACGAGCCACGTGCTCGCGGACCGCGTCTTGCTCGACGAGGAACTCATCGGCTTGGCCGCAAAGCTGGAAGGCCATCCGGATAACGCCGCGGCCGCGTGGTTAGGCGGGTTCACGATCTCCACGCAGGCGGGCGACCGCGTTATATCCCTTTCTTGCCCCGTCCCGGAGCGCCTCAAGCTGATGCTGGTGATTCCGGATTATCCGCTGGCGACGGAGAAGTCCCGCCAGGTGCTGCCAGAATCATACTCCCGCGCTGACTCCGTGCATAACCTGCAGCGGGCGGCGATGACCGCGGCGAAGTTCTTTTCCGGTATGGCGGACCTGAACCGCTGCCTGTTCGATGACCGTTGGCACCAGCCGTATCGCGTGCCGCTGATCCCCGGCCTTTCTGAGGTTCTCAATCTGCGTATGCCCGGGTTGCTGGGTGTTTGCCTCAGCGGCGCCGGACCTTCCATCCTTGCCTTGACGAAGGAAAACGGATCCGCGATTGGTGAGAGCATACGGCAAACCCTCAGCGACCACGGTGTGAAAGCGGAAACCACCCTCCTCTCTGCCGATAACAAAGGCGCCAAAGGCTGGAGCCTGCCGGGTTAACACCAACGCGTTGGGTGACTTTGCGCGGGCCACGGGCCTTCCATCTGTCCGGAGCTTCGTAAGGGGGCGGCGGGGAGCGCTGCGAGGACTCCGCTGCAGCATCCCTGAGCGGCGCGCGTTGACCATTCAGGTACGAGGCCATAGAATGGCAACTGGGTACCCCGCGAATGCCTGATCCGAATTTCCATCGCGCGTCGAAACGCTACGCGCCGCTCCGCCCACCCAAAGTGCGCAGCCACCGGATTTTCGGGCAGCTCGCTTTTGTAATCCTTGTCCTGCTGGCCATTGGCGCCGGAGCGTTGGCGGGGGTCGTCTTTGTCTACTCCTCGAACCTGCCGCAAGTCAGCGAGCTTTTTGATTACCGCCCCGATGTGACGACTTCTCTTTACGCCGCTGACGGCAGCGTGATCGGAAGTTTCGCCCTGCAGCGGCGCGTGATTGTAACCTACGGCCAGATCCCTCCCGTGCTTCGCAACGCCATCATTTCGGTGGAAGACCGCCATTTTGAAAGCCACTTCGGGGTGGACGTTCTGCGCATTGTGCGCTCGGCGGTGGTGGACATCGTGGAATGGCGGAAGGTGGAGGGCGCGAGCACCTTGACGCAGCAGCTCAGCCGCAGGCTTTTCCTGACGCCGCAGAAATCCTGGAAGAGGAAGATCCGGGAGGCGCTGCTCGCCATTCAAATCGAGCGCCACTTCACCAAGGCGCAAATCTTCACCATGTACTGCAACATCATGCCGTGGGGCGCCGGGAGCTTTGGCGCGGAGGCGGCGGCGGAGCGTTATTTCGGAAAGCGCCTCAGCGCGATCACCTTGCCCGAGGCGGCAACGCTCGCGGGCATACTCAATAACCCGACTTACTATTCCCCCGTGCGGCATCCCGAGCGCACCGTCGCGCGCCGCAACGAAGTCCTGGCGGCGATGTTGAGCAACGGAAAAATTTCCAACGCCGCGTATCTCCACGCCATCGCCGCGCCGCTCGGGCTTCACATTCAGAAATGGAACCGGGAAGTGGCGCCCTACTTCGTAGCCTACGTGCGCCGGATGCTGCTGAACCAGTACAGCGCCCAGACGGTCAACACGGACGGCTTGCGCGTCTACACTTCGCTCGATCCCCAGCTGCAGGCGATTGCGGTGAAGGCGCTGCGCTCGGGCTTGCGCCAGGACGATAAACGGCGGGGCTGGCGCGGCGCGGTGAAAAACATCCTGCGCGGCCCGGAACGGCGTGAGGACGGCTCGCGCTGGACGCTCCAGAACTACACGGACCCGGACTGGAAAAATCCGGTATCGGCTGACAGCCGCATTCACGGCCTGGTCATGGCGGTGAAGCCAGACTATGCGCTGATAAGGTTTGGCGATATTACGGCGGAGGTCACGCCGCCGGGTTTCGCCTGGACTAAGCAAACTTCGCCGCTAACGATTTTCCACGTAGGCGACGTCGACCTTTTCCACCTTACGGCGGTGCGGGGCCGCACGGCCTCAGTGACGCTCGATCAGTACCCCACCGTTCAGGGCGCGATTCTGGTGCTGGATAATAGGACGGGCGCCATTCGAGCCATGGTGGGAGGATACGATTACGATAACAGCGAGTTCAATCGCGCTACGCAGGCGCTGCGCCAGGTGGGGTCGTCCTTCAAGCCCTATGTCTACTCGCAGGCGCTGCTGGATGGATTCAGTCCCTTTGATACGATTGTCGATGAGCCGGTGACGTACGGCGGCTGGTCGCCCCATGATTACGATAACCGCTTCGAGGGCCGGATTACGCTGTTGCGCGCGCTGGCTGAGTCGCGCAACGTGCCGGCGGTGCGGCTGCTTGCGCGGGTGGGGATTGATAAGGTGATCCGGCTTTGCCGGCTGTTCGGCATCACCTCCCGCCTGGTGCCCAACCTGCCGTTGGCGCTCGGAGCTTCCTCGTTGACCCTGCTCGAGCATACTTCGGCCTACACGACCTTTCCCGACGACGGCCTGCACATCTCGCCCCACGCGATTCTCCGCGTCTCGGATTACGACGGCCGTGTGATTGACGACGTTACGCCGCAGGTGACCGACGTGCTTCCCGCCGGCGTGGCACGGCTGATGGTTTCCATGCTGCGTGAGGTGGTCAACTCAGGCACGGCGGTGAAAGCGCGGTCGCTCGCCGCGCAGTATCCACTCGCCGGCAAAACGGGGACCACCAATGAATTTTCCGACGCGTGGTTCATTGGATTTTCACCCTCCACCACTTGCGGTGTCTGGGTGGGGTTTGACGATCACCGCTCGCTCGGCAAAGGCGAAGAGGGGGCGCACGTGGCGCTACCCATCTGGATAGATTTCATGAGCCAGGCGCTCAAGCGGCGCCCTGTCCAACAATTTCCGGACTCGCCTCTGCTCACGAACCCGGCCCAAGTCAAGGAAGTTCTGGCCAGCGCCGGTCCGGGAAACATCTTACCCTCGGGCCCGGGCGCTCGGCAGGACGCGTCAGATCCGCCGGATAAGGCCGGCGCGCCCGCCCACCCCGATGCACCCGCGGACCCGCCGTCGGGGCTGTAGCGGCGGCGTCCCTGCCGCCGGGATTGTTTCAAGCACTCCGGCGGCAGTGACGCCGCCGCTACAGTGCCCGGCTCGGAGTTTCAAGGCCACAGGAGCGACACGATGGTTCCCTTTCACGGAATCGATTTCATGGACGTGGATTCTCTATTTAACGACGAAGAGAAGCTGGTGCGCGCGACGGTGCGGGAGTTTGTAACCCGCGAAGTGATGCCCCACATCGAGGAATGGAACCGCGAAGCCAAATTTCCCCGGCACTTGATCGAGCCCATGGCCAGGATGGGCTTCTTCGGCGCGAATCTCCACGGCTACGGCTGCGCCGGAATGTCGAACGTGCAGTATGGACTCATGATGCAAGAGCTTGAAAGGGGGGATAGCGGGCTGCGAAGCTTCGTTTCCGTCGAAGGCGCGCTGGTGATGTATCCCATCTTCACTTATGGCAGCGACGAGCAGAAGAAGCGCTGGCTGCCCGCGCTTCAGCAGGGAAAGGCCGTGGGGTGTTTCGGACTCACCGAACCCGATTTCGGATCGAACCCCGGCGGCATGAGAACGCGCGCGGTGAGGGACGGCGGCTCGTTCGTCCTGAACGGCGAAAAAGCCTGGATCACTTCCGGCTCGATTGCGGACGTGGCGCTGATCTGGGCGCAGACTGCAGACGGCATTCGTGGGTTTCTGGTTGAGGCGGGAACGCCCGGCTTCAATGCGAGGGACATTAAGGGCAAGTGGTCATTGCGCGCTTCCGTGACCAGCATTCTGTCCCTCGCAGACGTGCGCGTGCCGGAGCGGAACTTGCTGCCGGGCGTGGCGGGGCTGAAAGGGCCGCTGAGCTGCCTGACCCAGGCCCGCTACGGCATCGGTTGGGGCGCGGTGGGATCGGCGATGGCGTGTTATCACGAAGCGCTCGAATACGCGAAGACGCGCAAGCAGTTTGCCGGCAAGCCCATCGCCGCCCACCAGCTCGTGCAGGAGAAGCTGGTGGAGATGATTTCGGAGATTACCAAGGCCCAGCTTCTGGCGCTGCACGTGGGCCGCTTAAAGGACCGCGGACTAGCGGACTTCGCGCACGTCTCGATGTTGAAGCGTAGCAACGTGAGGATGGCGCTCGGCGTGGCGCGAGAGGCGCGGGATTTGCTCGGAGCGAACGGCGTGGCGGATGAGTATCCGGTTTTCCGGCACCTGACGAACCTTGAATCGGTCTCGACCTACGAGGGCACCCACAACATCCATACGCTGGTGATCGGAGAGCGCATTACCGGCGAGCCGGCGTATGGGGCGTAACGGGTCCATCGGAAATGCTCGCATATTGCTTCCCCTTAGGCGCGAAATAGCCAGGGCGGGTACGCACCGTCAGGTGCTTATGCGAGTTCGGCAGGAAAGCCTCGACGCGCACCTGGCGGAACGTGCCATCCCGGGCGGCGTTGGTTGGGTAGTACGCGAGGGTGTATTGGTCGCGGATTTCGTGGGCGATGTGTTGGCAGATGGAATCCACCTGGGTTAGAGACTTCGGAAAATAGGCTTTGCCGCCGGTCGATTCGGCCATTTCCTTCAGTACCTTGGCCGCGTGGCGGTCGCCGCCGCTGTGGATATGGAAGAGGCCGCCGGATTCGTTGTTATCCCCAAGCAACCCGATGGCATAAATCACCGCGTTTGATTTCTCCGCGTATTGGATCAATTCGGGAAAGGTGTAGCGGCTCGAGTTGTCATCGCCGTCGGTAATCACCAGCAGCACCTTCTTGTCGCGGTTGCCCAGCTTCAGGTGATCGAGCGAAGCCACGACGGCGTCATAAAGGGCCGTTCCGCCGCGTGAATCGATCTTATCGAGCGCCGCCTCAAGCTGCTGCGTGTTGGCGGCAAAATTGCCCGGCGTATCCACGTAATAGACGTCGTTGAAATTGACCACGAAGACCTGGTCGTGAGGGTTTGACGTTTTCACAAACGTCAGCGCTGCGGCGTCAACTGACGGACGCTTGTTACGCATGCTGCCGCTGTCATCAATCACGATGCCCATCGTTACGGGCACGTCGGAGTGGGAGAACACGGCCAGATTTTGCCGCATCCCGTTTTCATAGACGCGGAAATCGGATTTGCCCAAGTCATCAATCATCTGTCCTTTATTGTTGACGACCGTAGCGTGGAGCACCACAAGGTTGGTGCTGGTGTGGAGAACGTACTGACCGTTTTTCTTCTGCACCGCGGGGTTCTGGGCGGCGGCCGGTGCGGACGGCTGGCTCTGCGTCTGCGCGGCGAGGGAAGGTACTGCGGCCGTAATCAACGCCGCAATCAAGATCAGCAACTCGGAGAATTGAACGGGGATTTTACTGTGTGGGAGCATAGTAGCCCGTACGCGCGTAAACCTGAAGTGGGGGCAAACCCCGCGGCGGATCCAATTTCACCTTGATTCGCCGCCATCTTCCATCGTAAACCAGATTGGAGGGTTTGTAACCAATCACGTACTGGTTGCGCAGCTCGATCGAGATTTTCTCGGCGATGTCAGGCAGCTCGTCCGCGTCTTCCACGCTGAACATGCGGCCTCCGGTGATATTGGCGAGGTCCGAAAGCAGGCTCGGCCCCGCAGCTTCTTCCGGTGTGCGGCCGCGCGAGGCGAGAGGCTCAAACACCCCGATGGCGTAAATCTCCACGGCCGATTCCTTCACCATCTCTTTGATGTCCCGCTCGGTGTAACGGCTGTGGTTTTCGCCGCCGTCGGAGATCACCAATAGCGCCTTGCGGCTGGTGGTGGCCTTCTTCATCTCCGCGAGGCCGAGGTAAATAGCGTCGAGCAGCGCCGTGCGGCCGCCGGCCTTCACGAAGAGGAGGCGGTCCTGAAGGTTTGAAAAGCGCGACGTGAAGCCGGAGATGAGGTTCGGGCGCTCGGCGAAATTGATGAGCATGAACTCGTCCTGCGGATTCGCGGTCTCGAAGAATTGCATCGCCGCTTCCTTGGACTTTTGAATCTTGTCGGACATTGAGCCGCTCGAATCGAAGATCAAGCCAACGGAAATCGGGGCGTCCTGCGTTGAGAACGAAAGGATTTTCTGCCGGACCTTGTCGTCATAAACCTGGAAGTTGGATTTGTCGAGGCCCGTTACGATCCGGTCATAGGGGTCCGTTACGGTGACGTTTACCAGCACGCGATTTACCGTGACCTCGATCGGTGCGGCGTAAATGGGGGGGTGTTTGACCGTGATCCGGGCGCTTTGCCCAGCCGTCGATTTATTCGCCGGGCTTGCGGCTGGGGGCCGATTAGCCGAGGTTGCCTGGCGGTTCAGATCTACCGGGGCGGCTTGGCCAGCTTGTCCGGGGGGCGACGCCACGCCTTGGAGCGCGCCCAACGCCCCCAAGCATAGCAGAACTATCAGAAGCAGAACCCGTTTCTCGCCTGCCCCAAGACCCTTCATCGCCGCGGCCCTTGCCAGCCCGTGGGCTGGTCTTCAAGCTCTACGCTTGCTGGCTCCTTCTGATTTTCGTAGCGCCGGGAGCCTTATGGGTCTATTCTACCACGACGCGGAAAAAAGGCAGCCCGACGGAGAGGCGCTGGCAGCGGCATCGTGACTCGGATATCCCGGCACGTGGGGCCGTGGCAGCAAGAGGGCAGGGGACGAACGACGGAGTACGGGCGTGCCTGCAGCAGGGCTAAAACCCTCCTCTCCTATTCCAGCCGCCGCGTTGGTGAGAAGGCCCGGTTAAGGCTGCTGAGAGCCGCTCTTATTTGCCGATTGGAATGCAGCGCTGGATCTTCAGAACCACATGCCGGCCATCCGCGTCTAATTCGCTTCACGAAGCGTCATAAGTCAGCAAGGGGCATTTGCTGTAATGGCGGTCTCCGGGCGACGGAACGACGGAAGCCAGAGGCCGCCGCTACCAAAGTCGAACGCCGCTGACTTGTGAGGTCATCACTGCTGTCCGGTTAACGCTGTGTTCATGAGCGACTATTGATTGTCGTATAGAGGCTTACGCGCGATTTTATATTGCCGCGATTTGAACGCCAAGATGGTGGAAGCACCGCTTCGGTGGCGATTTACAATGGCTCATGAATTCTGGCCGCACCGTATTTTCACAGTTGATCGGCTTTCTTCCCGATCGAGAGTTTCGTCGCTGTGTCGCCCGCTACGGCGGGGACCGGAGACTGCGAGATTTTT
>JBOGJT010000206.1:0-5781 GCA_050745065.1 Terriglobia bacterium
GCGCCAAACCTCCTGTTCTCGATGGCCGCCGCCGTCTTGAGCTGGCCGGGTTCCTCCTCGGCGTCCTCGGCGTGCTGATCCTGCTGAGCCTTGTGACGTATCATCGGATGGATCCCTCCTTTGATACGTCAGCCGCGGCCGCGTCGGCGCGCAATTGGGTCGGCGTTGTGGGATCTTACACGGCCGATGCGCTGTTACAGATTTTCGGCTGGTCTGCCTTCCTTCTCCCATTTTTCTGCTTTGTTGCCGGAGCGCGCTGGCTTCTGTTGAGGCCGCTCGAATCGGCCGGCGCCAAGGCCATCGGCGCGGCGCTACTCGTTGCCTCTGTGGCGGCGCTTTGCGAACTCATCCCGCACACTCCGCTTGTCTATGGATTTCTCCGCGCCAGCGGACTGGTGGGGTACCTTTTGGCCGCGGGTCTGGTGCGTACTTTGAACCCCGTGGGCGCCATGATCGTAGCGGCGACGGCGTTTTTCATTTCCCTTTTTCTGATTACCAAATTCTCCTTTTCCTGGGCAGGCGGGATTCTGCGCTCAGCGGCCGCCGCGATCTTCGGGCCGGCGGCGCGGCGATGGGCCGCTTGGCGCCAGGCCCGCGAGCGAAAGCGCCTGGAAAGGCGGATGGCGCGAGAGCGATCGCTTGGCAAGGAACCGATTGTGGCGCGCGGCGCTCGCGGCCATGCGCCGCCCGCGGAGAGGCTCAACCCGCTGGCTGCGTTGAACGCCGTGCCCCACGCGCAGGCGGGGGCTCTCGACGACGAGAGCGGCCCGGAGGATGAACAACGGCCAACGATACTGGGCGAGCCGGCGCTCGCCGGCAGCGGGATTGAGTTGCGCGCCCGCGAGGAGGAGCGTGTTGCCAGTAAGGCAGGCGGTCCTAAGGTCGTGGCCAGGAAGGGTACGCGCTACAAGCTGCCCTCCACGTCGATGCTGCGGCCGCCGGAGGACCAGCAGGGAATCGATGAAGAAGCGCTGCGCAATCGCGCTCAGCAGTTGATCGGCAAGCTGGCAGAGTTCGGCGTCATGGGGACGGTGACGCAGATTCATCCCGGCCCGGTCGTGACTACGTTTGAATTCAAGCCTGAGGCGGGCATCAAGTACAGCCGCATCACGAATCTGGTGGACGATTTGTGCCTGGCGATGAAGGCTGAATCGATCCTGATTGAGCGGATCGCGGGCAAGTCCACCGTGGGCATTGAAGTCCCGAACCTGGACCGCGAGATCATCTACTTGCGCGAGATCCTCGAATCCAACGAGTTTGGTTCGTCTGCTTCGCGTCTGACGCTTTGCCTGGGAAAGGATATCACCGGCAAGGTGAAAGTGGGCGACCTTGCGCAGATGCCCCACCTGCTCATCGCCGGCTCGACCGGCTCGGGCAAGAGCGTGGCCATCAATTCGCTGATCCTTTCGGTGCTCTTCAAATGCACACCCGACGAAGTACGCATGATTCTGATCGATCCAAAGCGCATCGAGCTGAACCTGTACGACGGCATCCCACACCTGTTCACGCCGATTGTTACAGAACCCAAAGTAGCCGCCAACGTCCTGCGGCGCGCCACGTTTGAGATGGAAGAGCGGCTGAAAAAGCTGGCCCAGCAAGGCGTGCGCAACATCGAGCAATACAATAAGCTCTTCGCACCCGGCGCGAACCTGAGCCTCTTCGACGGCGCGGAACAACAGCAGGAAGGGCCGCTGCCCTACCTGGTCATCGTGATCGACGAGCTGGCCGACCTGATGATGGTCGAGCCGCAAAACGTGGAAGAATCTATCACGCGGCTCGCCCAGATGGCGCGCGCCGTAGGCATTCACCTGATCCTCGCCACGCAGCGCCCGTCGGTGGACGTCATCACCGGGCTGATCAAGGCCAACCTTCCGTCACGCATCTCGTTCCGCGTTGCTTCCAAGGTGGATTCGCGTACTATCCTCGACTCTAACGGCGCCGAGGCGCTGCTTGGCCGCGGCGACATGCTCTTCATGCCGCCTGCCAGCTCGCGCTTAGTCCGACTGCACGGCTCATTTGTGCTCGAAAAAGAAATCAATAAGGTGGTGGACTGGTGGAAGTCACAATCGACGCCGCAATATAACGAGGAATTCCTGAAGCCTCTGCGCGACCGCGATGACGGCGGGGACGCCGCGGACGAGGAATCTTCCGCCGACCTTGACGCGGTGTACGAAGACGCCATCCGCATCGTCGTTGAATCGGGCAAGGCGTCCACGTCGCTGCTTCAGCGGCGGCTGCGCCTGGGATACGGGCGCGCGGCGCGCCTGCTCGACCTGATGCAGAAAGACGGCATTATCAGCGCGCCCGACGGCTCGCGGCCCCGCGAAGTCTTGAAACGTCCCGAATGGCTTCAGGAAGTTGATGAGCCTCTTCGATGACACGGTCCCGCCGCGCTGAGGTGTACCGGGGTGGTGGTTTCGCGAATTATTGTGTGCGGAGTTGTTCGAGCTCAGGCTTGACGATGGTTTCGTAGCAATGCGGGCAAACGCCGTGGGTGAACTCGGCGGCGGAGTGCTCGGCAATGTAGCTTTCGACCTGCTGCCAGTAATTCCGGTCGTTCCGGATTCGTTTACAGTAAGAGCACATGGGCAGAAGACCCTGCAAGTTCTTGACCCGTCCCAGCGCGTTTTCCAACTCCAGCACCCTTTCGGTCAATGCGATTTGCAGCCGCGTGACGCGAAACCCTACTTGAATGCGGGCGCGCAGCTCGCGCGGGTCGAACGGCTGGATGACGTAATCATCCGCCTCCGTGACGAAGCGTTCGGCGCCGCCGTCCCTTTTTCCGCCCGCGCTCAACAGGATAACGTAAACGGGCCTTTCGGGTTTCAGCGGCCCGGGACGCCGGATTCGCCGGAGGGTCCTGAGCGCTTGCAAGTGGTCGGCGCGCGACGTGGCGCCGCCGAGGATGGCCAGTAAGGGCGCCTGATCGCTGGCCATGATTTTTGACGCCGTGCGCCCATCCGGAACCGCGGTCACGTCGTAACCCCATGCGCCGCAAGCGGTCTCCAGCGAACGCCGCGAAGCGGGATTGCGCTCCACAATAAGAATCGTCCTGTCGGTCGGGGCTATCCGGTTCACGTTGATCGTTTCAGTCTGTTCCGGGCGCCACGGCCCGCGGAACACGGCCACGCGCTGATCACGGCGCCCTCCTGTATGCTATCGGCAGCGGCGCGAGGAAGCTGGAGAGGATTCTTGACGCGGCGGCGCCTGTAGAAAAGGGCAGGCCCATTACCATACTCATGGTGACGTGTCATTCTGTTCCAAAATGCGGGACTCGATGTTGAAAAGAGAGGATTCGTAGCTTCCCCCGTAGGGGCAGGGCTTGCCCTGCCCTGGGCGCAGCAAGCCGAGCCCCTACGCCCCATTTTCATGCTTTGCGGTTGTCGCAAAGCGACGCGAACAACTGAGGTGAGCGAACCGGGGCGAAGTATCCTCTTTTGATTGCCGCGGACGGCGAGACGAGTTCTAGATAGCCGCGAGAGTTTCATGCGTCATCGCATTAAGACAGACCGGCTGGCAGCGTACGCCATGACGCTGCGGAAATCGCGCGGGCGGCGCTACACCGAACCGGAGCACCCGTATCGCAACGCTTATGAGCGCGATAGGGACCGCATCGTTCATTCCCGCGCATTCCGGCGCCTGGAAAACAAAACCCAGGTTTTCACTCGCCGTTACTCCGACC
The DNA here is from genome assembly GCA_050745065.1 of Terriglobia bacterium. GTDB lineage: Bacteria > Acidobacteriota > Terriglobia > UBA7540 > UBA7540 > RH2-MAG17b. The sequence goes on from JBOGJT010000206.1 coordinate 3,683, forward strand.
ATTTTCGCACCCGCCTTACCCACACGCTCGAGGTGGCGCAGATTAGCCGGACCGTCGCCAGAGGTCTCGGGTTGCATCCGGATCTTACGGAGGCGCTGGCGCTCGTTCATGATATCGGGCATCCTCCCTTCGGGCACGCCGGAGAGGACGCCCTGAACGATCTTATGCGGCGCCATGGCAGCCTGTTTGAACACAATCTCCACGCGCTACGCATCGTCGAACAGTTCGAGCAGAAGTACGCCGATTTCCCCGGACTCAACCTCACCTTCGAGGTCCGCGAGGGCATAATGAAGCACTCCCGTGATTACGATCCCTCTGCGTATCCGGAGCTCTATGAATACCGCCTGAAGGATCTGCCTCCGGTCGAGGCCCAGATCATTGACCTCGCCGACGAGATCGCCTACAACTGCGCGGACCTCGACGACGGATATGAGGCCCGTCTGCTCAGCTTGCCCATGATCCGTGAAGCGATTCCGGTGTTCGACCGGTTTTGCCGGCGCCTGGAAAAGCGGCGTCCGCTGGCGCTGGAAAAACTCAGGTTCAACGAGGCGCTGCGGCGGCTGGTGGACACGCTCGTGACGGACCTTATTGAGGAGACGCGGGCCAGGCTTCACCGGCAGCGCGTACGCTCAGTCGAGGGCGTCCGCGGGCTCGATGCTCGCGTGGCTGGACACAGCGCCGAGGTGGCTGCCGAGACCCGCAGGGTCAAGAATTTTCTGCACGAAAAGCTCTATGCACACCCGAAAGTCGGTTTTGAACGCAAGGGCATTGCGGCGCGGATGGAGAGGCTTTTCACGCACTATTTGGAACGCCCACGTTCCACGCTCTCGACTCATCCGGCCAGGGCGCACAAGGACTCCGCCGCGCAGACGGCTTGCGATTACATCGCAGGCATGACTGACAATTATTTCGATGAGCAATACCGGAAGGTTTTTGGCGGCTGATTTAGACGGCGGGCGCGGCTACTCTCCCACCCTACCGCTCTTCGAACAGCTTTGCATAGAGGCGTTCCTGCCGCTGCAATTGAGCCTGATAGATCTGGCCGTGAGCAGGGATGGGATCGAACACCCTCCCCATACGGCCCGGCAATTCGCGCGCGTGGCGGATTACACCCAATTGCTCGAGCGCCAGCAGAGCCACGCCGCGGCTTGATCCCTCACTCTCTACGCACTCGGTCACCGGCTGCGTCAGCGCGTCGGCCATCATCTGGGTCCAGACGGGAGACCTGAGCAGCGCTCCGCCCGAGGCAATCACTTCGCGCGGCACGCCGAACCGCGCGGTCATAAGGTCATAGAGAACGCGGAACCGCAAGGCCACGGCCTCGAGCGACGCACGCAGAATCTCCACAGGGCGCGTGCCGGCACTTAGGCCGGTGATCGCCCCGCGGGCGTCTGCCCGCCAATGCGGCGTGCGCTCGCCCGCGAAAAGCGGTAGAACCGTGAGCCCATGCTCACCCGGTTCAAGCGCCGCAAGCTGCGATTCAACCTCAGGGTCTCCCGGTAAGGCCAGCACGCGCTTCATCCAGGCGTAAACCTCGCCGCCGTTCGAAAGCGCGCCGCCCAGCACGTACCGCCGGCGGTCCACACGGTAGCACCAGAGGCTTGCTGGTATCTCGATGCGCTGAGATTCACAAACCGTCCGCATCGCCCCGCTCGTGCCTACCATCAAGGCAAAGTGCTCGGGCGAATGGCAATCGGAGCCGATGTTGCTGCAGGCGCCGTCTCCCCACGCCGGATACCAGGGCACGCCGGCAAACTGCGGCCAGCGCGCGGCGTATTCCGCGGGCAGCCCGTGGAGCGGCTGGTCCATCTCATCGACCGGCGCCAACTGACCAGCGTCGATTGGCAATGCGCCGAGGATCTCCGCGTCGTAACGGTTTTCATTCTGGTCCCAGAGGCCGGAACCCGAAACCATGCTGGTGGAAGCCACCGCGCGTCCGAATAATTTGAGATATAGGAATTCGCCGAACGACATCCATCTCTTCGCCGAACGGAAAACGTCCGGCTGTGTTTCTGCGAGCCAAAGAAGCTTCGCGGGAAGATAGCTCGCGTGCAGCACGCATCCTGTCCGCGCGTGCTGTACGCGGTCATCGATTTTTT
>JBOGJT010000207.1:0-24505 GCA_050745065.1 Terriglobia bacterium
GCGCAGCTCAGCGCGCAGCAGCTCCGGCGCGCCCACCTTCGCGTAAATCTTGCGCTCGAAGTCGAGGCCATCCCGCATTTCCATAAACTCGTGCGTGTATCGGGCGTAACAGTACTTGCAGCCAAACTCACAACCGCGGTAAGGGTTCAACGTCCAGGCAAAGGGCATGCGCGGGCTGATTTCGCGGTTTAGGGCGGATCGCGTGGGAAGCTCGAAGTAGGCCACTTGTGCCCGCTCGCGAACTTGCGGGCTTATTGAAGCCAGGCGGGCAATACCCACGAGAGGCGAGCCGCGTGGGTGCGGCAGCGTAGTCGGCATGGCGGAAGCATCTCCAAAGATGAGATGCCCGTAGTTTCGCCTTTTGTTCGCCGTTTGTCAAGCGCGACCCCCACCCCGGCCATATCAGAGATGGCTATCTCCTCGATACGGGGATAATCAGTGGCTTACCAAGGCGCCAGTCACTCCGCGGTGCGAACCCAGGCGTGAACTTCATTTTGCGAGGTGGCGGCCAAATAGCGGCCGTCAGGCGAGAAGGCCACCGTGAGCAGCGGCTGTTTGCTTTCTTCGAGGGTCTGAAGCAGTTTGCCCGTCGCCGTCTCCCATATGCGCACCGTATCGTCTTCGCCCGCCGAAGCCACATATCGTCCGTGCGGGGAAAATTCCGCCCAACGCACCGGGCCGAGGTTGCCGCTCAAGGTTCGAAGCAGCTTCCAGCCCGGCACGGACCATAGCCGGACCTTGCCGTCTTCGCACGAGGTTTCAAGCATCGTGCCGTCGCGGGAGAACGTCATACTGAGCACCGTTCCGCCATGCCCCGGTAAAACGTTGACGAACGCGCGCTGCTGGAGCGACACCACGATGGGGTTAGGCGTGGAGTTGGTTTCGATCTGAGCGAGAAGCATCCAATGGCCGTCTGGTGAAACTGCGAAGAGATGAGGCGGATGCTTCAACTCGGGAACCGAAATATTCCCCGCGCGGTCCGTCACCGGATTCCACAACGTGAAGGTGCTGTTCTTGTATAGCGCCACGTAGCGGATACGCGGGAAGTATCGCGCTGGCAGGAATCCGCCTCCCCGGCCCAATGATTCCAATTTGCCGGCGAGCGCGCTTTGGGCGATATCCCACTGAAAGGCGAGCTCGGGAACCGGCGCAACTTGCCCGCGACCCTTGCCTTTGACAACCCCCGAAGCAAGTATGAAAAGCCGGGTTGGCGAAACGTAGCTGGCAGACTGAATCTCCAGATCGTCGATGCCCCGCAGGATAGGCTGCAGAATCTTCACAGGATGACCATCGATAAGACTAATCAGAATCACCCGCCGCTTCTCGGTGACGGCGAGCGTTGACCCATCCGGCGAAAAGGCTCCGTCCGGAGAGTCGCGCAGAGCCAGATGGCCCTGCATGCGCAGCTCATGCCGCCAGACGTATACCGGAGGCGGGCCGGGAATGGTTTCCATCTGGGCGAACGCTGGGGCGCCCGCGAACAGCCCCATTAACGCCAGGGATGCAAGTGCTTTAATCGTCAACTCGCCGCCTTTCGTTTGTCAGAAAATCTCCCCTCGCGTCAGGCATTGAACAAGCTCACGATCCGCGTCGAGGAAACGATAAGTCATGAGTTTATCCCGTGGGCACCACTCGACCTTTTCAAAAACGCGGTTTTGCACTGTGCCGCTGAAGGACGGAACCAGGAAAAAGGCCACCTCCACGTAGCGGTCCGGGTAGCGATGCCTGAGGCGGAAGACCTCCTTGCCCACCTCTGCCTGGATGGCCAGCTCTTCCGCCAGCTCGCGCTTGAGAGAAGCAGAGAGGTTTTCGTCTTCCTCCACTTTCCCGCCGGGAAACTCCCACTGTAAGCCATACGCATCGTCGTGATGCCGCTGGCAGATGAGGACGCGGCCGTCTTTAACCACGATGCCTGCGGCGACAAGTATTGGATGATCTCCGGCCATGACTAAGCCGCGATTCTATCAGGTGCGGGGGCAATGGCGAAATGCGTCCGCCGTGATGACAGTCAAGCTGCCCCACGATCATTCAACCGGTTTAAATTGACACGCCGCCGCGGCCAAAGTAAGCTCGGCTACGTTGACGCCCGACTGAGGATTGCGTATTACCGTGACAGCTTTTGTTGCAGCGGCGCTGGGAGCCTGCCCTAACGAAGAAAGGGCGCGCCGGAAAACCGGCGGCCGGAGGCCGTCGCTGTAACGTTGGGCGCCACGATAATACGTAATGCCTGGCGAGTCGGGTTCCGCAGTGGGAATATGGAGCGGCGTTTGTGATGAGCCCAACAGTCTTCTTTGCGTTTCTCGGCGGCTTGCTGGCGCTGGCGTTTGCCGCCAACCGTCTTTACCGGCTCACGCGCGTTCCTGACGTCATCGTCCTGATGGCCGTAGGGCTGGTCGTTGGTCCGGTCCTGGGCTGGATCAAGGCGGCGGAGTTCGAGCCCATCACCCACATTCTGGGAACGCTGGCCCTGATCCTCATTTTGTTCGAAGGCGGACTCGAGCTGAACCTCCGCGACACGCTGAGCCACTTTCCCGGCGGCGTCATGCTGGCGATCGTGGGATATTTCGTCAGCATGGGATTAGTAGCAGCGGTGGCCTGGAAGGGGCATATGTTCGCGCTGCGCCCGGCGCTGCTGATCGGCGCAGTGCTTGGATGCGTAAGCAGCTCAATCGTGCTTCCGATTCTTCAGCAAATCAAAATCAGCCGGCCCGTCCGGCTAACGCTTCTTATCGAGGCGTCCCTCGGTGACGTGCTGGGCGTTCTCACTGTCAGCGTACTGCTCATCGTGGGAGGGGCCGGCAAGGCTGCCCTCACCGGATTTGTCGCAGGGCTGCTCTCGAAGCTGCTGGTCTGCGTCTTGGCGGCGGCGGTGATAGGATGGCTCTGGTCGCGGCTTCTCCACATCCTCTCCGAGCAGCGCTTCTGGCAAGTCATGACGTTTGCCATCGTGCTGTTGGTTTATGCAGCGGCGCAAGCCGCGAGCCACGGAGGATTGATCGCCGTTCTGGTGTTTGGGCTTGCCTTGGCCAACGCGCCGAAGAAGGACCCGCGCTTTTTGGCCTCAACACGCCTTGATGATGTCGAACCCGAGCATCATTTGCAGATCCTCTCGTTCCACTCGGAGCTGGCGTTCCTGGTACGCAGCTTTTTCTTCATCCTCCTGGGGGTTGTGGTTCAAATCTCCGGTCTGCGAGGCTACGCCCTTCTCACCGCCGGATGCCTCGGCGCGCTGATCGCCGCCCGCTGGATCGCGGTGAAGTCGAGCAGTTGGGCTTGGGGCGAAAAAGATTCGCGCGAGAAACAGGTCGCCTTGCTGCTCTTTCCTCGCGGGCTGATTACGGCGGTACTGGCGATCGAGGTCATCGGGGCTCGCGGAGACGCGTTCGCGTTTTTGCCTGCGCTGGCCTTCGCCATCATCCTGTTCACCAACGTGCTCGCCGTGATCGCCAGCGTTCGCGCCGGCCCCAACGCCGGTGAAGAGCCGCCGCGCGGCCTCTCGGGACCCGCAGGAGACCACGAAGTTGCGCGCACCGCCTCGTAAGTAATCCGTGACCCTCCCGTGAACCAGCGCGCCACAGGCGCGTTGGCCCGGATTATTCATGAAGTGGGAACAGTGGTTTAGGAGGGCGGGGTTTTAACCCCGCCGAGAGCTTGCATGGTTCTATTCCCTTTGTCTTGCCAGACTTCCTGAATAATCCGCGTTAGTGGACGGCTGTAGCCTCGATTTCAACCAGCATCTCCGGATCAATCAGGCCCGCAACGCCCAGCATGGAGGTGGCCGGGTGTATGTCGCCGAAGAACTCAGCGTGTGCCTTGGCAGCCTCCTGCCAGCGGTCAACCTGCGTGAGGTAAATGCGGGTGCGAACGACGTGCTCGAGGCCGAGCCCGAGACGCTTGAGTGCGCTCTCGATATTGCGGATCGCCTGAACCGATTGGGCATACACATCACCGGGCGCAAGAATCTTGCCGGAGGGATCTGTGCCGGTGGTTCCCGAGATGTATACCACTTCACCTGCCTGCACCGCGCGCGCGTAACCCACAAGGGGTTCCCAAGGCGTCCCCGAGAATGTCTTACTGCGTTTGATTTTCATGGCGTGTCCCCTGTTCATCCTGAAGGATTGTCAGCTATTTACCTCGCGGTCAAAATAGCGGCGATGCGTGCGCGCGGCGAGGGCGAGCCGGCGGCGGCGCCGCTCCAGCGCCTCACGGTAGCGGCGGCGTTCTTCCGCCGTGCGAGGAATGAGCGGCGGAACTGGCGCGGGCATTCCCGCCGCGTCGAGCGCGACGTAGGTAAGGAATGCCGAGCTCGTTTGCCGCCGCTCCCCCTGTACGTAATCTTCCAGATAGACGTTCACCTCAACCTCCATGGACGTATGAAACGCACGGGTGACAAAAGCCTGCAGAAGAATGATCTGACCCACCCGCACCGGATGCAGAAAATCCAGGCTGTCGACCGATGCGGTGACCACCTGGCAACGTGAGTGCCGGTGGGCCGCGATGGCTCCCGCAATGTCAATCAGGTGCATCACCTTTCCGCCGAGAATGTTGCCCAGCAGGTTGGCGTCATTGGGCAGCACCACCTCGACCATTTCCACTTTCGATTCGTCGACCGTTCTTCCCTTGACCTTAGCCATTTTTCTCATCCGCAAACTATCCGGCCGGAACCGCCCCGAACTGCCAGATTTTGCCTCGCGCTGGCTGAGTGCCTATACTATTTTACTTGAGCCTTGCGCACAACTCTAACTGGGACGTCTGACCAATGCGATGGCCCGATGGTACGGAGCGTCATACGACATCCATGGCACTTACTGTAGCGGTGCTCTTTGAGCGTCGAGATGACGGCGGCCAGAGGCCGCCGCTTGTATATTGGTTTTTGTTCCTACAGAGTCGAACGCCGTTGACTTATGACGTCACGTATAACGACCGGCGCTGGGCTACGCGCTGGGCCGGGGACCCCGTTTTTAAGTTGAGACCGTAAGCACAAAATTCTTAAGGGCAGGAGGCCCACATGGAACCTTCACGCATCGAAATCTTGCAACAGACCCTTCAAAGCTCGCCGGAGAACTCCTTCGCCCGCTATGCGCTGGCGCTTGAGCTTTCGCGCGCCGGGCAGCCCGAGCAGGCGCTCGAACAGTTTCAGCGTTTGCTCAAATATCAGCCCGAGTATGCCGCCGCGTATCTGCAGGCTGGAATGCTCCTCACGAGCCAAGGACGTGTGGAAGAGGCGAGAGAAATCTACAAAAAGGGCGCCGAAGTCAACCGGCGGCAAGGCAACCTGCACGCCGAGAGCGAGATTGAGGCCGCGCTCGAAGGCCTCCCGGCGCAAAATGCGTAGGCGCTTGATTTCTTGAGGAGACAGTCCGGTACGCTTCCGGAGTTCTCCACGGCAGGCTGAAGAAATACCACAAAAAGACAGAGGCATCCGGAGCGCCTTCGGCTATACTAATTCGCTACGCAACCATCCCGATCTAATCGCCACAGGATTTTTATGGCTCAAAACGATATCTCCACCGCCAGGCGCCCCAAGCTCGCGGCCGTCGTCACCGCGATCCGCTTGTACTCACATCCACAGCACATCGTCGGCCGCTTCCTTGACGGCTACGGCTGGAATGGCAAGTACCATCACCCCGCGATGGATCTGGTGGGACTCTACGTGGACCAGCGCGGCGAAGGCGACCTGACGCAGGAGTTGATGGACCGGCATCCCAGTTTGAAGGTCTATCCCACGATTGCCGAAGCCGTCACACTGGGCACCGGCAAATTGGCAGTCGACGGCGTGGTCGTGGTCGGGGAGCATGGCAGATACCCAACCAGTGGAAAGGGGCAGGCGGAGCAGCCCCATTTTCGTTTTTTTGAGGCGATCATGGACGTGTTCCGGTCGAGCGGGCGCGTTGTGCCCTACTTCAACGACAAGCAGCTTTCGTCCTGGTCTTGGCCGCAATCGAAGCAGATGTTTGACACCTCGCGGCAGATGGGCTTTCCGCTTCAGGGCGGCTCCAGCTTGGCCGTGACCTGGCGAATCCCATCGGTTGAGTTTCCCACCGGAGCCACCGTTCACGAAGCGCTCTGCGTCGGTTACGGTGGCGTGGACAGCTACGATTTCCATGCTCTCGAGACGATCCAGTGCATGGTGGAGCGGCGCAAGGGCGGCGAGACGGGCGTTGAATGGCTGCAAGCCTATCAGGGCGACAGCTTCTGGAATGCTTACGAGCACGGCGTGTGGTCGCACGCGCTGGTGAAGGCGGCGCTGAGCCGGAGTTCCACGCTGATGCAAGCGAGTTCTATCTTTACCGACGCGTTTCCCACCATCGAGCAGATGCGGACCTTAGTGCCCAATCCAACCGCCTATCATTACCAGCACCGGGATGGGCTGCGCTGCACGATGCTGCTGATGAATGGCCTGGTGCTGGACTTCAACTTCGCGGCCGCGATCGAAGGGCAGTCGAAGCCGTTCTCCACCCAGATGTATCTGCCGATGCCCGACGGCCGCACGACGCTGGCCAGTTTCTTCAGCCCGCTTGTGCATAACGCCGAGTTGATGTTCCTCACCGGGAAGGCGCAGTATCCGATCGCGCGGACGCTGCTCACGTCCGGCCTGGTGATCGCCGGCGTCAATAGCATATTCCGAGGCCTGCAACGCGTCGCGACGCCAGAGTTGGCGGTGAGTTACCAGCCGAGCCCCGAATCTACGTTTTGGAGAAGCTAATGCTCACCCGCCGCCGATTTCTTGGATATTCCGCGTTAGCGCCCGCGCTGCTGGCGTCCCGCCCGCTTCTTCGTTCGAGCTTCGGTCAAACGCCGGACGGATCGGGCCGTCCGCTACGCCTGGCCATTCTCGGCAGCGTCTACCACGTGGGGTCGAACCTGCAGTCGATCGCGGACCGCTTTCTGGTCGGTTACCCACTCGAGGGCGGCTGGCATATGCCGAACGTGCAGGTCGTCTCCGTTTATGTGGACTCGCGAGCGCCCAAGTTTGGCGGGCCGATGAATTACGGGCAGGAGATCGAGGCGCGTCGTGCGGCTGTGGCAAAGCGCGAGACGGCGCCGGCCGCCCATCTCGCCCCGGCATCCCCCGCCGCGCATCCCGCCGGACAAGAGCCGTCCCATCCGCCAGTTGCACACAGCGTGACTCAATCGTTCCGGCGGCGGGAACTGGCAGCAGAGGAGCCCCAGACGCTTGGGCCAATGAGCGATCTTAGCGTTGAGCGCTCGCGCCAGTTCGGATTTCGCCTCTGCCGCAATATTCCGGACGCGCTCCGGTGCGGCGGCGAACGGATCGCGGTAGATGCCGTGCTGGCGGTGGTCGAGCAGGGGGATTACCCGAGAAACGACAACGATCAGATTCTGCTGCCTTGCTACGACTTTTTCCAGCAGTGCGCGCAGGTCTTCGAAGAAGAGGGGCGCGCGGTTCCCTACTTCAACCACAAGCAGCTCTCCTTTAGCTTCTCAGAGGCGCAGCAAATGGTTGCGACCGCCCGGCGGCTCAGCTTTCCCCTTATGGCCGGCTCCTCGCTGCCGGTCACGTGGCGGCTGCCGGCCGTGGACATACCGATGGGGGCGACCGTACAAGAAGCGGTGATGGTGGGCGTGGGCACGTTCGACGGAATGGACTTTGACGCGCTCGAAGCGATGCAGTGCATGCTCGAACGGCGTAAGGGCGGCGAAACCGGCGTGAAAGCGGTACAGTTGCTCGAGGGTGATGACGTCTGGGCGGCCGGTAGCGCTGGACGCTGGTCCAAGGAGTTGCTGAGCTCCGCCCTGTCGCGCAGCGACACCCCGCTCGGCCTCACGTTGCTCGACGGCCGCACTCAGGATCTGGTTGCCTCGGGTGTGTTGCCGCAGTTGGTCAAGGCTCCGGCCGCGTATTGCATCGAATATACCGATGGTACGCGCGCCACGCTGCTTATGCTCAACGGCGCTGTGATGGATTTCAACGTTGCGGCGCGCGTGGCGGGCCGGGAGCCGGTTTCGACCCAATTCTTTCTTCCACCCACGCCCAATGTGACCGACACGGCGTGCCTGGCGGCGAAGATCGAGCAGATGTTCATGACCCGGAGCACGCCGTATCCAGTCGAGCGCACCTTATTGACCTCGGGATTACTCGAGGCCTGCCTGGACTCGAGGCGTCAGCTAAACCAGCGTGTGGAGACGCCACAGCTCGCGGTGAGATATCGGCCGCCGGCAGAATCGCAGTACACGCGCGCCTGAAAATCCGCCGTTCCACCGGCCGTGCCCCGCGGCTGCTCCGCGGTTCGGACGCCGCTCTTTTCCGGCCTGACGGTAAACGGGGCTTCGGTTCAGATCTTTCGGACGGGTTTTGCGGCTGTACCGCAACCGGCAGCGCGGCGAAGGCATTACCAGAAGGTTGATTCGCTCGCATCGAGTTCTGCACTTCGAGAGTTCTGCGCCCGCTTCTGGGTGATCTCGCGAAAGCACCGAAGCAGGTTCCCGCCCCAGAACCTATTGATTCGCTCTTCAGAGTAGCCGCGCCGCAACATCGCCTCGGTGACCAGGGGCAAATCGCGAACGTCGCGCATGCCGCGCAGCAGAGTAGGGCCGCCGTCGAAGTCGCTTCCGAAGCCCACATGGTCTTCCCCGGCCATCTGGATGGCCCGATCCACCACCGTCACCCAATCCTCCGGGGTCATGCGCATGGAGTCGGGCACCGGGAAGCCCTCCATGGGAAACTGCGGGGCAACGAGCTTATCCACCTGGTAAATCGTCTTGCCCGCGACCGACTTCGGAATGCTGGACGTGTTCCAGAACGTCTTGTGTTCGTGCGCGGTGCGGTAAGCATACTCCTTCGGGTTGTTGAACTCATTGGTCGTCCGAAAACAGATCATGCCACCCTTACCCGCCATTTTCTTCAACACCCAGTCGGCCATATTCCTCGGGATGTTGACAATGTCGCGTAATCCGTTGTGCGTGGCGACAACGGGGCTCGCGCTGGCGTCGACAGCCTGCGACGTGGCTTCGTCCGACGCGTGGGAAACGTTGATGATCATGCCCAGGCGGCTCATCTCGTGGATCACTTCGCGCCCATGGGCGTTCAGACCGTGGACGGCGGGCGGCGAACAGCACGCATCGGCGTAATGTTGGTCCCAGTTGTGTGCCGAAAGCTGCGCCGAGCGCAGCCCCAGCCGGTGAAGATCGCGTAGCACGCCCAAATCCCCGTCCAGATCGTAGCTGCCCTCGATGTCAAGCACCGCGGCGATCTTGCCTTTGGCGCGGATCCGCTCCACGTCATCCGCGTTCAGCGCGAGCTCCACCTGATCGCGGTTCATCTCCAATTGGAGGAGCGCCGCGTCAATACCGCGCATGGTCTGCTTGGTCTCAAAGCGGCCGGGGTAATACTCTTCGGGCACGAAAACGGAATAGAAGAACGCGCCGATTCCACCCTCCCGCGCCCGCACCAGATCCCATTGCCCATCGCTCTTGCGAGTGCCGATGCTACCGCCGTGATAGAACTCACGGTCCCCGCCGTGAACGTGCGCGTCGAAGATGAGCGCGCGCTTATGTATCTCCCTCGCGCGCGCGGAGATCTCGTCATGAGTCACGATCCAGCACCGCCGCAAGATGTATCTCCCTCGCGCGCGCGGAGCTCTCGGGCTCGCTGGCGCGGCCCTCAGACGTGCGGACCGTTTCCACGAGCGACCAGTAGGTATAATCTTTGCCCTCCTTCGCCACCTGATACGGTGGCAGGAACATTTCTGTTGATGTTGCCACCCAGCGGCAGTGAAAAACAAGAGAATAGGTTTTCATTACATCGACTTTCCGTCAGACCGGTATTGCCGCAAAACGAGTCGCTGAAAACCCGCCCCAAAAAATAGTTGTTTGTGATCCTTAGCTGACGAACTTGGGCGAACTGGCGCCGACGCCCGCCGCGCCATCCAGGTCATGAAGGAGAAATGATCCGAAGGTCGATGGCCCCTGAAGGATCGAGCGCAACTTTTGCGGACTTGTGAGGTGTGGCTGGTTACGGACCGCTGGAAGGCAAACGCTGGTCCAATGCGTTAAGCAATTCGTTAGGCGCCAGTGGTGTTCGGCCGTTTCCTGAAACGAACAAAATCTTATGCTGAGGGTTGAGGAGAATCAAAGCGGGGTACCAGGTAATCTTCAAATGATTCTTAATAATGCTTTCCGTACTCTTCGGCTCAACCTGCAACCAGGGAATTCGATCCTTTGCGACGAACTTCTGAGCCTTCATGAGCGTGGTGTCACTATCCAGGCCGAGGATCTCGAGTCCGCGGCTCTGGTAAAGGCCACGGGCCTTTTTAAGAACCGCGATCTCACGCACGCAAGGCTGGCACCATGTAGCCCAAAATTCCATCAACACATAGTGCCCGTCAAAGTCAGACAGGCGATGCTCGTGACCTTCGAGATCTGTAAAGCTGAAGTCCGGCACCGTCATTCCCGCTTCCGGCCGGACCGACTTCGCCTTGCGGCGGGCACTGAGCGGCTGCGAACCCATGACAGTTAATGCGGCTATCAGGAAAACAATGGGGACCGCGTGTCGAATCAAAAGGATATTCCCTGACAGGTTGCAGAAAAACTCTTTTTAACTGTCATTCTGCTATGAAAATAGCCCATGTGTACACTGAAAACACAGGACTTATGTCCGAAGGGCCATTTTTATCCTACGTGGTGCGCCGCAGGCGCATGGGGTCTGTCCTGAAAATAGCCAGACCGGGTGTTGAAAATAAATGGGTTGTGGGGTTCTTCGTAGGGGCGCTGCCTGCTGCGCCCTTTAGACGGTAGGCGCGGCAAGCAGCGCCCCTACACCCTATTTTCATCCTTCGGGGTGTCGCGAAGCGACATGACAGACTGAGCGTAGCAAAGAATCTGTTTTTGTGTTTAATCAACAACGTACGCGTTTCTTCGCCGCCCGCGGTTCCTTGGAATGGCAGACTCGCGGAGTTTTTCAGCGACGCGTAAGAGACTAATCGTCCCCGAGACCATCGGGGAACGGCATAGCAGAGAAAGGGACGGTACCCGATGCCCGAATGGACTGAACCGCTGAAGATACGCCCGGCGCGCGTCGACGACGCCAAAGAGATCGCACGCATCTATAACCAAGGCGTGCAAGACCGCGTGGCAACGTTTGAAAACGCCTACGTCTCACCCGAGGAGCGCTACTTATGGCTCGTCGCCAGGCCGGAGAAGTACCCGGTGCTGGTAGCCGAGGTGAAGCACACGCTCATGGGGTGGGCGTCGCTCGCTCCTTACAGCCCTCGTGCTTGTTACGCGGGCATCGCCGAGCTTTCCATTTATATTGACCGCAGTCTTCGCGGCCACGGCGTGGGGCAGGAGCTGATGAAAGGCGCTCAGACCTCGGCGCGCGAAAAGGGCTACCACAAGCTGGTAGGGCGCATCATGGAAGCGAACCAGCCCGGACGCAAGCTGTGCGAGGTCACCGGCTGGCGGGAAGTGGGAATCCATAAAAAACACGCCAAACTGGCAAACGTCTGGCACGACCTCGTGCTGGTGGAATATCTTATTCCGGAAAACCTGACTTCGTGAGGCTTACACATTATCGTGACAGTTTTCGGTGTACCGGCGCTCTCTGATGGCCGAAAAAACCGGCCGCCGCGGGCCGCCCCTCCGCCGTTGAGTGTCACTATTATTATGTAATCCTCATTAGGCGCCCCTGCCGCGTGCCGGCGGCGGGATCGTGTGGGATTCTGTCCGCTCCAAGTTGGGTTTTACTGAGTGATGTGTTACTTTGAACTTTGGCCCCTACGAAATTCCAAACCAGCACGGACATACTCGACTTGGTCAAGCCCGGCCTAGCCAAGGTGGAGGCGGAATTCCGCCGCCAAAGCGTCTCAAACGTCCGGCCCATCACCGAGATCGGCGAGTATCTGCAGTTCAGCGGGGGTAAGCGCCTCAGGCCGGCGCTCGTCTTGCTTTCGGCCAGCCTATGCGGCTATGAGGGCGACTCCGCCGTCCGCCTGGGCGCCGTTGTTGAGTTGATTCACACGGCGACGCTGATTCATGACGACGTCATCGACCAGGCCGCGACGCGCCGGGGCCGTGCTTCCACGAACTCCCGCTGGGGAAATCACACCAGCGTCCTCGCCGGTGACTGGCTGTATATGAAGGCGTTCAGCATCGGCCTCACCGAGCGGAATTTCAAGATACTTGATATCCTCATCAGCCTCACGAGCGAAATGGTGGAAGGCGAGCTGATGCAAATGAATCAGCTTAAGCAGATCACCCTGACGGAGGCTGACTATCTCGAGCTCTGCCAGCGCAAAACGGCGTCCTTGTTCTCCGCGTGCTTGCGGCTTGGGGCAGCGCTCGGAGCCCGTGGAGAGGCCCTCGACGCCAAGCTTGGATCGTACGGCGCGAACCTTGGCTTGGCCTTCCAGGTCATCGACGATCTGCTGGATTTTACCTCTTCCGAGGCGACCCTCGGAAAGCCCATAGGGAGCGACCTTCGCGAAGGCAAAATTACTCTGCCGCTGATTTACCTGCTGGCGCGGTGCACGCCCGCAGAAAAGGCAAAAATCGCCCGTGTGCTCGAAGAAGATGGGTTCCACTCCGTAGAGTTTGGCGAAATTCTGGAGTTGATCGAGCGCTACAACATTTTGCAGGCTGCGCGCACCCGGGCTCAGCATTTTGCGGGATTGGCCGAGGCGTCGCTCGAAGGCATCTCGGAATCGCCCTACCGCGATGCGCTTCTCTCCCTGGCCGAATTCATCGCGGACCGGCAATCCTGAGTTGGTGAATTCACTGAATATTCGGGTTTCGGACCTAAAATGCAGGGCAAGATGGCGCATCGTCCCTGCCCCGCGTCCCACGGCTCGACTTCCGCATGAAACCTCGCCGCGAGATTGAAATCAAACTGAGCGTGCCGGATCCCCGCGCGCTGAAGCGGCGCCTCAACGAGTTGGGGTTCCACCGCCTGACGGCGAGGCTTTCCGAGAAGAACATCCTGTTTGACTTTCCCGACCGCCGGCTCACCCGCGCGCGGCAGGCGGTGCGCCTCCGTACCGCCGGCGGCTTGAGCCGTCTCACCTTTAAGGGTCCGCCGAGCGTCGCGGGAGGCTACAAGTCACGCGATGAAATCGAGACGGGCATCGGCGACGCGCGCGAGTTGCGACGGATCCTGGAGCGGCTCGGGCTGCGCGAGTGGATACACTACCAGAAGCGGCGCACCACATATGCGCCGCCGGGCAAATTCAACCCCGGCAGAGTACTTGTTTACGACGAGACTCCGGTGGGGCATTTCATTGAGCTTGAAGGGCCTTGCGCCTGGATTGACCGCGTTGCACGGCAACTCGGCTACGGCCGCGATGCCTACATCACGAAGAGTTACGTGGCTCTCTACATGGAAGGGGCGGCACGCCACAGAACCCACATCAAATGAAATGTCATGCTCCCATAAAGAATTGCCGGCGTCACCCGCGCGAAGGCGGGGGTTCATTTGGATTCCCGCTTTCGCGAGAGTGGGGAAAATGAACCATTTCATGCTTTGCGGGTGTCCCTGCGAGTGAGAAGACGGCAGACCGAGCGAGGGAAAGCGTCTGCGGCAAGACTGACCGTCATAAATCAGCGACGGGTAGTTACTGTAGCCGCGCTCTTTGCGCGCCGGAATGACGGTGGCCAGAGGCCGCCGCGACAACGTCGAACGTCGCTGGCGCGTGACGTCCGGAAAAAGCCGGAGGTCCTACGAAACCCGCAGGCGGCGGAGGTAGGGCACGCTCTCCTTCATCAAATTCCAATCCATTTCGACGAAGTAATTCTCTATCCCGCCGGTTTTTGCCGCGGCAAAGATTCTCTTCCAATCGAGCGTCCCTTGGCCTACGGCGGTGATCTTTCTGCTTTTTGCCGACCAGCCCTGGACGTGCATCGAAATGAAGCGTCCGGGATACTTGGTAAAGTAGTGGATGGGATCGTAGCCTTGGCTGATGGCAGAAACTTGAAATTGGAACTTAACGAGCTTCGGATCGAGAAGGCCGAACAATACGTCATACGTTCGCTTGCCATCGACCGTTGAAAGCACAAATCCCTCGTTGTGAAGACCCTGCTGGATGCCCGCTCTCGCTGCCCGTTCAGCCATCCGGTTGTATTCGTCCGCCGCCCGCTTCACGTCATCCATCGTTGGATTCCGCGGCCCGTCGAGGCTGGGCACGATCATTTGCGTGAGGCCCAGATCCTTGGCCCAGGCAATTCGCCCTGGCTGATTTTTCCTGAGTTCCTTGATGTCGAAATGGCAGCTCACGCAAGTGACGCCCAGGCCGGCAATCATTTTCCGCAGCTCGCCGCCCGTATATTTCGCGAGGCCGCCAAAGCCTAAATCCGCGTAACCCACGGGCGAGCACAACTCGATCGACCGAAATCCGGCTCCGGTAAGCTGTTTGACGGTGCCTTGAAAGTCGCGCGCAATCATCTTCCTGACGGGCCACGTCTGACAGCCGATCGGCATGCCCAGCGGATTGGCGCCAAGGTTGACAGCGCCAGCCGAGAGACACCCGGCCGCCGCAGCACTCGCCGCTGCGCCCTTCAAGAACTCCCGCCTCGATATTGCAGACATTAACGCCTCCTCGATCGTTGGATCGGCCGGGCACGCAAACGGCCGGCCGTCGATATCATCTCACACACCCGCGCTGATTTGCACAGAAATGCTCAAAAGTTGACGCTTCGGGCGATTTGATGGGTGACGGCACGCACACGTATCAATACGACGCCGAAGGGCGGATAGTGTCAGTAGATAACGGCACGACGGCCAGCTGCGTTTATAACGCTTTGGGCGAGCGGGTGGAGAAAAATGTGGGCGGGAGCCACACGGAATACGTGTTTGGCAAGGACCTTTCTCGAAAGTCGGCTACCTGCTACCCACGGCACTCGATCTGACGAGACGAGGAAAGCCCTGAAATCTTTCCTCCCCGCACCGCAGTTCGCAAAACTGGAAAGTTCGCGTTCTGGAAACGCAAATCACGCGCGTGCGCCTCACAGCCTATTTTCCTGCTCACGGCCAGAATTTGCTATACCTTAGCCGGCGTAGCTGGAAACGAACCGGTTCAGGATGCGCGGTGCTGCACCTGCCTGAATCCCGGCTAGGCCCGGAGCCCAATGGGTTGGTTTGCGGCGGTGTGGCATGCGTGCTACACTCTTTTCCAGAGCTTCGTGACGCGGGTTTTGATGGCATTCCGAAATAGCTCGAACGGATTGTTTCCTCATCTAACGGTGGGTTTGCCGTAGTTCAGCCATTCCTCCGAAGCGATCCAAAGCTTCACCCCAATTCGATGGGGATTCAAGGAGTTCACAGTGAATCGCAAATTAATTCGTCCAGCACTCTCGGACATCCAAGACCAGATGAGCCAGCGGCCGCAGCGGAGCAAGAAGCCCACTCCGCCAGACCAGACGAATGCGGAGAGCTTTTACTACATCAAGCAGATGCAGGCTCGCACGCCGATGGTCGTCGTGCTGGATACCGGCGAAGCTATCAGCGGCGTCATCGAATGGTACGACAAAGGTTGTATCAAAGTTCACCGCTCTGGAGATCCCAACCTGCTGATCATGAAGAGCGCCATCCGGTACATGCACAAGCAATCGGAATCGAAGACGGACGGAAATGGGAATTACCCGGTCAGAGACGGGGAATAAGACCGGACTATTTTTGCAGGTGAAACAATGACCGACCCAACCCAGCCCCTTCAACAGACCTCACGTGACCACGGGACCGGGCGTCGTTTGTGTTTTGCGCGCCGAAGCCTTCGTCGCTCGGTGACGCCCGGCGGCGCGGCGGCGCTTGTCGTTTGTCTGCTCCTCGCGCTGATCCCAGCCGTTGGCCGCGCTCAGGAGGTGGGCCGCAAGAAAGTTCCGGGCTTGAGCAAGATTGAATCGAACGGAGCTACAAACCAGGTCTTTACCGGCGGCGTTCAAACGCTGGACTCCCGAAGCAAGGTCCTGGAAGTCAGCTCCGCCGACGGCGCAAGCAGTGCCATTTTCCCCATCACCAAGAAAGTGCGCGTCTCCTCGATCCAGGGCCAGAAATTGAAGCTCGCGGCGCTGACGCCGGGCACCAACGTGATTGTTCATTACCGGCAGCAGGGCGGCCGCCGTACCGTGCAGCGCATTATTGTGGTCACAAAAGCCCCTGCGGGTTGTAAGAAGGGGCATCACGCTTCCTGACTCCCTCATTCCAGGCCGCCGGCCTTCCCTATGAAGATTGGTATCACTTGCTATCCAACCTACGGTGGCAGCGGTGTGGTGGCCACGGAGTTGGGCCTGGAGCTCGCGGCTCGCGGAAATGAAGTCCACTTCATCAGTACTGCGATGCCGGTGAGGATGTCCTCCGCCTCCGAGCGCATTCACTTTCACGAAGTGGAAGTGATGAATTACCCACTGTTTGACCACCCCCCCTACACGCTGGCTCTGGCCACCAAAATGCGGAACGTGGCCGTGAACGAATCGCTGGATCTGCTGCACGTGCACTACGCCATCCCGCACTCCGTCAGCGCCTATCTGGCTCGGGCGATGCTCGCTGGCTCGCGAAAGCTTCCTTTTGTCACTACCCTGCACGGAACGGACGTCACGCTTGTCGGCGCCGATCGCTCATACCTTCCCATCACGCAGTTCTCAATCGAGGAGAGCGACGCCGTCACGGCGATTTCCGAGTATCTGGGCCAGGTGACACGGAACGAATTCCACATCCGCAAGACGGTCAAGGTGATTCCAAATTTCGTTAACTGCGACCTGTTCCAGCCCGCCTCGGACACCGCCAGGCGTAGAACGTTCGCCCGCGATGAGGAGCGCCTCGTCGTGCATCTATCGAACTTCCGGCCCGTCAAGCGGGTTCAGGACGTGGTCGAGATTTTCACCATCGTGCGCCGCGAAATCCCCGCCAAACTCCTGATGATTGGCGACGGACCCGAGCGGACGTTGGCGGAATGGGTTGCCCGCGAAAACGGAGTGGCCGGTGACGTGATGTTCCTGGGAAAGCAGAACAACGTGCAGGATCTGATCAATTGTGCGGACTGCCTGCTGCTGCCGAGTGAACTGGAATCGTTTGGCCTGGTGGCGCTCGAAGCCATGGCTTGCGGGGTGCCCAGCGTGTGTTCCCGCGTGGGTGGCCTGCCGGAAGTCGTCCGCGACGGTGTGGATGGATTTCTCGTGCCCCCGCGCGACGTTCAGGGCATGGCGGCGCGGGCGCTGGAGATTCTTGCAGACCCCTCCAAGCGCGAAGCTATGGGCCGGGCCGGCCGCGAGCGCGCTCAAAGCCGTTTCTGCACCGACAAGATTATTCCCCTCTACGAACGGCTTTATCAGCGCGTGCTGGCTGGACCTTGAAATGTTTTGCGGTCTTCGCGGCGTAGCGGCGGGTTTATCCTTCCATCTCGCGCCGCAAACGCACCAACCGGAATGGCGGCGTGAAGCCGACGCTACGTGATGCGCGCCGCTGCTTCGGGCTCACGAACAAAGGCCAGCAGCAGTAAGACGACCCCCGCCGTCATCAATGCGCATAACCCCGTGACTGCCGCGTAGCCGTGGTGCTGGTAAAGGATCCCTCCAACAAAAGCCGTCGCGCCAATACCCAGTTGCGAGAATACCCCGCGCGCCGCCATGTAGGCGCCCCGCTGCCTTCCCGGAATGATCTCCGTCATGAGCGCTGTAACCGGCCCCTGCCGGAACGCCGTGCCGAGGCTGGTTAGCCCAAAAACCGCCAGCAGCAAAACGCCCCACGGGAAAAACGGCATCACAGCAAGGGACACGGCCAGCAGGACGCTGCCCAGCACGGAAATCTTCAACTTCCCCCAACGGTCAGACAAGATTCCGCCGAGCGGCGCACCCAATACGGCGACGAGACCGCCGAGCATGAAGACCCATCCGATTCCGCGCGTCGTAAGACCGAAGCTGCGGTTCAACCACTCCCCAATGTAAGTCAGAAAACCCACCATCCCGCCGGATACCAGGAAAGCGATGACGATCCCGGCCGCAAGGTCGCGGCGCGTAAGAAAGGACTGGATGGCGCGGGCGGTAGCGCGAAGCTTATTCTCAACCCGAGCCCTTCCGCCACCTTCTCCACGCAGCAGCCACATCGAGGCGGCGGCCACACAGGCCACGAGAGCAAAAAAAATAAATGTCTTGCGCCAGCCAAAGCGATCGGCGATTTCGGCGCCGGCGGGCACGCCGATAATGGGCGCGGCAAAATAGGCCACGGAAATCAGTCCGATGGCGCGCCCGCGCACCGCGTAATCGAAGCAATCACCGGCGAAGGTCAACGCACAGGTGGAGATGGTTCCGGCCGCCGCGCCCGTCAGCGTCCGCACCATCATCAATTCGCTAAAGGTGCGGGTTTCCGCGGACAGGCACGACGCGGCGGCGAAAACGAGCACGCCGCCCAGCATGAAACGCCGGCGGCCGTAATGATCCGAGAGCGTGCCGCAGATGAAGCCGGCAAACGCAGCGGCGATGGAATACACCACCACCAGCATTCCGGCCATGGCAACGCTCACCCTAAAGTCCCGCATGAACACCGGGAGGAGCGCGGCGATCATCTGATTATCTGCGAGACCCGTGAACAGCAGCAGGAACAGACTGAGGATTACGCCGGATTTTAAGCGCGTGGAGGGCGGAATAGCGGTCTGCGCTCTCAGGGGTGAAGGTAGGTGTCAGGTTCCAGGTTTCCGGTTGCAGGGGTCAGACATCCGTTTCCAATACCCGCAAAACCTAATACCTGACACCTTCCTACCTGTCACTAGTCACTGATTTCTTCTCGACGTCAAAATGGTGCAGGTCGAGCTCAATCGCGGCGTGGTCCGTCATATCGACGACGGCTGCTGCCGCAATCCCGATCGCCACCACGATCGCGTCGCTGATCTCGTCCTTCGATAAGCCCAGTTCCAAGGCCTTCTTGATGTGGCCATCGAGGCATCCCTGGCATTTTGCCACGGCGGAGGCGGCGATCGCGATCAACTCTTTGGTTTTCAGGTCGAGCGCGGTAGGAGTGTAGTAGCTTTCCTTATAGAACGACATGTAAATGCGGCGAAAGCGCGGATCGATCATGCCCATCGAGGCAGGCACCTTCTTCCCCTTCTGGGTCTCGTCACTCGCCATGGGGTCCTTCACTCCTCTCGGGCCTTCGCGTCGTCGAATAGGCCGCTGAAAAACTTTGAAAGCCCGTCATTCTGAGGAACTGAAGGCGGCGAAGAACCTCGCAACCCATTAATTTAGAACCACGGCAGATTCTTCGCTTCGCTCAGAATGACAGCCAAAAGGAGATTTTCAGCAACCTGCTAAGATAGGGCGCACAACATTGCCTATTGCAGCCACCTCAAGAGCATCTTAGCATAGCTTACCTCGACGGCGCGATTTCCGCGGCTCCGGCTTGTCGCAACATGGCGGCGGCGTGCTTTAGGACGGCGTCTGTGATCTGGCTGCCGGAGAGCATGCGTGCGAGCTCGGCGGCCCGTTCGCGCTCTGTGGTTAGAAGGCGGACTTCGGTGACCGTGCGGCCGCCGCGCTGACTTTTCTCGACGTAATAGTGATGGTCCGCGAAGCAGGCAATTTGCGGCAAATGCGTGACGCAGAGCACCTGCGCGGTCCGCGCCAAGCGTTTTAGGCGCTGCCCAACGCATTCCGCCACGCGTCCGCCGATTCCCGCGTCCACTTCGTCGAAGATGAACGTGTGTTGACGGAAAGCCGCCGCGCGGGGTTCCCCGTCGCCCTCGGTCGCGGGGTGTGTGCCGGACGCAACTACGGTTTTAAGGGCAAGCATCAGCCGCGAGAGTTCGCCGCCCGACGCGGTGCGCTCGAGAGGGCGCACTTCTTCGCCGGGGTTCGGTGAAATCAGGATCTCAATATCATCGATCCCCCGTGGCCCCCCATCGCCTTTGGGCACATTCGTCAGGCGAATCTCGAAGCGGGTCTTCTCCATGCCCACTTGGCCGAGTTCGGGGCGTATCCTCTTTGCGAGCGTCATCGCCGCTGCATGGCGTTCTTGGGAAAGCGCTCGCGCCGCTTGTTGATAATCGGCCTTCGCGCGCTCAAGGTCGCCGGCCAGTTGGCTGCGGCGCTCGTCTGCGTGCTCGTATGTCTCAAGCTGTTTTGCCGCCCGCTCCGCGTAGGCGAGTATCTCTTCGATACTTTGGCCATACTTCCGCTTCAGCCGGTCAATCTGCGCCAGGCGCTCTTCCACCTCATCGAGGCGCCGCGGGTCAGACTCCAGATTGCTGAGGTAATTTCGAAAGAAGGCCGAGAGGTCTTCGATGGTCGCGCGAGTTGCGGCCAGAGGCTCGCTCAGCGCCGCTGCCGAACTGTCGTAGCGCGCGAGCTCGTCCAGCGCCCTTGCTACCTGCGCAAGGCGTGAGCAGGCTGAGCCTTCTTCGTCATACAAGTGTGCAAACGCGGCGCCCGCCGCGGCGCGAATCTTTTCGACGTTCGTCTGAATTTCCCGTTCACGCGCCAGCCGTTCGTCCTCACCTAACTCCAGATGAGCGGCTTCAAGCTCGTCTATCTGGAACTTCAGCACGTCGAGCGCGCGCAGCCGCTCCTGCTCGCTTGCGGCCGACCGCTCCATCTCACGCTCGAGTTCGAGCCGGCGGCGGAACAGCTTCCCCACCTCTTCCGCGGACGCCTCCAGGCGCGCAAATTGATCCAGCAGATCGAGCTGGGCTTCGTGGGTGAGCAGCGCCACGTGCTCGTTCTGGCCGTGAATGTCCACGAGGCGGCGGGCGAGGCCGCGCACGGCGGCGAGCGTCACCGGTTGGTCGTTGACCAGCAGCCGGCTCTTTCCTCCAATCTGAATTTCGCGGCGCAGAATTACCTCCGCTTCGCCCGCACCGCCGAGGCCCAACTCCGCCAGCCAGGCCTTTGCCACGCCGCCCACTTGAAACACCGCGGTCACCGTGGCACGCTCCTGCCCGGTGCGGATGACGTCGGGCGACGCGCGGTCGCCGAGGGCCAGTCCGAGCGCGTCCACCAGGATCGATTTGCCCGATCCCGTCTCGCCCGAAAGCAAGTTCAGCCCAGGAAAGAATTCGAGGCTCAGGCTTTCCACGACCGCGTAATTTCGAATGTGAATTTCACGCAGCATAGAGAAGCAGTGGCAAAAGCAGATTCTTCGCTTCGCTCAGAATGACACCCAATAGGAGTTTTTCTGCAGCCTGACATTATCTCTTCCGCATAAACCGCCCCAGGTCACGCATGTCGCGTGCCAGCGCTTCAAACTTTCGCAGGTCGAGCGAGTTGCCGCCGTCGGAAAGAGCGCGCGAAGGGTTGTCGTGCACTTCTAGGAAAACCCCGTCCACCCCTGCCGCCACGCCTGCCCGCGCCAAGGTCTGGATAAATTCGGGCTGGCCGCTGCTGCAGTTTCCCGCCCCACCCGGCAGTTGTAGTGAATGCGTCACGTCCAGGATCACAGGATATCCCCACTCGCTCATCACGCGCAGGCCGCGGAAATCCACCACAAGGTTGTTGTATCCAAAAGATGCCCCCCGCTCAGTGAGCATGATGCGGCGGTTCCCTGCCCCCGCCACTTTTTCCACTGCGTGTTGCGCGTCCCACGGTGACAAGAACTGTCCCTTCTTGATGTTCACGGCTGCCGGCGAGCGCCCGGCCGCCAGAAGCAAATCTGTTTGCCGGGAGAGGAACGCCGGAATCTGAATCACGTCGCACACATCGGCCGCGGCGCGAACTTGGTCTACGGCGTGGACGTCCGTCAAGACGGGCACCCGGAATTCCCGCTTGATCCGTGCGAGCACTTCAAGGCCAAGTTTCAGCCCAGGGCCGCGGAAGGAATGAACCGACGTGCGGTTGGCTTTGTCGTATGACGCCTTGAAAATGAACGGGACACGGAGGCTGCGCGCGACGGTCGAAAGACGGTCTGCCATCGTCATTGCGTGCTTCTCGGTTTCAATCACGCACGGCCCGGCGATGATGAAAAGCGGATGGCCCTGGCCCAGCGTCAGTTTTCCGAGATGGAGGAGGTGAGGCATAAAGACAAGTGACGCGCGAGGAGCAGTTGTAGCGGCGGCCTCTGGCCGCCGGTCTTTATTTTTCAATAGATTCGGCGCTCATCGAGCGCCGCTACAACACAAAACCCAGCGGCCAAAGGCCGCGCTGTGCTACCCCTGCTCTGCCGCCTCTGCCGAATGAACACGTTGAACAGCCGCGATCCGCGGTTCGCTTCGCGATCCCAGGCGCCCTTTCTGGTGCTCGTATGCCGCGCCCACAAAAGCCTTAAAGAGAGGATGCGGCTCGAGCGGGCGAGACTTGAACTCTGGATGGAATTGGCAACCGATGAACCACGGATGGTCGCGCAGCTCCACGACCTCTACGTAGGTGCCGTCGGGCGTCGAGCCGGTAATATCAAGGCCATTTGCCACCAGGGTATCTTCGTACTCGCGGTTGAACTCGTAGCGGTGCCGATGCCGCTCGGAAATCTCCACCGCGCCGTAAGCCTGCTGGGCGAACGAACCGGGCTTGAGGCGCGCCGTCCACGCGCCCAGGCGCATGGTGCCGCCGAGATCATCCACGCCGCGCAGCTCGCGCAGCTTGTAAATGACACGATGCGAGGTGGAGGGGTCAAACTCCGAGCTGTCCGCCCCTTTCAGTCCGCAGACGTTGCGAGCGAACTCGATGACCGCGCATTGCATCCCCAAGCAGATGCCAAAATATGGGACCTTGCGCGTGCGCGCGTACTCGATGGCGCGAAGCATTCCCAGAATCCCCCGCTTGCCGAAGCCGCCAGGCACGAGGATAGCGTCGAGATCCTGCAATTGCGCTTCCCAGTTTTCGCCTTCGAGGCCCTCCGCCTCGACCCATACCTGATTCACTTTCACCCCGTGCGCCAGGCCTCCGTGCGCGAGGGCTTCATTCAGGCTCTTGTAGGAGTCCTGGTATTCAACGTACTTACCCACCATTCCGATGGAGACTTCATCCTTCGCCTGATTTAGCCGGTCCACTAGTCTGGCCCACGGGGTCATGTCTCCTTCCCCAGTATCGAGGCGAAGGCAGTTGAGAATCTGGCGGTCCAAGCCTTCATTCCCAAGCACCAGAGGGACTTCATAGATATGCCGCACGTCTTTGGCCGTGATCACAGCTTCGTCCGGCACGTTGCAGAAAAGCGCAATTTTAGCCTTGAGTTCCGGCGAGAGATACCGGTCGGTGCGGCAAAGCAAAATGTCCGGCTGAATTCCGATCTCGCGCAACTCCCGCACCGAATGCTGAGTGGGCTTCGTCTTGAGCTCGCCTGCGGCGCCGATGAAAGGGACCAGCGTTAAGTGCACGAACACCGCGTTTTCCCGCCCCTGCTCCTGCCGCATTTGCCGGATGGCTTCGAGGAACGGCAGCGATTCAATATCGCCCACCGTGCCGCCGATTTCCACAATCGCCACGTCCACATCCTGGGAGACCTTGCGGATGGCGGCTTTGATTTCATTGGTGACGTGCGGAATCACCTGCACGGTTTTTCCGAGATAATCCCCGCGCCGCTCGCGCGAGATGATCTGCTCGTAGATGCGGCCGCTAGTGAGATTATTGGCCTGCGTGAGCGGCGCGTGCGTGAAGCGCTCATAGTGTCCGAGGTCGAGATCGGTCTCTGCGCCGTCGTCGGTCACGAACACCTCGCCGTGCTGGAACGGACTCATCGTGCCGGGATCGACGTTCAGATACGGATCGAATTTTTGCAGCGTGACCTTCAGACCGCGGCTTTCAAGCAGGCAGCCGAGGCTGGCGGCGGCGATGCCTTTCCCCAATGAACTCACTACGCCACCCGTTACGAAAATATATTTGGACATTATGCCCTTACCATCATTTTTTCAAATAGCGCAGCGACCCGCTCCCAATCCTCAAGGGTATCGACTCCCAGCGATTCGTACTCGGTCTCGGCCACGTGAATTTTGTGGCCGTTTTCAATCGCGCGCAGTTGTTCCAGGCGCTCGGCGCGTTCGAGCGGCCCGACGGGCAGATCCGGGTAGCTTAACAAAAAATCGCGGCGGTAGACGTACAGGCCGATGTGCTTGAAATACACCGCGGGCTCGCCCTGGCGAAAATAGGGAATGCTCGATCGCGAAAAATAGATCGCATTGTCCTGCGCGTCGGCGACCACCTTGACCACATTCGGGTCGGCAATCTCGCGCTCGCGCTCGATCCGCTTTTTGAGCGTGCTCATCGGCGTGTCGTCGCGATCGAGCAGCCCGAGCACGGCCGCGTCGATGGCCGCCGGATCGATCAGCGGCTCGTCGCCCTGGATATTGACCACAATTTCCGCGTTGGACGCCGAAGCCGCTTCGGCCACGCGATCGGTGCCCGAGAGATGATCGGCTCGGGTCATCATCACCTGCGCCTTGAATTCCTGGGCGGCGGCGCGGATGCGTTCATCGTCGGTCGCGATGACCAGACTTGTGAGATAGCGCGCCTGCGATGCGCGCTCCCAGACATGCTGAAGCATCGTCTTACCGGCGATGGGGACGAGGGCTTTGCCGGGAAACCGGGAAGAAGCGTACCGGGCGGGGATTACTCCAAGAATCCTGAGCGGCACAATCGAAGATAGCAT
>JBOGJT010000208.1:0-16810 GCA_050745065.1 Terriglobia bacterium
GTATTCTCACCACGCGGTTCTGGTCCGCGCCCGCAAGATCAACGTCAGCATAGATAATGGTCTCTTCCGTCTCGCCGGCTTCGGCCAGTAGCTTACCGGTGAAATCGGCGATCTGAGAATGTCCCGCGAAACGGAAACCCCTTTCTTCGCCCACGCGGTCCGCCGCGGCCACCACCAGATGGTTTTCCAGCGCTCGCACGTTTGTAAGGTGTTGGCAGGAATCCGAGCCGATGGGCCAGTTGGTCGGGATGGCCAGCAATTGGGCGCCTTGCAGCTTCAGCGCTCTGCCTGATTCCGGAAAGCTGGCGTCGTAGCAGATGTTGATGCCCACTGTCCCGTATGGGGTATGAAACGGGGTGAAGGGTCTGTCGCCCGGTGTAACGAAGCGATCCACGCCTAAATGCGGCAGATGAATTTTGCGGAACGTTCCTGCGATGTCTCCGGCGCTGATCAGCGCAGCGGCGTTGTAAATCTTTTTGCCATCGCTTTCAAGCATGCCCACCACGGCCGTGCAATCCAGCTCGCGGGTGAGTTGCGCGACCGCCTGAGTTGAAGGCCCGGGGACCGGCTCCGCCGCCGCGCCCGCCTCTTCGAGGCTCGCAAAGCAATAGCCCGTCAGCGCGCACTCCGGGAAGATCACAATCCGGGCTCCGCTCTGCACCGCCAGCTTGAGGCGCCGCAGCGCATTCGCCAGGTTTGCCTCTTTCTTCAGCAGAGCAACGTCCATCTGCACGCAGGCGATTTTCACTTTACGCTCCCAAGATCGTTTTGAACGACGATGGCATCCACACCCATGCCGGCCCGCATCGCTCCCATGTAGGGTCGGTTGCGTTTCTTGGCGACTTGCGCTATGGTTCGTGCTCGAACAAGCTGCGCCTCGGCGCACGGCGCCGCCTATGGAGGATTACATATTATGGTGGCACGAAATGTTGTAGCGGCGGCCTCTGGCTGCCGGCTTTTCGGCGCTCAGAGTGCGCGCCTACAGCGAAAACCGTCACGATAATACGTAATCCTCAGTAGTTCTCTTCATGGAGGAGGTCATCCAAATGGCAGCGAGCTCTTTCCGGTGTATCGCGTGCGAACAGCCGGAGGACAAATGCGCCTGTGACCGCTATTGCGCTCTATGCCACTCGGAATACGACGCGCGCCTCTGCGAAGACGGACAGTATTATTGCGCGGATTGCCGCGAAGCGTGTGACTTCGCCATCCAGGCGTAAGAGCGCGGCATAGGCGCGAGCCGTGGGCGCACCGAATCCGGGCTGTGGCCGCGCATGGCACTCGCCGCTTGCCTCATCACCGAAAGAATCAAAAATAAGGCGAGGTGGGGGCGCCGCCCTTCAGCCGAGTTGACGGCGCGCAGCAATTACGGCGCCGCGCGAGAGGGTGGAGGCTGCGCGCCGCCGCCGTACCCGGAGGAAGGCGCCTTCTGCGGCTGGGGGAGCATATAAATCAGTTCCTTCTGCCGCGCCATGTGCAGGTCTTCGCGCGCGTACCGCTCAATGGTGGCCGGGTTTGACCTCAATCCCTCCACGTCTTTCTGAAGCAGCTCGTTCTGCTTTTTGGTGCGCACTATCTGCTCGTGGAGGGAGTTGTATTCACGGCGTTTCTGCAGATAGGTGAAGAGACCGTCTGAACCCAAGACGCCGTGCACGATCAAAAAGATCATCGCGAGCGCGATGGCGAGCTTCACAGCGCGGCGGAAATTTTTGTTGCCCCACTCGAAGCCGTTCATGAATCTGTGACCTTCACTCAGCCAGAATATACTTCGTTGCTTAACAGTTCAACAAGGAATCGCGCCGGCGGCCGGGCTGAACCGCCGGGCAGAGGAACGGATGACCGACAAAATCCTCGTGCTGGTGACGGCGGGGAACCTTCGAGAGGCGAAGACCATTGCGCGACGGCTGGTGGAATCGCGCCTGGCGGCGTGCGTCAACCTGATTCAGCCCGTACGGTCGGTTTACCGGTGGAAGGGAAAGCTGATGGAAGGGCGGGAGGTTCTTTTGATGGTCAAAACTAGAAAACATCTGTTTGCTGAACTTGAGCGCGCCGTGCTGAAGAGCCACAGTTATACCACGCCCGAGATTCTCAGCTTGCCGGTGAACGACGGCTCGGCGGACTATCTCGAATGGATCGAAAGCTCGGTGAAGGCGCCGGAAGCGAAATAGGGCAGCCCGCGCGCGCAGGTCTGCGTCACCCACCGCCGGAACGCTATCAAATCATTTCAGTCGCCGATCGTCGCCAGCGCCTGGTCGAGATCGGCCAAGATATCCTCGACTTCTTCGATACCCACGGAAATCCGCACCAAGCCATCGGTGATGCCCAGTCGCGTGCGTTCGTCCGGCGGGACGCTGGCGTGCGTCATGCTGGCGGGGTGAGAGATCAGAGTTTCGACGCCGCCCAAGCTCTCGGCAAGCGAGCAGAGCCGCACCGATTTCAGCACCATCGCCGCGTCCCCAAGCGATCCCGTATCGAAGGCGATCATGCCGCCGAACCCGGTCATCTGCCGGCGCGCAAGCTCGTGCTGGGGGTGCGACGCGAGGCCGGGGTAATAGACCTTTTTCACCTTAGGATGAGCTTCGAGGCGCCGTGCGACGACGCGTCCATTGGCATCGTGCTGCCGCATGCGCGCAGCGAGCGTCTTCACGCCGCGCAGAATCAGCCAGCACTCGAAAGGCGCAAGGATCGCGCCCGCGGCATTCTGCAGGAATTTCAGCCGCTCGGCGGCGGCAGGATCTTTCACGACAACCGCGCCGCCCACGCCATCACTGTGGCCGTTCAAATACTTGGTGGTACTGTGCAGCACAATGTCAGCCCCGAGTTCCAGCGGGCGCTGGAAATACGGGCTCATGAACGTATTGTCTACCGCCAGCCAAGCTCCGCGGTGGTGGGCGAGGTCTGCGACGGCGCCGATATCCGTGATCTCCATGACGGGGTTCGTGGGCGTTTCAACGTAAACCAAGCGCGTCGACGGTTCGATCGCCGCTTCGATTTCCGCTACGTTTCTTGTGTCCACATAGCTGAACCTCAGGCCAAAATCCTTAAGCGTACGCTCAAAAAGCCGGAACGTGCCTCCGTAAAGATTGCGGCCTGCCACCACGTGGTCACCCGATTTCAAGAGAGTCATCACCGCGTTAATCGCGGCCATTCCCGAGGCAAATGCAAACGCCTGGCGGCCCGCTTCGAGCGCGGCCAGGTTGCGCTCGAGGGCCGCCCGCGTGGGATTGGACGTGCGCGCGTACTCGTAGCCCTTGTTCTTGCCCAACTCTTCCTGGACGAAGGTCGACGTCTGATAGATGGGAACGATGATCGCGCCCGTGGAGGGATCGGGCTCCTGCCCGATATGAATTGCGTCGGTGGCAAATCCCATATAGCCTTTCGCGGGGCTTCGCCCCTGCAGAAACTGAAAAGACCCGCTATTCAGCGGCCCCGGCGGCCTCACGCAGAAATTTAGCCGAGACTTCGGGCGACGTGGGGTTGATGTAGAACCCTGTACCCCACTCGAAGCCGGCTACCTTGGTCAGCTTGGGCATAATCTCCATATGCCAGTGGTAGTGCGCGATGGAGCTTTGCGGGAGCGGCGAGGTATGAATGACGTAGTTGTACGCCGGGTTTTCCAGGACGCGATCGAGGCGTGACAGCATGTCTTTGAGGATGACCGCGAACTGCGCGTAGTCGTCCCTCATCAGTTGCTCATAAGAGGACTCGTGAGTTTTGGGAAGAATCCATGTCTCGAAAGGGAAACGCGCCGCGAAGGGCGAGATGGCCACGAACCTTTCGTTCTCGGCGATCATGCGCACCCCTGACTTGGCCTCCTGCAGGACAATGTCGCAATAAATGCACCTGTCCTTGTAGTTGAAATACTCCTCTGCGCCGTGGATCTCTTCGGAGACGCGCTTGGGGACCACTGGCAGCGCGATGAGCTGCGAATGCGTGTGCTCAAGCGAGGCGCCCGCGGCTTCGCCGTGATTCTTGAAGATCAGGATGTATTTGAAACGGTGGTCGCGCTTGAGATCGATGATGCGGTCGTGGAACGCCCATAGCACGTCTTCAATCTGCGGCAGGGAGAGTTGGGCCAGGGTTTTTTGGTGGTCCGGGGTTTCAATGACGACTTCGTGCGCGCCGATGCCTTCCATCTTGTCATAAACGCCGTCGCCTTGACGGTTGAGGCCGCCTTCAATTCCGAGCGCCGGAAATTTGTTGGCGACCACGCGCAGCGTCCAGCCTGGCGTGTTGGGGGCCCGGCCGTCTTTGGGATAAACCAGAATTTCCGGCGGAGTCTTCGATTCGTTGTTATAGCAAAAGGGGCAGAAACCAGACCCGCGGATTTCCACTTTATCCCTTACGAAGTCATTGGGACGTTTGGCGCGATCTGTCGCAATAATCACCCACCGTCCCGTCACCGGATCTTTTCTAAGTTCGGACAACTTGGTAGCCTCCCTTTAGCAGGTTGCTGAAGAACCCCGAAAGCACGCCATCCTGAGGGGTTGTCACGCCGCTTTGCAACACCCACAAAGTAGGAACACAGGGCGTAAGGGCGCCGCTTGCTGCGCCCTCACACGTTGGCCGCAGTAAGCGGCGCCTCTACGGCGAACGTCATTAGCCATTTGTTTTCAATATCACCTTTCCCTATTTTCAGGGAGCCGACGGCGATCCTGCGTGAAGCGAAGGAAGACTCTTGCCACTCACTGATGTGAAAGAACGGTGGATTCTTCGCTTCGGCCAGAATAACAATTAAAAGGAGTTTTTCCGCATCTTGTTAGTGCTTAAGCGCGCCGGCAGGGCGGAACGCGTCTTTGATCAGGCTCAACTGATACCCTTCATCCCGGTCCCACACGACGCTTATGATGTCAAACCTGTAGTTTACCTCTTTTGGTTTCAGGCGGCCTACGTAGACCGCAGCCGCTTTAGCGATGCGCTGCCGCTGCGCGCCGCTAACCGCTTCGGCGGGTAAGCCGGCGTCAACGGAAGTTCGAGTCTTCACCTCGACAAACGCGAGCACCGGTCCGTCCCAGCCGACCAAGTCTAATTCGCCGGTGTCCGGCCGCAGCCGCAAGTTCTGCGCCACCACCGTGTAGCCTTGGCGCCGCAAATACCAATACGCCAGCGCCTCACCCCGCCGGCCGGTTTCCAGATGAGCGTCCGCCGCAGGGGCTACACTTTCTCCCGCTTTACGCCGCCTGGCCGCGGCCTTCGCCCGGCGGCGGTCCCGCCCCAACATCGAAGCATACACAACGCGCGCGAGTAAAGACATCGGGCTTAATCAGGATCACATATTGGCGTGACACCAAGTGCTGCAGCGGCGGCCTCCGACCGCCGGTTTTTCGGCGATCGGAGAGCGCCGCTGTAGCAAATGTCCATCGCCGACTTATGACGCTCCATATAGTTTAATCCAGAAATACCGCGCCGCCATAATATGATCGTTACCGCTTAGCGCGCACCGCGGCGCGGTTGGCTTTGTACGGAAGCTGCGTGCTGCAAGTTTGCCCAAATTCCGGTGTAGATACCTGAATGCATAAAGGATTGCCGGCCGCCGCGCCTTCATGCGCCTTGTCCTAACGATGGTTTGACTGCCCCGCGAATACTGCATAGCATGGATTATGGTGAATTCTGTGCGGGTAAAGGAAGGAACCGGTTTGGGTCATTTTCTGGATCGCGGGCGCAAAACTTGGCGCTTGGCGCGCAGGTTGTTTGAATTTGCCATCGGCCTTTTCTTCCTGAGCCTGGCGGTGGTGGGCGGTGAGGCTTCGGTGATGGAGTGGAAGCATTACCTCAACCATCCGTCGTTTGGCCTTTCGGTTCTGGTTTACGTCTGCGTGGGTTTCACCGTTGCTCTGATCTTCTTCGCCTTGTATTCTTTCCTCAAGGCTCGCAGCATCCGATGACGCAGTGCGCCCGTCATGAGCGATCCCGACATATCTCACCCGAGCAAACCTCCTGCCTTGTCCGATGAAAGACGTTTTTACTCCCCCGGCGACCTTGCCGGTTGGGATGCCGCGAAGCAACTGGGCTTTCCCGGCCAGTTCCCCTATACGCGCGGCGTTTATCCTTCGCTCTACCGCAGCCGGTTGTGGACCATGCGGCAGTACGCGGGTTTCGGCAGCGCGGCGGAATCGAACGCGCGCTACCGCTATTTGCTTGAGCGCGGCACGACGGGGCTTTCGGTGGCGTTTGACCTTCCCACCCAGATTGGCCTTGACTCGGACCATCCGCTCGCCAGCGGAGAAGTGGGCCGCGTGGGCGTAGCCATTGACTCGATCGAGGACATGGAAGCGCTTTTTGCGGGTATTTCTCTCGATCGCGTTTCCACGTCGATGACGATCAACGCCACGGCCGCCATCCTGCTGGCGCTTTACATCGCGGTGGCCGAGCGGCAAGGCGTGCCAGCCAGCCGTATCGCGGGCACCGTGCAGAACGACATCCTGAAGGAATATATTGCCCGTGGAACCTACATCTACCCCGTGGCGCCCGCGCTGCGGCTGGTGACCGACGTCTTCGAGTATTGCCGCGACCATGCGCCGGGCTGGAACACCATCTCCATCAGCGGATATCACATCCGCGAGGCCGGCGCGACCGCCGTGCAAGAGCTCGCGTTTACCATGGCCAACGCCACCGGCTATCTTGACGCCGCCTCCGCGCGCGGTCTTCAGGTGGATGAGATCGCTCCGCGCATCTCGTTCTTCATGAATGCCCACAACAACTTTCTGGAAGAGGTGGCGAAATTCCGCGCGGCGCGGCGGCTGTGGGCGCGGATCGCGCGCGAAAAGTATAAGGCGCGTGACCCGCGCTCCAGCATGTTCCGCTTTCACACGCAGACGGCGGGAAGCGCGCTCACCGCGCAGCAGCCCGAGGTGAATATCGTCCGCGTCACGCTGCAGGCGCTGGCCGCTGTGCTGGGCGGCACGCAGTCCCTGCACACGAACGCGCTCGATGAGGCGTTGGCGCTGCCGTCTGAACCCGCGGCGCTGCTGGCCTTGCGCACGCAGCAGATCATCGCTTGCGAGAGCGGCGCCGCCAATACCGTGGATCCGTTCGGCGGGTCATACACGGTCGAAAAGCTGACGGACGAAATCGAGCAGGGCGCGACCGCGTATCTTGAGAAGATCGGCGCGATGGGCGGCGTTCTGCGAGCGATTGAAAGCGGCTATATTCAGCGCGAGATTCAACAGGCGGCCTATGACTACCAGAAATCGGTGGAGTCGGGCGAGCGCGTGGTGGTGGGCGTGAATCGATATACCGATGGCGCCGGCGGCGCTCCGCCCACGCTGCGCATCGATCCGGAGATCGAGCGGGAGCAGGTCGCGCGGCTCAGCCGCCTGCGCGCCCGCCGTAACGCCGGCCGCGTCAGCGTCGCCTTGGCGGCGGTTGAATCCAGCGCGCGCGAAAATCGCAATCTGATGCCTGCGATCCTCGATGCCGTTAAATCCTTCGCAACGGTGGGCGAAATCTCCACCGCCTTGCGTCGCGTCTTCGGCGAATACCGGGAATCCGCGGTGATTTGAGCGCGCGGCCGGCGTAGGGGAATTTGATCCCGCTTTGGTAAAGATTTCGCTTGACATGCTGTGCTCCGCTGGTATATATATATATAGGCGTGAATGGCGCGGCGAAGCCCGTCGTCTATACGTAAATTTATATTGAAATTAGAGGGTTTCTAAATGAAAACCATTAAGGACATCGAGGCTGAACTAACAGAGAAACTTTTTGGACCTTTGAAGGATCTGGATCTTCTGCCCGGGGGGTATCAGCACAGGGTTCGGCTTCACGGCAAGACAAATAGCAAAAGGCGGACGGCATCGTTTGATACGAGTTGGTCTCCGAAGAGGGACTCCATCTACATTTCGTTCGAGCAAACCTCCGAGCGGCTACAGGCGGACACTCAACCGTTCGAGCATGAAAATCACGAGATACGCCGTTGCCCCAGCGAGGCACCTCACCTGGAGGTGGCATCTGAACCCGCGAAGCAGGCCGCAGCCACAACTTCCCCGAATTGCGAAGCGCAATCAAGCCCTGTCGTGACGGATAGGCTTTCCGATCTGATCCGGGCGTTAAACCACGCCGAGTCACGGCCTGGATACCAGTTTGTCGCGCTGAAGTGGTTCCGTGACACGGCGCTGCCGGGGGAAGGCTTCCCGTGGGCAAAGGATGATTCCACCCGGTACGCGGTCCTGCGCGATGCTATCGACAAACGGTTTATCCTGACGAGCAGACTACCGAACCCAAGGTCGCCTCAATACCCGGTAACCGCGATACGCTTGAATCGGCTGATGCCGGAAGTAAGAATGGCCCTGGGGAACCAGGATGAAATGCCAACCGGCTTCCAGCCCCTCTCAATACGCGGTGAGAGCCTATCCCAAACTGTACTCCGCGGCAGGCGCTGAATTGGCTCTCTATTTTCTCGATACTAGTGCGCTCGTCAAGCTGTATGTAATGGAACCGGGCACCCAGCAACTCGTCCGGCTTGCGAGCAAGCGATTCGAGAATCATCTCGCCATATCGGCCTTGTCTCCCGTGGAGGCCCGGTCCGCGATCAGACGCAGGGAGCGCTCAGGGGACATTGATCCTGAAGCAGCCGCCCTGATCCTGGACCGGTTGCGACGGCACCTGGAGACGCTGTTCCTCCGGCAAGCGCTTAATGACATTGTCCTCGACGGAGCCTTGGAAATGATCGATCGTTATGCCCTCCGCGCCTACGACGCGATCCAGCTGGCCGGCTGCTTGGCGCTGCGGTCGACCGCCGGCGCGGAACCCCCCACATTCGTCTGCGCCGATCAACACCTGCTGGAGGCCGCCCGCTCTGAGCTGCTCCCGGTCCTCGATCCTTGCTCGCAGCCTTGAACCCGTCCGGCTAAACATCGTGATTCCTCAAGGCGTGGGGGAGGGGAACCTGCGTCGAAAGGCACTCCAATCGAATCAAGCTTGAATTGCTTTCCGGCGATTGTCGGTGCGGCCGGGAGGGGGAAAGGTAGCAAATAGGCGATGGACAAATTAAGCCGCAGGAATTTTCTTGGCGCTCTGGGCGTTGGCGGTGCTGCTGCCGTTCCGCGGCTGTTGAGCGGCGCGCCGGCCGCGACGAAAGTCAAGCCGGTTTCAGGAAGCTGGTTTGAATTTCAACACGCGGGCACAGCCGAGGGCGTTAACTGGAATCCCGCTTGCGTTTGTTTTACGTGCGAGCAGTGGCAGGCCAAAGTCAAAGAGATCGCGGACATCGGGATGGAGTACCTGGTCCTCATGTCCACGGCGCTCTACTACCGTGCATTTTACCGGACGCCGATCTTTCCGCAGTGGCAACTGCGGTGCACGGATCCGATCGAGGCCGTCCTCTCAGCGGCGGATCAGTATGGCGTGAAGTTCTTCGTTGGCGGAGGATTCTACGGCGACTGGGCCAGCCCCGTCATTATTGCGGATCCGGCGGCCGCTAAAAGACGCCTTCGGGCAATTGAGGAACTCGCGCGGCTCTACGGCCACCATCGGAGTTTCTACGGCTGGTACTGGCCAAATGAGGCCTTCATTGACCGGTACTATTCTCACGAATTCATCCGATACGTCAACGCGTGCTCGCGCCTTGCCCGCCAGCTTACCCCACGCGCGCGCATTTTGATCGCACCGTACGGAACCCGCGTGGCGGTTCCGGATGAGAAGTACGTGAAGCAGTTAGAATCCATGGATGTGGATATTATTGCGTATCAGGATGAGGTTGGCGTCGAGAAATCGAAGGTGACAGAGACCTCGGCGTTTTACGAAGGCTTGCGCAAGGCCCACGACCGTGTGCCCAAGGTGGCAATTTGGGCCGATGTGGAAATCTTCAAGTTCGAAGGAAAAGTTTACGGCAGCGCCCTCCTCCCGGCTCCGTTTGACCGCGTTCGAAAGCAATTGGCAGCCGTCTCCCCCTGGGTAGAAGAAGTCCTTGTGTATCAATACCAGGGGATGATGAATAAGCCCGGCTCGCGTGCCTTTGCGGGTCCGCCGGATTCCGTGAAGCTTTATACGGATTATGTGAGCTGGCTGAGGCGGGGCCGGTGAAGTTTTTTGAGACGTTCAAAAAGCCTGTCATGCCAAGCGCAGCGATGCATCCGGCATGGCGCACGAATTCATGTGGCAGCCTTGCGGCAGAACTCAGGAACCACCCGTTAAGGGCTTGCCGATTTCCCAGTGATGCCCGAATGGATCGAGGATTCGTCCGACGCGCCAACCATAGGGCTGATCGCCCACCGGCCGCCGGTTTTCCGGCGCGCAGAGAACGCCGCTAAAGCGAAATCCGTCACGATAATGTGTAATCCTCAGTCGTCAGATCGCAGCGGGCAGGTTAGGTTGCATTGGCCCCTCGCGCCGTTTGCGAGTCATATAGTAATAGATCGCGGGTGTGACGACGAGAGAAAGCACGATGGCGATCAGCAAGCCACCGATAACGCCGATGGCCAGCGGCTGGAGCATCTGCGATCCCGAGCCGATTGCGAGCGCCAGGGGAAGAAATCCAAGCCCCGCCGCCAAGGCTGTCATCAGGATCGGACGCAGCCGCCGGCGCCCCGCTTGAATGATGGCCTCCTTGGCGGAAAAGCCGGCGCCAAGGAACTTTCCTTCAGCGTCCAACACCAGGATGCCGTTCTTCGCCACAATTCCAATCACCATGATGAGGCCCATGAACGAAGACAGGTTAAACGTCTTGCCCGTAATCAGAAGAGCGAAAAAGACGCCCGACGTGGAAAGGATCGCCGAGGCGAGAATGGCAATAGGCGCGGAAAAATTTCTGAATTCAAAGAGCAGCACGAGGAAGACGAACACCACCGCCAGCACGAGCACGAGCACGAGATCGTGAAAGGACTTTTGTTGTGTCTGGTACGTGCCGCCGTATTCAACCCGGATGGAGGAGGGAAGATGCAGGCCGCC
This sequence comes from Terriglobia bacterium, assembly GCA_050745065.1. Taxonomy (GTDB): domain Bacteria; phylum Acidobacteriota; class Terriglobia; order UBA7540; family UBA7540; genus RH2-MAG17b. Next base: position 10,882 of record JBOGJT010000208.1, read on the forward strand.
GATTACCTTTTGTACCGCAGCCATGCCGTGGCCCAAATCCAAACTTTCGAGACGCGCGGTGACGGCAACGTAGCGCTGCTGGTTGTCCTGCAGAATTTCGGTCTGGCCTGGCAGCTCGGTCATGGCAGCGAGAGAACCTAGATTCGCGGTCTGCCCGGTGGGGCTGACCAACATGGTGTTATTCATCGCGCTCAGCGATGACCGGATGGCTTCGGGGTAGCGGATGCGCAGTGTATACGGACGGTCGTTCACCACCACGGGCGCGGCGGCGGGAACGCCGTCGAGCATCGCAGTGGCCTCGTTGACCACGTCCTGCGGCGTAAAGCCCGCGTGCGCGGCCTTCGCCACGTCCACGTTGAAAACCACCGCCGGGCCGCTGGTGGTCGAGTCAATACCGTCATCGATGTCGACCACCGGATGGTTGCCCCCCACCTGGATCTTTCCGATCGCGTCCGCCACCCTGGGCGCCCAGGAGTCGATCAAGGTGGCGTCGGGCGAGAAGAGTTCGATATAGATCGGCTGTGGCGCGCTTTCGAGGTCTCCGATCATGTCCTGAAGTTTTTGGGTAAAATCCGCAGTGACGGCGGGATCCTGCAGAGCAACCTTGTCGCGGATTTCGTTCATGATCGTCCAGATGTCGCGGTGGCGCTTCGTTTTGAGCTTGACGGAGATATCGCCGGTGTTGGCTTCCGTCACCGCGGCGAGGCCCAATTGCAGGCCCGTGCGGCGCGAAGTGTTGGCGACCTCAGGAACGGAATGCACGATCCTCAGAACGTGATTGATCATCCGATTGGTCTCGGCCAGTGAACTGCCGGGCGGCGTGACATAGTCTAGAATGAAGCCACCCTCGTCCATCTCCGGCAGAAGGCCAGACCCAATGTGGCGGTAGCAGAAAAAGGAAACCACAATCAGAACGACGGCGAGAACCACCAGTGCCCAAGGGCGGGCCAGGACGCGGCGAAATCCCCGATCATAAAAATGAATCGCGCGGCTCAACGTCTTTCCCATCGAGCGCTCTTCCACGGCCATCATGCGCCTGACGTCAAGTTGCTCGGGCGTGAGCTCAGCCGCTGTCCCCGGAAGGTTGTTCACCTCTGCCGGGACCGAGGTGGTGGCGCCGCCTGCAGCCACCGCGTCTTTGCCGGCATCCGGATCGCCCCTCTGCCGGAGCAGGTAAAGGCAAAGGTTGGGAGTCCAAGTGAGCGCGAGCGTAAGAGAGCAGAAAAGCGCCACGGCCACAGTCACGGCGAGGGCACGAAAGAATACGCCCGTCACCCCCGTGATGGCGATCAAGGGCACGAAGACGACAATGGGCGTCAGCGTGGAGCCGATCAAAGGCTTGGTGAGTTCGTTCAGCGTGTGCGAAACCGCCTCGAACCGCCCTTCCCCGGCCTCGCGGCGCAGTACCACGTTTTCCACCACGACGATGGCGTCGTCGATAATCAGCCCCACCGCCGCGGCGAGCCCGCCCAGCGACATTAAATTGAAACTCTCGCCCAAGACTTTCAAGGCTATGAACGTCATGAGGATGCTGATCGGTATCACCATGCCGGCAATAAACGACGATCCCCAATCCTGCAGGAACAGCACCAGCACGGCGGAGGCGAGAAGTATGCCGATGAGGATGGCGTCGCGCACGCTCTTGATGGATTCGCCCACAATCCACGACTGATCGTAAAAATTGCTCACCTTCACGCCCGGCGGCAGCGTCTGCTCGATCTTCCTCATCTCGACGTGGACTGCGTCGGCAACGCGCACGGTGTTGCTGGCGCGCTGCCGGTTGACGTTAATCAACACGGCGGGTTTGCCGTTCGCCGTCACAATGGTGTAGTTGGGAGCGATCGACGACGCGACGGTGGCCACATCCTGGACGTAAATGGGATCGCCGCTCGGATCCTTCTTGATGAAGATATTTGCAATTTCCGGCGGAGTATGAACCTGGCCGCTGATCAGTCCGAGATACAACTGATGATTGTGCGTAATCAGCCCCGGAGACTGAATCAAGTTCGATGTTCCCACCGCGTTCAGGATGTCGGATATCGTGACGCGTGTGACCAGCAACTTGGCGGGGTTAGGCGTGATTTGGAATTCCGGCACTTCGTGGCTCTGGATGAGGATCGTTCCCACCCCGGGCAAACTGTTCAGCCGCGGCTTGAAGGTGTAGGTGGCCATTTCCCAGAGCCGCGTCAGCGGGATCGTGTTCGAGGTCAGGCTATAGCCAAGAATGGGGAAGCTCGAGAATTGTAGCCGATTGGTCGTGATTTGCACCGTGGGCGGCAGCGTGGACTGCATCCTGGCGATCGCCGCGTTGACGCGCTGCAGCGTCTGAAACATGTCCACGTTCCAACTGAAGAAGAGATCGATTTCCGCCGACCCGCGGCTAGTGATCGATTTCACGTCTTGAATCCCCATGACGCCGCTGACGGCTTCTTCGAGGGGCCGGGTAATCGTAACCATCATCTGGTCGATGGGCATCACGCCGTTATCGGCTGCGATAATGACGCGCGGAAAATTAGTGGTGGGGAAGACGGAGATGGGAATGGTAAACGCAAGGTAGGCGCCCACAAGCGCGAGCACGATAATCAAAAAAATGATGGGTTTGGATTCCCGCGCAAACCAGTAGGAGGAGGCGCTCTTCTCTTCGCGCGCCGAGGGTGTTGTGTCGTCGGGTTTGCCTGATGGTTGATTCATTCGCTGCCTTGGGCGGAGGAAAAGGCTTGACTAAGAGCTGGAGTCAGACCGGGAGTTGGATTTGGATTCCCACCCCTCTCCCATCTGGAGTGGGTGGCGCGGGGAAGCAGTGCTTACCTCCGCGCCGGGTGAGGGCAGAGCCGGGAACCACACGTCTCTTATCTCTCATCACTGTTTTCAGAACTTCACCCTGGTCCCATCCGCCAGGCCATAGGCGCCTACAGTGACGATCCGCTGTCCTGGCTCAAGGCCGCCGGTAATCTGGGCTTCGTCGCCTTGCCGGACGCCGGTCTTTACAGTCGTTTGGTGCGCGATATTATCCGGGCCAACCACCATCACAGAGGTGGTCCCGTCCGGCGCGGTAAGCAGCGCAGCGGCGGGTATCACCAGCGCGTCGGGAATGGTTTCGGCGATCATGCTCACCGTGACCGTTGATCCGGCGATGAGCTCGCCTTGGGGATTCGCAGCCTCGACCCATACCTGCACCGTTGTGCTGCCCGGATCGAGCGCGGGGCTCACGACGGTCACCTTTCCCGCCACACCATGCAGCTCGCCGCCGGGAGAAATCATGGCCGGATCGCCCACGCGCAGGTGGGCCGCTTCTTGCGGCGAAATGTGCTCGCGTGCCACCATGTGCGACGTGTTCATCACGGTAATGAGCGGCGATCCGGCGGAAGCCATTTCTCCTTCATAGAGCGGCCGGTCGGTGACCACGCCGTCGATCGGGCTCCTGATATGGGAGTAATTGTATTGGGCCTGGGCGGCGAGGAATTTGCCCTGGGCCGTGGTGAGCTGCCCCTGCGCCGCTTTGATTTGCTGCTGCTTTCCGATCGACTGCAGTGCCGTCAGATGCTTCAGTGCAATCTGGTATAAGTTGTTGGCCTGAATGTAGGTGACTTTCGATTGGTCCATCAAATTGCGCGCAGTTGCGCCCGCCCTATACAGCTTAAGACGGCTCTGGTAAACCCGTTGGTCGGCCTGCATCGCCTGCCGCGTGGCTTTAACGTTCAGCTCGGCAGTCTGAATCTGCTCAGGCAGAGTGACTTTGGTGCTCGTGGCGTAAGTGGCCTGCGCCTGGTCGTAGGCGCCTTGGTTTTCTACCACGGCCGCGGATAAATCCTTGTTCTCGAGCACCGCGAGCAGTTGCCCTTTGTGTACCGGGCTTCCCCGGCTCACGTAAAACCTAAGAATGGGCGCAGTGATTTTGGGAACGAGGGTTGCCTGGTCGAGCGGATACAGCAGCGCATTGGCCGTAATCACCCGCTGAATGGTTTTCTTTTGGACTGTGGCGACTTGTACGCTCACCACCGGCTCGGGCGGGGCAGGTTGTTTGCCGGAGCAACCCATCCAGGCAAGCGCGACGCCAGCGGTGATTGCCGCCAGGGCAGGCGCCTTTGAGGCAGCGCGGACCGCCGCTAGGATTCGGTGATTCGACACTCTCAGAAGCTCCCGGTAAGAGTTTGCAAGGTGGCCAAAGCGTCTCGGTATCGCGCCTCCCCGGCGGCGTACGCGTTGCGGGCCAGCGCAAGCGAATTCTCCGCGTCCAGCACTTGCAGCACCGCTGTCTCTCCCGCCTTGTACTGCATGGTGACGAGTTCGAGGTTGTGGGCCGCCAGATGGACGGAATCGCGCAGCGTGTCCAATTGGCTCGAGGCCGCTGAAGCGTCATTATAGTATGAATACAAATGGGCAAGCGTTTGCCGCTGCGCAAACGATAAGTTCACCTTGTCGAGGGCGCGCAGATCCTTGGCCTGGCGCAGCTTGCTCAGGCGCGCGCCCCAATCCCATACCGGCAAAGTGACGGCGTAGGTGACGAAGTAACCGAGATTGGGCTGGCGGATGCGGTCAACCCCTGTGTCCGTGTTGACGCTGTATAAGGCGAAGGCGTTCGCTTCGATGCCATAGTCGAGATCAACGCTGAAGGATGGATAAAAACCCGCCCGCGCTGTGGAGACGTTTAAGCTCGATTGGTCGTAGCCAGCCAGCGCAGCGCGAATCTGCGGGTTATTGTTCCTGGCCATCGATTCCGCATCGCTGAACGTAGGCAATGGGGGCGGCATATCCAGGTCATCAACGACGGTGAAATTCTGATTGAGGGTGGGGAATAGCAGCACGGCAAGGTTCAGGCGCGCCGTGGACATGGCCACCTTGGCGTTCTCGAGGGCCTGTTGCTGCTGGTTGTACTGCAGTTGGAAGCGGATGACGTCTGTGTGCGCCACCTCGCCGCCCTGCTCAAGCTCCCGGCTGATCTGGAGGAACCGCCGGGCGTTTTCCAGGCTGACTTGCGCCGTGGCGTAGGCGCGCTGAGCAACCGTCAAGGCATAATAATCGGTTGTCACGGTCAGAACCAGGCCACGGCGGGCAATCTCTTCGTTCGCCTTTGCCAGGGCCTCAGCGTAGGCCGCGCTACGAGGCCCGGCGTTAATGAAAAAGCTGCCCGGCATGGATTCATGAACGACACCCCACGCTCGATAGACGTGAATGCCGTCCTGCGTTACAAAACGTCCAACGGGCGAAATGCCGTTGCCTTGGGCGTTGAGATATTGCGTGGAATAATCCACCGAGGGAAGCATGGCGGCGCGCGCCTGCACGCGGCCCTCTCTCGCCAACTTGACGGTGGTGGCGGCTAGTTGAAATTGAGGGCTGTTCCGCTCCGCCCGCTGCAGCGCGTCTTGTAAGGTGAGCGTAAGTGGCGGACCCGTCTGGGCCGCCCCACTTGCCGGGTTGGACGCCTGCGGCTCCTCCACGCGGAGCGCTGCTCGTGGAGTTACCGTCATCCTCCGCGATTGTCCTCGAGCGGCCAACGGGCTGGCCGCCGCTAGGGCTAGAACGGCAGCCGCGGCGCAGGCTCTCAACGCGCCTCGGACGCCGCGCTCGGCAAATGACATGTGAAAGTCACGGCGCGCTTCAAATTTGGTATTGTCCTTGCTGGCGATCCCGGAAGGCCACATAGTCAACCTCCGCTTCTTCATGTCTTGCGGCGACCGGACGAAGGGTTCGCCGATCGTTTCAACGTCCCCTGATCGCCCCGCACCCCGCCGCCAGAATGTCGTGCGTGGCACACCGCGCGGCCACGGCGACTTTCCGCAGCAAAACATCGATTATACACAGGAAATCGGGTGAGACAAAGATAACAATATCCTGCTAACCGGTTAGCTGAACGGAGGAGATAAGTCGACGGCCATCCTATGCTGTAGCGGCGGCCTCTGGCCGCCGGTTTTTAATAGTAAAGACCGGC
>JBOGJT010000209.1:0-11926 GCA_050745065.1 Terriglobia bacterium
GGCCCGCAAGCACCGCGTTCACGTCGTGCCGGGCGAGCCGTCCGCCCAGCGAGATGGAATACGAGTGGAAGCGGCTGGAGCGCTCCTGGCGTGTTTGCACCGTCCCGACGTGAAACGCCAGCCCGCTTTCGTCCTGCAGCTTCACGTGCTCAACCGACGCATTTTCCCCCACCACCACTTCCGTCACGGCGTTGGTGAAATAGGCTTCCTCTGCCAGGCTTACGTAACTCTCGATCACCATGGCCTGAGCGCCGCGCCCGGCCACCACCAGCGTGCGCGGGTGGGTCACCGTTCCTTCGGCCTCGCCAGTGCGCACGTGGATCACGTGGAGCGGCTCTTTCAGCGCGAGATCGTTGGCAATCTGGATCACCGCTCCGTCACGAAGGAAGGCCGTGTTCAGCGCCACGAACGGGTTGTGTCCCGTTTCCGCGTGCCCGGCCAGATGCTCCTGCAAAATCTTCGGCGGCGCGTCGAGCGCCGTAGCGAGAGGCGTCAGCGTAACGCCACCAGCCGCGCCGTTCGGCGATGGTTTGAGAGATGAAAGGCCGGCGTCAAATAGACCGTCGACAAATACCAACCGCGCCGCCACGCCGTCAAAAACCACATTCGCGAGCTGGCCGGCCGTTAGTACGCCGGACGCCTTTGGCATCTTGAACCCGCCGCGGGCAATCGGCGCTACGTTGGTAAAACGCCAGTCTTCGTCGTGCGTAGTCGGGAATCCGGTGTCGCCGAACCGCTCCATTGCCGCCTTGCGGAGCGGATGAATCCAGCTCGCGGCGGAGGGCGTCGTTTCGCGCTCAAGCCGCGCAAAATCGGCGAAATACGTCTCAGTGGTTTCTTGGGTTTCTGCCATCTGCGTTAATGATTCCTTTATTTGAACACGGCCTGCGGCTCTGCCGCTTGCTGTTTTGTAGGGGCGCTGCTTGCCGCGCCCGTCTGGTGCGGGCGCGGCAAGCAGCGCCCCTGCGAAACCCGTTGCGTCCCAACTGAATCCGAATCATGGCCGTCCGCTGCTAGGGACAAGGAGCAACTCCCAACGGACAACGATCATGCCGTTTGTAATTCTTCTTCGAGCCAGGCGTAGCCCCTCTTTTCAAGCTCCAACGCCAAGCCCTTGTCTCCGGACTTTACCATGCGCCCGTTATACAGAACGTGGACGAAGTCCGGCACAATGTAGTTCAACAGGCGCTGATAGTGCGTCACCACCACAATGGCGCGGTCTTTGCTGCGCAGGGCGTTCACGCCGTCCGCAACCACGCGGAGCGCGTCAATGTCGAGTCCAGAATCTGTTTCGTCAAGAATGGCCAGCTTCGGCTCGAGCACGGCCATCTGGAAAATCTCGTTGCGCTTCTTTTCGCCGCCGGAGAAGCCCTCGTTCACGGCGCGCTGCATCATGGATTCATCGATGTCGAGCAGCTTCATCTTTTGGCGTACCAGCGCCAGGAAATCCATGGCGTCGAGTTCCGCCAGCCCCTGGGCCTTGCGAATGTTGTTGAGCGCAGCCTTCAGAAAGTACATGTTGCTGACGCCGGGAATCTCCATGGGGTATTGAAAGGCCAGGAAAATACCCTCGCGCGCGCGGTCCTCGGGCGCCATGCCGATAAGGTCCTTGCCGTTATACCGGATTTCGCCGCGCGTTACTTCGTAAACGCTGTGACCGGCCAGCACCTGCGCCAGCGTGCTCTTGCCCGAGCCATTGGGCCCCATGATGGCGTGGACTTCGCCCGTGTTGACGCGCAGATCCAGGCCCTTGAGGATTTCCTTGCCGGCTACATTTGCGTGTAAGTTCTTAATCTCAAGCATTCATCACTCCGTCGTCGAACTGGAAAATAGAAACTCGAAAACCGCTATGGAAAAGCTGGAAAGGTGCGCGTTGTCATTCAAACAGGCTTGATACCTTCACCGAAAGCCCCGGCAACATCTCCCGTTCTTCCAGCAGATCGTCCGCCGTGCGGCGCGTGATTCCGGCCAGCCCGTGAATATAGACCTCCCGATGCTCGGGATAGACGAGCCACGCTCGCTTGCATCCCGCCGCGAAGAAGTCGCTTACCTTCTGCTCCATCTCCCGCAAAGTGTTCGATGGTGAAATCACTTCGATGGCCAGGTCCGGCGCGCCTTTGGGGAACTGTTTGAGCGGCAGATCCCTTCCGGAAGCGACAAACGCTACGTCTGGGTACCGAACCGTATTGCCAAAGAGGTGAAAAGGCTGCTCGGCAACGGCTATGCCCAGTTTATGGGTCTCCACAAAAGTTCTCAAGATCAGGAGAATCGTGTCACGAACGCGATTGTGAAGGAACATTCCAGGAGACACCGCAATCACCTCTCCATCGACTAGCTCGCACCACGCATCGCTCGATTCGAACACCGGCGCGAACTCTTCAACCGTCAAAAGCGTCTTGGTCGTCATAATCGTTCCTGCAAAAAATAACGGGTTGCTGGCTGAAAGCCTGCGGCCTCCTGAACTTACTTCCATCCCATACGCTCGCGCAGCGCGGTGATGTGCTCCACGTGGTGCCGGCCGTGCCAGGCGTAAAGCGCAAGCCCGTGATCAAGCGTCATCGGGCCGTGCTCGGGGTGGTTTATGGTCTTCGCAAAATCCGCTGCTTCGAGCGATTTCAGCAGCAGAACCCAGCGGCCGTGCAGCGATTCGAGCAGCGCGAGCGAGCGATCAACCGGTGCCGTGCGAGCATCCGCGAGCTCCGCCCACTTGGCTTGGTTGTAGGTTTTGATGAGCGGGTTAGTCTCGGTCAGGGCGAGCTTGAACCGTACGTAAGCGTTCAGGTGGCTGTCGGCGAGGTGGTGCGCCACCTGCCGCACGGTCCAGCCGCCCTCGCGATACGGCGTATCAAGCTGCGCGTCATCGAGGCCTTTTACCGCCGCCCGCAATCGCTCCGGCGCTTCAGCAATCTCGCTAATCAGATTCTCACGCTGCGCGTAATTCAGTTCACCCGTTGGCTTGAATTTCCCCACCGGGTATCGAAGGTCCGCCGCCGCTGCTTCCATTGGTTCGTTTCTCCAATCTTCGATAGTGCCGCTGACAAAACCTCGCGCGGAGCATTCACACCTCACGCGCTCTTCTGCCTCTGGCTTGACGTCAAAATCTGTTGAAATGAAAAATTCGGGATATCGGCCCGTTCGCGCGCGTGCTCGACGGTCATACTCACAAGATTTCCCCCGGCATCGAACTCGACCAGAGTGTTTTCGTCCAGGTCCTTACTTTCGTCGACTTCGGTCTCTCGAAAGACGATATGGAGCGTGTCACTGTCTTCAAAATACTGGACTTTCATCTGATATCCCTACGAAATGAACGGTCGAAGAATGCGTTGTGCACCGTCTCGCCGTCAGACAGAAGGACGACCCGAAGAACGCGGTTCGCCATCTCGGGCACGACACCCCATCTCCGGATTCTGCCGTCTTGCTGCACAATTTCCGCAATCGGATCTTTAATCACACGCTGATTCCATTCATCACGAATGAACCTACTGTCGGGTCTGGCTCGTACCGCGGTGAAGTACCGGGTTGTCTTCACTTCAAAATATCCGTTTTACCGCGATGGCAGGGCTTGCGTCGTGGGCCCGAGAATTTCGCCCCTTCGGGGCTTCACGAGCCACGTAGCGCAGAGTTTCGCTTCTCAGAAACTCTGCGGTTGCTGCCGATCCCCATTTAAAGCCGCAGAGTTACAAAACAACTCTGCATTGCAAGATCGTAAATTCTTGCTATTGTGGCAACAAATTCCGTCCTCGACACACTCACCCTCCGTGATCTCTGTGCGCTCTGTGGTAGAGATCTTCACCACGGAGGCCTCAGAGACCACGGAGCACAAGATGCAAAGACGTGCAGCCCACCAAAGCTATGGAGTTCTCGATGGGACTGTTTTTCGATTGCGGCTTCGCCGCCCTGCGCTTCCAGCTACGACTAGTCCGCGCCATGCAGTTGCTTGCGCACGCGCCGCATCTCATCCGACCACGTGGCCTCCGTTCGCTACCCCACGCTGCCTTCGAGGCTCACGCTCAGGAGCTTGGTGGCTTCAACCGCAAACTCCATGGGCAGCGCCTTGAAGACTTCCTTGCAGAAGCCATTGACGATCATCGAAACGGCGTCTTCGGAGGAAATGCCGCGCTGGCGGCAGTAGAAAATCTGATCTTCGCCGATTTTGGAAGTTGAAGCCTCGTGCTCCACCTGCGTCGTGTTGTTGCGGACTTCAAGATAGGGGAACGTATGCGCGCCGCACTTATCGCCGATCAGCAGCGAATCGCATTGCGAGTAATTTCGCGCGCCGTCTGCGCCCTTGAGCACCTTCACCATGCCGCGATAGGTGTTTTGTCCGCGACCGGCGGAAATCCCCTTGGAAACAATCGTGCTCTTCGTATTCTTGCCCATGTGGATCATTTTCGTGCCCGTATCCGCCTGCTGGTAATTGTTGGTCACGGCCACCGAATAGAACTCGCCCACCGAGTTGTCGCCCTGCAGGATGCAGCCGGGATACTTCCACGTGATCGCCGAGCCGGTTTCAACCTGCGTCCACGAAATCTTTGAATTGGCCCCGAGGCACTTGCCGCGCTTGGTGACGAAGTTGTAGATTCCGCCCTTGCCGTTCTTATCGCCCGGATACCAGTTCTGGACGGTCGAATACTTGATCTGGGCGTTGTCGAGCGCCACCAGCTCCACCACCGCCGCGTGCAACTGGTTCGTGTCGCGCATGGGCGCCGTACAGCCTTCGAGGTAACTGACGAAGGCGCCCTCGTCGGCGATGATGAGCGTGCGCTCGAACTGGCCGGAATCCTTGGCATTGATACGGAAGTAGGTGGAAAGCTCCATTGGGCAGCGCACGCCCTTGGGAATGTAGGCGAACGAGCCGTCGCTAAAAACGGCGGAATTGAGCGTGGCATAAAAATTGTCGGTGTAGGGAACCACCGATCCCAGGTACTTCTTTACCAAGTCTGGGTGGTTCTGCACCGCTTCCGACATGGGGCAGAAGATGATGCCGAGCGAGGCGAGCTTCTCGCGGTAGGTGGTGGCGACAGACACGCTGTCAAACACGGCGTCGACTGCGACCCCCGCCAGCAGTTCTCGCTCCTTGAGGGGAATGCCCAGCTTTTCATACGTTTCGAGCAGCTTCGGGTCAACCTCATCGAGGGACTTCGGCCCGCCCGTGTTTGTCTTCGGAGCAGAATAGTAGGTAATGTCCTGATAGTCCACAGGAGGAAAGTGAACGTTGGCCCATCGGGGTTCGGTCATGGTGACCCAGTGCCGGTAAGCCTTCAGGCGCCACTCCAGCATGAATTCCGGCTCGTGCTTCTTGGCGGAAATTGACCGGACAACATCCTCATTTAAGCCCTTGGGAATGGTATCCGACTCAATGTCGGTGACAAAGCCAAATTTGTACTCTTTGTTTGTAAGCTGCTCAATCGAACTGACTTCAGTGCTCATCCTGTTCCTCCTATGAATCCCGGATCAAACGAAGCCTGGGACCAACCCACGCGCGACCCTCCCGCCTTTACCGCGCCTAATCCAAGTCTATTGATACTATACTTAGAAGTCAAGAAAAGATCATCCGGGACTTTCCGCGTTTTCTCGTTTTGTTTTGCTCGCCATGGAATCATGCCCGGCCGAAAGGCCGATCCTGTTGACACCCTGCGGGGCTGCTGCCTATTCTGAAATCCTGGCTGGGTAGCACCGCGTTTTGGTATTCTTCGCATTCTTACGATGAAGCGATGGTTTCAAATCGGCGCAGTCTCCGTGATGATAGCGGCGGCCTCGTCCGCCGCGATGGCGCGGCACACGCACATCGTGAACACGCCGGACAACCAACTGGCGAACGAGACGCTGCAAAATCTACTTTCGAGCCCGCTCGGCCGCAAGATGCCCCGCCTGCACTACAGCGTGACCCTGCTCGACGAGCGCCAGCCCAATGCCTTCTCCGATTTTCAGGGTCACGTCTACGTTACGCGCGGCCTGTTTCCCGCTCTTGACGGGGATCGTGGGGTTTGGGCGGCGGTGATGGGGCACGAGCTCGGCCACGTTCTCCTTCATAACCGCAAATATCTGCCCGCGTTCGAAGCGCAGTTGCGCCAGGATTACGCCAGGTCGCGCTCCCATGGCTACGACGCAGGCCCCGCGACGTGGCCCGGCGTCAAGCTCGGACGCGGAATTTCGGAGTTAAAGCTTTCTCGCGAGGAGGAACTGCAGGCGGATTTTATCGGCATGATGTTGATGGCGGAAGCCGGTTACCAGCCGGGCTTTGCCGTGCTTCTGGACCAGAGATTGCGCGATGGGTTGGGGGATACGCCGGGAATCGTCGCCGCCTTTTCGCATCATCCGCGGCTCGAGACGCGCCAGGCGCACGCAGAAAAGTTCTACGGCGTGGCGATGGACATTTTCCGCATGCGCTGGCCGATGCCCCAGAACTCGCCGGGCGGCAACCTTCCGCCCTATGGACAGATCGGCCGCTGGACCCTGCAGCAGGAAAACGGGCAACTCATCTTCCACGTGCCATTCCAAATTCATAACGCGGAGGGGATGAACGTGAGGGTGACGGCAATCTTTCTTGAGAAGGACACGAGGGTGCGCTCGCTCGATCCAAAATACCGCGCAATCGACGGCTCCTGGGAATTGAACTCTTTTGCTCCGGGCCCGCGCAGCAAAGCAAACCGGCAGGGTGACGCCGTGCTCCGCGGTCCTGTGTCTGCGCTCGCTCCCCATGACGATCATTTGACCGCGGTCGTATTCCTCATGGCGGGGAGCCGCGTCGTCGATCTCTCGACGCTGCACACGCATTTAGGCGGGAAATAGGGAGCGGGACCAGGCAGCGGGCGCAGGTTCAGGTCAGGCGCCGGTCGCTTCCAGATGCGCCGCTATGGCGGGATAAACATCGATCGCGGCATTTTTGCCGAGGATGGAGTCCGCGTGGCCGTATCCCGGAACCACCGTGCGCGTGTAGAGATTCCTTCCGTTCCGCTCGCTCAGAAGACGGTAGGTGGTTTCCGTGCTCTCGGGCAGGAAGCAGCGGTTTTTCCCACCGTGAACGAACGCGATCGGGATGGCGAGCCGCTCGAGATGAGGCAGGTAGGCGTTGCCTCCATTCGCAGTCACAACGTGTCCGGTTCGCACCATCCGCGCAAGGTGCGCGAAGGCGCGGATGTTGGTGGCGCCGAACATCTCGTGCAACGCGTGGTGCGTGGCGGCGTTCAGCATCTCGTGCTCGAACACCTGAGAGTACATAAACGTAATGCGGTGGCATACCGGGTTCGTGCACAACTGGTCTTCGGGCATGGGATAGAGCCGCATCGCCGCTTCGTCGAACCGCCCGCCCCAACCCGCTGCATCACTCACGTATGCGTTGAGCGACTTCACGCCGAGCTTGCCCATGATCTCCGGAATATAGATCCCGCACTTCACCTCAGTGATAGGCGCCATGACCATGTGCGTGGCCACCTGCGAGCACACGGCCGAGCGAACGCCGCGCAGCCCCTTGAGCATGGCCATGAAGAAGCTGACGGAGCCGAAGCAGTGGACCACCATCTGAACGGTGCGGGCGCCGGTCAGTTGCCGCACTTGATCGATCGCCGCCGGGTAATCGTAAGCCGCCACGTCGTCCGCGCTGAACTGCAGGTTGTGGGCCGCAAGCTCGATGCTGCCCCGGTAATCGAGCGCCCACACGTCGAAGCCGCGGGCTACAAGGAACTCCACCAGGTTGGTGTGAATCGTGTCAATGCGGAAGATGAGGCTTGAAACGCCGATGCCGTGCGAGAGGATTACCGGACCCATGCCGCCGCCGCAATATCGTAGAAGGCGGAGCTCGACCCCGTCCTGCGTATTGAAGTAATGAACTTCCGGGGCAGGCGCGCGAAGCGGGCGCTTGGCGCGCGGCGGAGCGTCCGCCCGCAGAAAATGCGGCGCCGCCGCGATGCCGCCGTAAACGTCCCACAGAACGCCGGCAAAGAAACGTCCAAAGCGCGCGCTGGCTTCAAGCCGCAGCGCGGAGGTCTCCGCCCCCGTCACGCGCAAAGTAGCGAGCAGGCGGAGGAAACCTGCCGCCGTGATGCGCAGAATGCCCTTGCCTATCACGGGAAACGTGGGGTTTTCACCGTCGTAAATCATGGCGTAGAGCGTTGTGGTCTCTGGCCATAGCTGCGTGAGAAAACCTTCGTGGATGATCTTAAACCCGTCGAAAAATAACACGCGGCCGTCTGCCGCGGCCAGCTTCATCTGGTACCGCATCTCTCTCGTGTCAGCGCTCGACGCATCTTCCGCCAATAATTGAAATGCGCCCTCCGTCACCACAAGTGGCTTCGGGGAGATGGAGGGCGCGTCGACCGTGCCCGTCAGACAGAAAACGTGGCGCGGGCCGGCGAGCGATTGATCGAGATCGGGTGTGCTGATTCTCAGCGCGAACTTGATCGTGCGGTGATCGATGCGCCCCTGCTCCGCTGCCTGGCGGTAATCGCGCGTAACCAGCGTGGAAAAATAACCCCGCATCGTCTCGCGGAATTCGAGCTCGATGGGGCGGATGAGAACTGACGACGAAGTCAAATGAGCCATGGATCGATGCTCCTTGCTTGGGGCTGCCGGCGCCGCTGAACGCATGCGTAATAGATCGATGCGAAAGGCTTGATCTGCGCCGCGCTGGGCGGCCATGAGGGAGGGGTATGGCTACATGCGTAGCCTATCATAAGTGGAACATAAAATCAAGCGGTTTGACGGCGGCGCGGCTTGACGCGGCCGCCACGGAGGAAATGGGCGCTCAGGGTGGAGACGCTGAAGGCGTGGGGGCGTGGAGAGACGAGAGGTCGAACAAAGGCCCTCAGGCAAAAGAGCGGAGGCGCGCCGTTGCGAGACGGCCTGGATTCCTGCAAAACTCGTAAAGCGTGTTGCCGGGTTTGCGTATCCGCCGGGGATGTGGTATTGTACCTTCGCTTCATGAGTTTTCCCGTCTCCCATCCCGTCATGCTCTGCACGTGCTCCAGCAGCCCGCGTTTCTGTTGCTGTTGACGCCGCCCTCTCTTCCCGGCCTTTTTCTTATCTACTTAAGAAGCATTTCAAATTTCGTGAAACTATTCAGGAGGATTTTCCATGAGTGAATACAAGCATCCGGAGGTTCTGGTCAGCACGGATTGGGTGGCCAGCCACGGCAGCGATCCCAAAGTACGGCTTGTGGAGGTGGACGTTGATACCACTGCCTATGACAAGGGACACATTCAGAACGCCGTAGGATGGAACTGGCAATCGCAGCTCCAAGATAACGTTCGCCGTGATCTTTTAACCAAGCCTCAATTCGAGGAGCTGATGAGCAAATCGGGCATCAGCAATGACGCCACGGTGGTGCTCTACGGCGATAACAACAACTGGTTTGCCGCCTATGCGCTGTGGCAGCTCAAGTATTACGGACACAAGGACGCGCGTCTGATGGACGGCGGCCGCAAGAAGTGGGAGATCGAAGGGCGCGCGCTCACGACCGAGGCCCCCAAGGTAACGCCCACGCAATACAAGGCCAGCAATCCCGACGAAAGCGTGCGGGCAAAGCGCGATCTTGTGCTCGATGTTCAGAAGAACCGGAACGCCTACCTCGTGGACGTTCGTTCCCCCGACGAGTTTTCTGGCAAGGTGATTGCGCCGCCGGGAATGTCCGAAACGGCACAGCGCGGCGGCCACATTCCAGGCGCCGTCAGCTTCCCGTGGTCGAAAGCCGCCAACGAAGACGGCACGTTCAAATCTCATGACGAGCTCTCAAAGCTGCTCGGAGCGCTGGGCGTGCGGCCGGAGCGTGAGGCTGTGGCTTACTGCCGCATCGGTGAGCGCAGCTCGCACACGTGGTTTGTGCTGAAGTACCTCTTGGGCTTTGAGAAGGTGCGTAACTACGATGGGAGCTGGACCGAATGGGGTAACCTCGTGGACGCGCCGATCGAAAAAGGCGAGCCGGCCAAGGCCGGGGCTTAACCATGCGGCGGGACGAGTATAGGGGCGCTGCTTGCCGTGCACGACGCGAGCGTGCGCCCCTACCAACGTCAGAAAAATAACCGCGGCGCGAGCTTTGTGCCGCGGCTACCCGGTTTTGCTCGCGGTGCGGGGATCCTACTTCAGCAGCACGCGGAAGCTCTTTTTTTCCGGCACGAGTTCCACCTTGTCTTCGCGCGCCAGCCAACCGATGGCGAACTGCAGAACGTCGCCTTCTCCGTTCAAGGATTTCTTTAACTGAGATACGGTCTGCGGGCCGTTCTGCGAGAGCTGTTGCCACACCTTGCCTGCCGTGTGACCTACTTGTTCTGTTAGTTCCATTGTTGTGTTCTCCTCTTTAAAATATTGAGTTCGGGGCGCGCAGGGCGTTGGAGCGCGACGCGTCCGGCGGGGTATTCCCCCGCGGTGTTTACGGCGCGGGGCCGTCCTCACCCATTTAGATGCTGAGTGGAAACGCTCGGGTTTCTATGGGCACTCAGGTGAAGCGATCCGGGAGTGTGGCTGAACAGCGGCTCTGCGGCTCGATCTCAGCGCCGGACCGCGGATTATCGCGTCTGTGTCCGTCGTACAAGCGAACATGAGCGAAGCGGAATAGCTTCACTGAATATTTGTCTGTGTGATTAATAGTAGCAGATTCTGCCGCGGAGGCCAATCGAAAAAAGTTATGCCGCTGATAAATTCGCCGTCATCGCACGCCGTTACCTGCGGTGCCGCCACAGGAACAGCGCCGATTCGATGACGCCGTAGACGAACAGGCAGAACCACAGGTCAACGAATGTGCCCCAATCAACGAGGCGATGGTGTCGGGCGCCAGGCGGAAGGAGCGAAGACAAACGTAGATAAAGAAGGTTGCCAACCACCACGGCGGCGAGATACTTTATCCAACGGCGGGAAGACGAGCGCATACGCAAATCATGCTCACACTTGCTTCTGAGGTCAAATTCCTGAAAGGGGTCGGTCCGGCAAGGGCTCAAACGCTGGCCTCCCGCTCCATCATCACGATCGAAGATCTGCTTTACTATACCCCCTTCCGGTACGAGGACCGGAAACGGTTGGCTCGCGTGTGCGACCTGATTCCTGGGCAAATGGCCACCGTGCTCGTGCGGGTGATTTCGTGCGGCCCGGTGCGGACGCGCCGCGGTCTTTATCTATATGAACTGGCGGCGGCGGATGCAAGCGGAGCGCCTCCGGGCGGCACGGGCAATTTAATCCGGTGCACATGGTTTAACGCCACCTACCTCCAGCGCAACGAGACCTTCCGCGAAGGTCAGCGGGTGTTTTTCTACGGGAAAGTTGAGCAGGACCGGTACGGCCACGGCAACATGGTGATGATGCAGCCGAAGTTTGAAATCGTTTCGGGCTCGGGAGAATCGGATTCGCTCGAAGTGGGTCGCATCACACCCATCTATGAGGCGATCGGGAATCTGTCACCCGCCATCCTGAGGCGCCTCGTATGGAACGCGTTGGCCGGGACGGACGGAGAGATTTCCGAATGCCTGCCCCCGTCTGTCCTGCAGCGAACCAAGTTGATGGCGCGCTCTGAAGCGTTGGGTCAAACGCACTTTCCCTCCTCTGGCGAGCCGCTCGACGAGCTCTCCCGTTTTCGCACGCCGGCGCAGGTGCGGATGATTTTTGAGGAATTTTTCAACGTGGGGGTCGTGATGGCGCTGCGGCGCCGCGGCCAGAAATGGCTTCCCGGCGTCGAGCTGCGTGTGACGGAAGGGACGCGGCAGGCGGTGAAGCGCATGCTGCCATTTCATCCCACCGGAGCACAGAAGCGCGTGCTGAAGGAGATTGTTGAGGACATGACCTCGCCTCACCCCATGAGCCGCCTGTTGCAAGGCGACGTGGGCTCGGGCAAGACGATTGTCGCGCTCGAGGCTGCCGTGGTGGCCATGCAAAATGGTTATCAAGTGGCGTTGATGGCGCCTACGGAAATTCTGGCCGCGCAGCACTACCTCTATTGCAAACG
>JBOGJT010000210.1:0-8679 GCA_050745065.1 Terriglobia bacterium
GCGCGCGGCCGTTCGTCGCCTCGGTGAGATTGGCGGAGCGGCCTAGCGTTACCGTCCACCCCAGTTTCTCTTTCACTTTGTTGCGAAAGAGGTGCTCCGCGCACCTCAATCCCATCGGGGGCTGAAAGTCCCCATCCGGGAGCTCGTAAACACCTTCCCGCATTCCTGTGACGCCAACGTACTTCTCGACGATGCCGTAGTAAGGCGCAACATCCTTGTAGCTGACGGGCCAGTCAACGCCATAGCCGTCATGCGAAGCGGCCTTGAAGTCGAGATCGCTGAGTCGATAGCTCTGCCGGCCCCAAACGTTGGTGCGCCCGCCGGTCACGCGCATGCGCCCTTGCCAACTGAAGGGCATTTTGGGATACGTGGTGTAGGGCTCATCGATGTCGTTACAGAACCAGTCGTAGTTGTACTCCATGCAGGCGTAGCAATCCTTCTGCACGGGGCGTGTTTTGCGAATGACTTCCGGCGCCATATCACGGTACTTCAGCTTAAACGCCGGCTCATGCTCGGTAAAGTTTTTATCGCTTTGCTGAAACCCGGCGTCGACCATCGCAACCTTCAGCCCGGCTTCGGAGAGCCGCTTCGCAGCCCACCCTCCGGAGGCTCCCGAACCCACAACAATGACGTCATAAACTCCATTTTCCGCAGCCATAATACGTCTCCTCTAAACAAGCGCGACCGTTCTTCTGAAGGGCAGATGATATCAAGGGGCGGATAGCGCGTCAATGAAAACTCCCGCGTGATGGCACCTCAGATCGCAGGATGAAAACCCGTACGCGGCAGGGGGGAGCCACACCGCAAGACTCCGCCCCTTCGACCGTGAACCGCGCCGTGATAAACTGCATGGGAACTGTTCGATCACGCATCGTATTATTCAGAGACATGTGATACTTGCCTACCATGCAATTGACCGTAAATTCTACGCCAAGCTCCAGCCCGCCAAAAAAGGCACGTCATGACGACAATAAGCTGCGCGCCGGGGACCGTCCAGGGCATGACTGGTATCGGTTCGTGCTCTCGTTCCCGCCGCACCTCGTCCGGGAGTATATCAACCGCTTTGGGGTGCGCCAGGGACAGATTGTTTTGGACCCATTCTGCGGCACGGGCACAACGCTTGTTGAATGCAAAAAGCTGGGGATTGAAAGCATCGGCGTCGAGGCAAATCCTATGGCCTGTTTCGCCAGCCAGGTCAAAGTTGATTGGTCGGTCGATCCAGCGGGACTTCTCAACCACGCCCGTTCGGTGGCGAAGAAGACCCTTGCGCGGCTTCAGGCCGAAGGCGTTGAAGACGAACCTGAGCCCCCATTATTCCGAAAGCCTCGTAGACAATTGCCAGCACTGCTTTCATTACCGGAGAAAGCTTCCGAGCTTTTGTTATCACAATCAATCAGCGCTCTTCCCCTTCACAAGACGCTGGCCCTCCTTTCCACATTGGATGAGCGAAACGATAGGCGATTCGCTCGCCACGAAAGGCTGGCGCTGGCAACGGCCCTTCGGTCTGGGATGAGAAGTATGGAATTCGCACATTAAGTTAGGGTCGGGAGGCACTCGGGAGGAAAACCGAACATGAATAGCTATGGTTTTAGCTCTGGTAACTCGACGCGCGGCGCGATTGGCCTGGCAGGCAGCGTTCGGGCCCGAAACAAAACCCAAGCTTTGCAAAGGGTCAGGCGGGCCTTGGCTGAACTTACCGGGCCGTGCGGAGAGATTTCACTTCGCCCGGCGGCCGGCACTACAGGGTATATGAATATTTACATATGCCCAGACAACATTCACATATCTCACCTAGAGCGTGACAACTGATGGCAGGCTCCGGAGGCGCAGATCTAATTGTAGAAGACTTGATCAGGCACCTAGCCCGTCTTTTCGGTGGGCAAAGGCGCGACCACAAGGCTCGGATCGTCACGTTCGGCTCGTCACTGACATGCTCCCTGAACTACTCAAAGCTCCTTCGCGGAGACAAGTACTTCTTCGGGCTTCCCCCAGCGATAATTGATCCTAAAACCGTTTTTGCACCGACCAAGTTTGGCGAGTTCGTGGTTCTCATTTGCGGGACGCGCGATCAGGTCCTAGTTCTGCCAAGACCCTTGGTTGTCGAGATGCTGGCGCGGGTACCCAGTCGGAGAGTCGATGTTTTCATCGAGAGTGGAATCTACATTATGCAGACGACGAAGCACCCCAAAACTAACGTCACGGCTTTTCTAAATGCTTTCCCCGTGCCGGAACGAGGACCAACCGCCGACACGCTCAACGGATCGGAGTTGACGGAACCAGCCCGCGTGCACCTGCGAGTGCAGTCCGCACTGATCGACCTCGGCCGTGTGGAAGGCTGTTCAGTTTGGGTGCCTCTTAATGACCGGAATCTCTGCTTCAAGGGAAAGGCTTTCATGCCCCTTACGGTGGGCAGGCTTCCGAATTTTGGGTTTGACGAGACCACGCGTCGGATTGTTCAGAACATTGACGTTCTATGGCTGGCAAAGAATGTCATCCGAAAGGCTTTCGAGATCGAGTCTACGACCTCAATATACAGTGGGCTGCTTCGGCTCAATGATCTGGTTTTAGCGCAGCCGAACAACCAGATAGAGCTTTATTTGGCTGCGAGCAAGGCCCGGCGAAATAAAGTCTATTCCCAACTCCTGCGGCCTTCATTCCAAGCCCTGCTTGCGAAGTGTGAATTCATTGGGTTCGAGGACATCGAGGAGAAAATAAGCCAACTTAAAAGGCTCCCGCTGGACGTCGACACTCGCGTGACAGGTCTCCTGCGCGGGGAGAGATTCGAAGTTCCTGAGCATCTGTTGTATCCCGAGGACGTATAATAAGTGCGAACCTCGACGGAACCCGCTACTCCCTGCAAAACCATCTTCGCGCTGCCGTCCGGGGCATGGGACAGGTGGAGACTGATGAAATTTATGTCGGCGTGGACAAGAAAGGTGTCCAGTACATACTTCCGATACAAGCGAAGGGTGGCAAGGATCGAATGAGCGTCGTGCAAATCGAGCAGGACATGGCGCTGTGCGCGGACAAGTTCCCTGCACTCGTCTGCCGCTCCATCGGCGCGCAGGTCATGCGAGGTGACGTCATCGCATTGTTTGGGTTTGAAAGCGATTCGCAGGGCATCGCCATCGCGTCTGAAAGGCACTACCAGCTTGTGCCGCCCGACGATGTGACGGAGGACGATCTTCGCGCCTATCGTCAGCGGGTTTCGGATTAAAGGGGTGGAATCATTGCGGAGTTCGGCCTCGTTCGCGACGCGTGTCGTTACGCTCCATAGCCGGGTCCAGCCCGCGCCCGGTTAATTCCTGACACGACGCCGGATCATTTCGAGAGCCATTTGAGCGGCCCAGTGGCGGATGCGGTCTCTGTTACCTGGGAAACGAAACTCGCGCACGGTGGTGCCTCGATCGTCCGAAAGGCCAATAAACACCAGGCCGACGGGCTTTTCGGGCGAGCCGCCTCCCGGCCCCGCTATTCCGGTGATACCCACTCCGATTGAAGACTCTGCGCGCCGCCGGATGCCTTCGCTCAGCCGTTGTGCGACCTGCTTTGAAACGGCGCCGTGCTCCTGGATCACCGCCGCGGGCACGCCTGCGAGACTAGTCTTCAATGAATTGCTGTAGCAAACCACTCCTCCCAAAAAGAAGTTCGAGCTTCCGGGCATGGACGTCAGGCGCTGGCTAAGCAGCCCTCCCGTGCAGCTCTCGGCGGCCGCCACGGTGAGCTGCTTCATCACCAGGTACATGCCCACCACCTCTTCGAGCGTTTCCCCCCGCGTGGAAAAAACGTGGTCGCCCAGGGTCAATTCAATCTTGTCGCCCAGCTCGTTGAGCAGGCCCTCGGACTCTTCATCGCTCGCGGTTCTGGCGCGCAAATGGACCTCGATCTCGCCTAGCTTGGCTAGGATAGTTGTCACCGGGTTTGTGTAAGCGGTATAAAGCGGTGCAATGCGGCGATCCACTTCAGATTCCGGCAGCCCGATCACTTTGTAAACCCGCGTCCGGATACGCTCCGGGCCGCGGCGGGCGGCAAGGCGCGTCATGCACGAGCGCTCGAACATCGCCTCAAGCTCCCACGGCGGACCGGGCAGAAGAATCAGCAGCGTCCCTTCGTATTCCAGCCAGATGCCTGGCGCGCTTCCGTTGGGGTTCTCCAGCCATTCCGCGCCTTCGGGCACCATGGCCTGGCGGAGATTGTTCGGCGGCATTTCGCGGCCCAGCCGCTCGAAGCGTTTCTCGATCCGGGTCCGGATTTCCGCGTGCTCACGCAGCGGCCGTCCGGTAACGGTTGAAACCGCGGATTGAGTGATATCGTCCTCGGTTGGGCCGAGTCCGCCGGTGAGAATCACCAGTCCGCCGGATCGCTTCAGAGCAGTTGAGAGCGCGCTGGGAAGGCGCTCCGCGTCGTCGCCAACGATGGTCTTAAAGCGGACCTCGATGCCGAGAGAGTTCAGTTTGCCGGTGAGGTAGAGTGAGTTGGTGTCGCGGCCGTGGGCGGTGAGCATTTCAGAACCCACAGCGATGATTTCCGCGTCCATAGGCATCAGCGATCAGATCTACGGCGTGGGGAGCTCGATAAATGGGCGTCCTGCCGCGGGAGCGCCGCACCCCAATTATTTCGGCAGTGAGACACCGCCGCTCCAGATTCTCATCAGACGCCTTCAGATAGACTTCCCGGCCACGCCGCTGAAAGCTGATCGCTGAACGCTGGTGGCTTTAATCGCTTCCCACCGGCAGCTTCACGCCCTCGATGCCGGTCGAGAGTTCGTAGAGAGATGTGTTGGAAGCCACCACCATCGTGCGGCGCCGCGTAAAGGCGAGGCCTACGATGCCCTGCCCCGAGACCGCGAGCTCCGCCGCACCGTCGGGCGCGAGGCGCACAACACCCCGCAGTCCAGCGAGAGACGCAGCGACGTAGAGGTTACCCTTCGTGTCAAAAGCGAGTCCTTGCGGACGCCCCAGGCCGCGGTAAAAGGGCTTGACTTCACCCGTGGGTGAAACGCGATACACCTGGTCAAAACTGGATGTGGTGGGGCCGGTGACGTAGAGACATTTGTCAGGACCAAAGGCCAGATGGTAGGCGGAAACGCTGGGTTCGATGGTGGCGAACACGAAGATTTGGCGGTCGCGGCTAATCTTGAAAATCGTGCCGCTGCGGTCGCCAACGTACAGGTCCCCCGCCCAGTCGAAGGCGATGCCGGTGGCGATGCCCATGCCTTCGGCGTAAACTGAGCGGCGGCCGTCCGGTGTCACCTGGTAGATCGTGCCCTCCATGCGGCTTGAAACGTACAGGAGGCCGTCGCGGTCAAACGCCAGGCCGGTCGCGTTCATGAGGTCGGTCAGAAAGCTGGTCACGGCATTATTCGGGGTGATCTTGTAAACCGACACCGGGGTCTTCTGCCCCCGGCCGCCGCTCAGCGTCGTGAAGATATTACCGGCGGCGTCAGCGGCCGGGTTGGCAACCGGATGGAGATTTTCGGCAAGATGCCGTCCCACCGTAACCGCGACGGGCGCGCTCACGGCAGATCCCGTGTCAATGGTCAAATCGCCGCTCACCACGCCGTCAGGCACGCGCACCACCAAACGGCCCGGAGAGCTCATCAGCAGACTGGCTGCCCGGTCACCAAAACGAACCATAGGCCGGGTGAGGCCATTTTCTGTGAACCCGCTGCCGCGAATTGTGACCTCGCCGCCGGAGATTGCGGCCCTGGGCGTAATCTCCGTGATCATCGGCCTACCATGGAGCGGGTCGTGAACTGGGCCCGGCTTTTGCATAATGGGTTCCGTCTTATCCGGCTTCTTCCACAAGCTCATCGCAGTACAAATCCCAGCAGAAACAGCGCCACCGCGCCATATGTGCCTGCCACAATATCATCCGTCATGATACCCCAGCCGCCAGGCAAGTGCTCGGCGCGGCGTGCCGGGAACGGCTTCACAACGTCGAGGATTCTGAAAATGATGAACCCGGCCAGCAAGCTGGTCCAGCCCACCGTGGGAAGCGCAATGAAAACCAACATCTGTCCAGCGACTTCGTCGATGACCACAGCCCCAGGGTCTGTCTCCGCGAAGTACACTTCCGCACGACCTGCGGCCCAGACGCCGCACGCGTAAACTGCGATGATCGCCGCGGCCATCGCGCCATCAAACGCCCCACGCCCAACCACAAGATGGTGGATAATCTCGACGAGGGCAGCGCCCACCAGCGACCCAACGGTTCCCGGAGCGATGGGGGAAAGGCCCGCCGGGCCAACTGTCGCCAAGCGAACCACCACACCCGCCTTGCCCTGCGCCGCGGATTTACTCCCGCCGCGCGGATTACTCAACGTCCGTCTCGGAAGCATCGCCGGGGTTGGCGTCGTCGTTATTTCCCGGCTCCGCCGCCGCGGGGGAGGACACCCGGTACCGTCCCGCAAGCCAATTATCCAAGTCGATCATCCTGCAGCGCTCGCTGCAAAAAGGCCGAAACGGGTTCTTCCCCATACGTAGTTCCACGTGGCAGATGGGACAATGGCCTTTCATAAACGAGCATCGCGAGCCGGCGAGCCGGGATTTAACCCCAACACTGTTCACTTAGGCAGCGTCTTGCCATTGTGCGAAACAAGTAAGTGCCTGTCATTCTGAGCGGAGCGAAGAATCTGCATCTAAATCAAACGGGAAAAGCAGATTCTTCGCTCCGCTCAGAATGACATGGGGCTAAAATCTTCGCACTCGGCGAAAAATCCGCTAAGTGCACAGTGTTGGATTTAACCCAGATTATTCATGAAGTTCGGTTCGACAGTCAGGAGGGCACGGCCGGTTTTTAAGATTCGGCCGTGCCGTTAAAGGGCGCCTGAGATTTCTTTGTCTTGCCGGATGAGCGGCTCGACAAAGGGAACAGAACGATGCATGCTTTCGGCGGGGTTAAAACCCCGCCCTCCTAACCATTCATGAATAATCCAGGTCAATAGACCGCCCGAACCCGCGAATCCAGCGCTACTACAGCATGGTTGTCAGGGCGCCGCTAACAGGACGCCGAAACCCTCTTTTTAGCTGTCCTTCTGAGCACTGCGAAGAATCTGCCTTTGTATCGCGTCTATTACCCGCGAGATTCTTCGCCGCTTCCGGCTCCCCGGAATGACACAGTCCCGGAGTTCTTCAGTATTTCGCCGCAATCTGGCGGCGCTAAACCACCACCGCAAGCGGGTTCGGGCGAATTTGGACCAGCCGCGAATTCACCGCCGAGGCGATCGTGCCGGCCGGAACCTCGGGCACGCCGCGCGGCGTGGCAAAGTATTCCGGCTCGATACGCGCCACAACGTCGTAGTCTGAGCCTTCGGTGATCGTGGCCCAGCGGTATTCGCCAGCGCGCGGTTCCGCCCCTCTAAAGTCGTTGATCACAACCTGGCCGTCCACTTCCGGCGCCTGTGATTCCATGCGGCCGCGGAAGAGCAGGTCCGTCTCCTCCGATCTTCCTTCGACCAGCACCGGAACACGCGCGCCCGCCAACCCTTTCAGCTTGCGGCGCGAAATGTCCCGCTGCTGCGCCAGAAGTTTCCGGCGGCGGTTATAGGATTGTCGCGCAGGTACCGGATCGGGCAAACGAAAGGAGGCGCTCGATTCTTCGTTCGAATAGCGGAATACGCCCAATCGGTCGAACTCTGCCGCCGCCACAAAATCCATCAGCGCCTTAAAGTCATCCTCGCTTTCGCCGGGAAAGCCCACGATGAAAGATGTCCGAAGCGTAACGCCCGGGATGGCGGCGCGCATTTTTTCGATCAGCTTCAGGAACTGCGCGGCGTTAGACCCGCGCCGCATCGCCCTGAGCACGGAGCCGCTCGCGTGTTGAAGCGGGATATCAAAATATTTTGCCACCTTCGGCGAATCGGACACGGCCTCAATCAGGGCGTCCGTGACGCGGTTAGGATAGCAATAAAGGAAGCGCAGCCACACGAGATCCGGAATAGCGGACACTTCCCGCAGCAGCGCGGCCAAGCCATCGCGCAGCCCGAGGTCTTCGCCGTAGCTGGTGTTATCCTGCCCGACCAGGGTTAGCTCGCGCACACCCCGGCTGACCAGATACTCCGCCTCTCGCGCAACGGATTCAAAGCGGCGCGAGCGAAACTGGCCGCGCATCTGTGGAATCACGCAGAACGAGCACGTGTGGTCGCAGCCTTCGGCAATCTTGATATACGCCGTGTGAGAAGGCGTGGATAACAGGCGCGGCGTGAATTCGTGGTAAAGGTAGGGGTCGGAGACGGGCAAGAACTCGCGGTTCTTTTGAGTGAGGCGGCAGGCGTCCACGATGCGCTCGATTTCGTTTGTGCCCACGACGCAATCCACTTCCGGCATCGATTCGAGAATCTGCCGGCGGTAGCGCTCCACCATGCAACCCGCCACCACAAGCCGCCGCGCCGCACCCGTCTTTTTGTATTCGGCCATCTCAAAAATCGTGTCAATCGATTCTTGCTTGGCGGGCCCGATAAAGCTGCACGTATTGACAACGATCACGTCCGCCTGAGACGCGTCGGGCACGGCTTCGTACCCCTCGCGCGCCAGCAGCCCGAGCATGACTTCGCTATCAACCTGGTTTTTAGGGCAGCCTAAACTGACAAGTCCTACTTTAGGCATATGATCTGCGGGCCTTTCGACGATGCGGACAAGATTTCAACGCAGATAAAATTCTAGCATAAGTCGCAGGGGG
>JBOGJT010000211.1:0-3201 GCA_050745065.1 Terriglobia bacterium
GCGGAAGCTCGCGCCGCACCGCCTCGCGGATGAGCGTGTTCGTGAAGACGTAGGTGCGCTCCGGCGGGATGATTCCGCTCAGGCGTTCGGCCGTCTGAGCGAGGAGTGACTCCTTGCCGAAAAGCCTAAGCAACTGCTTGGGTTCGGCGCGGCGGCTCAGCGGCCAAAAACGCGTGCCCGTGCCGCCGGCGAGTATCAGGGCGTAAGCGTGCGCGAAGGGCGCCATCCGCCGGTCATGCGATGAACTATTGCGCTTCTGGGGCATGGTTGCTGGCGCAGCCGGTCACGTTAATCGAGATACCTCGCAGTACGAAAATCGAGCTGGACGGGCGCGGCCAGCGTGATGCCGCTTGGAGGCAGTTCACCCAACCCCCGGAGAGGTTGCCCAGACCCATTTCTCCGCGAGGCGTCATAACTCAGCGGCGGGCAATTGCTGTAGTGGCGCTCTCTGCAAGTCGAAACGAAGGCGGCCGGAGGTCGCCGCTGCAGAGTTGAGCGTCGTGGACGCCGCTGCGCCGATTCTTATCGGGCGACGATCACGTAAACACAACCTTCTCCGCCTCACCGCGAGCATATCCGGCCTTCGCCATCGGCTTCGAGAAGTCCTCCGCGAGGTTGGGCACGTAAAATTTTAATAGGCTGCTCTTACTCTCGGGGGCGAGCCGGTAAGCGAGCGTGGCGGGAGGGACCAGCCAGAGGTCTCCCGTCCGGTAGGCGTACCAGCCGTCAGACGTTTCCACTCTTCCGTCACCCGAAAGTACGGTGTACGCTTCAACCCGCTTTCGCGGACCCGCGAAGTTCCCCGCCTTTTGCAGGGTGATCTCCTCAACCGCGAAAAAGGTACAAGCCACCACCAGCCGCCGCCGCCCGTAGGCCTCCTCCAGCGTAAGGCGAGGCAGGTCTCGCAATGCGGGGAGCTCGGGTTTCACCACCGCCAGTGCCTTTTCGCGGTGCAGTGGCCGGGGCTTGCCGTCAGCGCCCATCCGGCCAAAATCGTCCAGGCGGTAAGTAATGTCGGAGTTCTCTTCCGCTTCGAACAAAACCAAGTCCGGTCCCAAAGCGTGCACCGTGCCGGGCGGGACGAAGACCGCCTCGCCGGCGCGCGGCGTGAATTGCCGCATGAGGGCCGAGCAATCGTTCCGGTCAATGGCTTCACCCAAGGTGCGTGCCGTGACGCCCGGCTTCACGCCGAGCATCATTTCCCCCTTCTTGTCTACGTGGATCATGTACCACATCTCGCATTTGCCGCGGCTTCCCTTCTCGTGCTCTCGGGCATAGTCATCATCCGGGTGTACTTGCACGGAGAGCCATTGGCTGGTGAAAAGAAATTTGGCGAGAATCGGAAATCGTCCATCGGCCGCGCCTTCACCGCACAGCTCCGGCCCGCGCTGGCGGCAGGCATCCGCGAGCGTCATACCGGCCAGAGGACCGTTAGTAAACGTGGCTTCGTCATCCGTCAGCCAGACCTCGCCGATAAGGTTCTTGCCCTGGCCGCGCGGGTAACGGATGCTGACGTTGTCGCCCCGAAAAGTTGTCCAATGGTCCGGGTAGAGCGGATCGAGGTCGCGCCGTCCCCAAACCTTTTCCTTGAAAACGGGAGAAAGCTGCAACGGTCTGTTAAGCTTGAGCATGGGCCGGAGCAAATTTGGAAATGAACCGCTTCAACCGTTTTAATCCCTCGTCGATGCGGTCCTCGGAGGTGGCGTATGAAATGCGCACGTGCTCGAGTGTGCCGAACGCCGGGCCGGGCACGAGCGCCACGTGGACTTCTTCGAGCAGACGAGCGGCAAGCTCCGTGGCGTCCTTCATTCCGGCCCACTTCAGCGCCTGGGCGGCGTTCGGATATGCATAAAACGCGCCTTCTGGCATGACGCACTCGATTCCAGAAATGGCGCGCAGCCCCGCAACGATCTTTTCGCGGCGCCGCGCGTATTCCGCCAGCATTTGCCGAACGGAGTCCTGCGGCCCGTTCAGAGCTTCCACCGCCGCTTTCTGCGAGATAGACGTCGGGTTTGACGTCGAGTGGCTCTGCAAATTCAGCATCTTTTTCAGCAACGCTTCAGCACCGAGCGCGTATCCCACGCGCCAGCCGGTCATGGCATACGTTTTTGAAAGCGAGCCGACGATGATCAGGTTCTCCCGATTTTTTGACGCGGCAATCGAAAAAGACTTGTGCGAGCCATAGACAAAGTGGCAGTAACATTCGTCGGACATCAGAAGAAAGTTGCGCCGCACCGCCAGCGCCAGCAGCTTTCCCATCTCCTCGGGCGGCACGACCGCACCCGATGGGTTGCTCGGCGAATTGACGATCAATATGCGGGTCTTCGGCGTGACGAGCTTCTCAACGGCCTCGGCGCGGATGGCGAAGCCTTCGCTCTCCTGAGTCTCGAGCAGCACCACCTTTCCGCCCGCGTAGTTCACGATGTCCAGAAAAGACACCCAGTAGGGAACGGGCAGGATAACTTCATCGCCATGATTGATGACCGCGGCGACGGCCTCGAAAATCGCCTGCTTGCCTCCTACCGTCATCAGGCACTCCTCAGGCGTATAGTTTGAAGCAAAGTCCTTCGCGTGCCGTTCGACGACGGCCTTCTTGAGCTCTGCCGTGCCCCCGGTGGGTGTATATTTGGTGAAATTCTGATGAATCGCTGCAATCGCCGCATTCTTCACATTTTCGGGCGTAGCAAAGTCAGGCTCGCCGGCTCCGAAATCGACCACGTCAATCCCGCTTGCTTTCATCTGCGTGGCCTTCTGTGAGACGGCCAGCGTCGGTGAAACGGATATCCTGCCCATACGTTCGGAAAATTGCATCACTCACTTACCTCACTTCTGGAAAAGTTTGCCGAAAAGAATCCACCGCGCTGCGCACCTTCGCTGCAACTCATGCCACGCTTACTGGGAACTTCTTCTTCAATCGATCCTCAACGAGAGGCGGCACCAGCCCGCTGAGCGGCCCGCCGTGGTGGATAATTTCCTTCACCAAGCGTGAGCTGATGTACACGAAGGACCCGGCGGGCATCAGAAACACGGTCTCAAGCGTGGGATCGAGCTTGCGGTTCATCAGCGCCATCTGCAGCTCATATTCATAGTCGGAAAAGGCACGCACGCCGCGCAGGATCACTCCCGCCTTCTTCGCCGCCGCATAATCAACGAGCAACCCGTTGAACGTGTCCACGGCGACGTTGGGCATGTCCTCCGTCA
>JBOGJT010000212.1:0-6821 GCA_050745065.1 Terriglobia bacterium
AGGTAGGAATCGGCGACGGGGATTTGCGAAAACGGAATATAATCTGTGGGATAAACCGTCGCGTCAAAGGGCGACTGCTTAACATCCCCGACCACGCCAACAATGGTGCGCCAGGGCTGGTGACTTTTCTCATCACCGAACCGGATTCGTTTTCCGATCGGGTTTTCGCCAGGGTAAATCAGGTGAGCCATGCTTTTGCTGATGACCACCACGGGCTGACTGCTGGGGCCGTCCTGCGCGCCGAGAAGGCGGCCCTTGATGAGAGGCACGTGCAACGCGAGAAAGAATCCCGGCGTGGCGGATTGCCAGACCGCTAATCGCATCTCGCCCGGAGTTGTGGGTGGTTCTCCCTCTGCACGGTATTGCGTCTGGTTCCAACCCCCGGCCGCGGGCAGGCTGGTAACAGCCCCCGCCGATTCAACGCCGGGCAAGCCCTTCAGTCTGTGAAGAACCCGGTCGTAAAACTCCTGAATCTGAACGTTGCCGTTATACTTTGAAGCGGGCAGCGCGATGGAGAACGTCAGCACATTCCTCCGATCGAATCCTTGATCCTGATTCGTCAGGTGGCGAAAGCCTTCCACCAACAGCCCCGCGCCGACGAGCAGGACGAGCGCGAGCGCGATTTCCACCACCACCAGCGTCGACCGGAGGCGCTGATGGGTGGACGTAGAGCTTCCGTCGCGTCCGCCTTCCTTCAACACCTCGCTAAGGTTCGGGTGCGAAGCGCGCCGCGCCGGCACGAGTCCGGCAAGAATCCCCGCGAGGAGAGCCACCACGGACGTGAACGCCATCACGGTTGAATCCACACGCAAATGCGTCAGCCCCGCGACGTGTGCCACGATGAAAGGCGGGAGACTGCGTAACAGAAGATGAAGCCCCCAACTTGCGAGCAGGGCTCCCGCGAGTCCTCCAAGCACCGCAAGGATGAGAGTTTCCACCAGCAACTGCCGCGTGATGCGCCACCGGCTCCCGCCAAGCGCCAGACGAACGCCAATCTCTTTCTCGCGTCCGGCGGTGCGCGCCAGTTGAAGGTTCATCACGTTGGCGCACGCCAGCAGGAGGACGAAGGCCGCTGCACCCATTAACAGTGCGAGGAACTGCCCAGCCGCGCCGGTCACATCCTGAACGAGGCCTACAACTTGAACGGTGTGGCCGGCATTGGTTTTCGGGTACTGCTGGCCGAGACGCTGCGCGATGCTTCCAAGGTCTGCCTGTGCTTGCCCGGCGGAGATTCCGTGCTTGAGGCGGCCAATGACTCTCAGATAGTGACCTCCGCGATCGACGCCGGCCGATCCCGCAAGGGTGAGCGGGGACCAGGCCTCGGCGCCCAGGGGATAGTCGAAGTCTTTTGGCATAATGCCGATGACGGTGAATTGTTTTTCGTTCAAGAGGACGGTCTGACCCACGATGCTGCGATTCGCGCCCAGATGCCTCTGCCAGAACCCGTAACTGAAGACAACCACAGACTCCTGCCCCGGATGAAAATCCGATTGAGTCATGAACCGGCCCAATTGTGGCGCGACGCCAAGCAAGGGGAAATAGTTGGCGGTCACCCGATAACCCTCAACCCGCTCGGCGAGTCCGCGGCCGGTGAGGTTTACATTCCAATCGTGATCGGCCGCGAGCAGATCAAGCGTTTTGTTCTGATGGCTCCAGTCGAGGAAATTCGCCGGCGCAACGCTCACCTGAAATTGGTTCTGCTTTGGCGCGGACTCCCACACGGCGACGATACGGCTGAGATGCTTAAACGCAAACGGATGAAGCAGCTCGGCGTTGACGGCGCTGAAAATGACGGTGTTCGCGCCAATACCCAGAGCTAGCGTGATGATCGCTACTGCGGTGAAGCCGGGATTACGGCCCAGTTGCCGCAGGCCATAGCGGACGTCTTGAACAATCGTTTCAATCAGGGTGACGCCTCGCTGATCCCGATACTTCTCCTTGATCTGCGCCACGCCGCCAAACTGTCGCTGTGCCGCGTAGCGCGCCTCTTCGGGCGGCTGGCCCTTTCGCACGTTCTCTTCGGCCAGCATCTCGAGATGCGTGCGCAGTTCCTCGTCGAGTTCCCGTTCAGAGCGCGCCCGGCGAAACAAGGCGCGCACCCGCGACCAAGCCACTCGGAGCCCCGTCATTTCAAACTCCTTCTGATCCCTGCAGTAGGCGGCCGATAATGCCCGCCATGCGTTCCCAGCTTTGCTGCTCCGCCGCCAGTTGCCTGCGTCCGGACTTGGTGAGCGAATAGAAGCGCGCGCGCCGATGATTTTCCGAAGCGCCCCACTTGGAAGCAATCCACCCCTTCTGTTCAAGCCGCAGGAGCGCCGGGTAGAGAGTCCCCTGGTTGAGATGAAGCAAGTTGCTCGAGACCTGCTCAATCCGCCGCGCGATGCCGTAACCGTGCATCGGTCCCAGCGTGTCAAGGGTCTTCAGAACCAGCAAGTCAAGCGTGCCGCGCAGAATCTCTTCCTTCGATCCGGCCATTGCCACTCCGTTTGGTAATCAACATGAGTGTAAGAGACTCTGCTGTAGAAAGTCAACAGATAACGGAGATGGCGCCGTCGAAGCATGGAAATGCGGCGTTGGGGGGTTGCTGGAAAGGAGTCAGCAGGGATAGAAGGGGTAGCGCAGACTTCGTGCTTTTCGAAGTCTGCGGCTTTCTTCACGGGTGCACGGGCAAGCCACAGCCTCGAACATGCCTGGTCGGGAATTAATTGGCGCTGAAAATAAACGGGCTTGGAATTGGCCGGAGGGGCGCTGCTTGCGGCGCCCGCCCACACGGGATGCACCAAGCAGGACGCCTACGCCATTTTCATAAGCTTTCACGGGCCGAAGGCCCTACAGGGCAGAGTTTCCCAAGGCACGAAACTCTGCCCTGCCTCACCACGGCAAGCGCGTCGCTCGGAAGTGCGCTGTTTTAACCGTGCCATAGCGTCTTGCTCCTACGCGCTGCGGCTACGGCGATGGACGGCGCGCCCAACGCCACAGCCAGAATGCGGAACAGGCGCCTCCTGACGGCATGGCTAAAGCCATGCCCTTCCGCGTTCCCTTTCGTGCTTGGCGGATGTAGCCAAGCGTCATGACCACAGTCAACGTCGATAACCACGGAATCCGCTGCGGCCAAATCCATAAAAGCCGCCGCGCCCGATATAGAAATTCGGGCCAAAATAGTAAGGATAGAAGGGGTAGCCGGCGAAGCCGTAATAGAAGGGGTAGGAAGCATAGTAATTATAAGGCGGCGGGCACCCATAACCCACGCAGGCATTGCGGGGTGCGGGCGCGTAGCTCTGAGTCTGCGAAGGACGCGCGTAAGCATCCTCCTCAACGTTGCGAAAGGCTTGGGGCGCGCGGACCGTGGAAACGGTGATTGGCGCCTCAATCCGGAACGTCAGCACAGACTCCGGATAGATCACCACGGGATGGCCGCGCGTCACTAACACCCCTACCGTTCCCGCGATGGCGCCAGCCCCTGCGCCGACTGCGGCGCCAATTCCTCCGCTCGCGGCCGCGCCCACGCCAGCGCCCAACGCCGTTGTCGCCGCGATTGCGCCGGCGTCGCGTCCGCGCGACGTGGGGCCCCTCTGCCCGATCAGGTGGGTTTGAATCGCCATCTGCTGGCCGTCGACCAAGGTCAGATCAGTAAGCCGGACGGCTAATTGCGAAACCCCCTTAATCCGTCCTGCTTTCTTTGCGTAGACCACACGGCCGCCAACGGTCTCGCCTCTCTGCGCAACCACCAAGCCGTCCACGACAACGGGCTTCTCCAAAGTCGCCGTAAACAGATCACCCGTACGATTCCGGTTAGATGACAGCGTTTGATCGATTCGTACTGTAACAAACGTACCGGGTTCGATAATCAGCCGCACCGGAATACCCGAGTCTTGCGTAGCGTCCGGTGGCTCAGAGGACGGATCCGCATTCGACGCTTGGTTGCCCGGAGCGTCCGGGTCCAACGAATTATTTTGACTTGGGGGATCAGCCGCCGGCGCGGGCACCGGCGCGTAAAAGCGATGCCATCCCGGAGCAGGAGAGGAGGTTTGCGGTTGGGGTGGCAAGATAACACTTTGTTGATCTTGGCCGAACCCAAAACAGCAGGCGGCCAACAGAACCGCGATCATAGTTGCGGGCGCAGCCACGCGTGATACGAAGACGCTGCTCATAATGACCTCCTTGAAAGGTCTAAGGAGTGGTTTTGAGCACCCGGCTTGCCAAACCAAGCCACCCACTAAACCATTGAATCGAGGAAGGATCGACTAATGGATTTCTGCGGTCCGTAGCCATCCCTGGCTGTAATCCACCGTCAGTGATGAATTTGAGCCATTATGGTCCCGCGTGCGTTGAGAGCAAAGGATTCGGATTGTGCTTGCGCCGCCGGAACGAGATCCTGTCGCTCGCAGTCAGTGGGTCTGCGGGCTTGAATCTCCATTACCACTGTGCCTTGCTTGCCAGGCCTTCATCCGTTGCTGCCGTTCTTCCTGCATTTGATGCAGGGTGTTTTGCTGAGCGTCTGTCAGGAGGGGGCGGATTTGAGCAAATGTCTTGCTGCGAACCGCCCTGAACTTGACCATCTTCTCTTGGCGGGACAGAGAAGAGTCCTTCCTGATAGAGGCTATTTGCTGATGCTCATCCTGGAGAACAGGCTTGATTTTCGCCTTTTGCTCGGCGGTTAAATTCAGCTTCTTGCTGAGCCATTCGAGCTCGTGGCCGGATCGCTGCCGCATCGCGCCTCGATGCCAGCCCCCTTGTTCAGTCGTTTGGGGGGACTGCGCCGGAAATGCTGTCCCGGTAGAAAATAGAATCGCCAAAACACCAGCCGTGATGACGGCGAAGGTAAAAATCAGCATGTTTCTGTTCTGCCTCAGCCCCCGGTGCCTCCACTCTTGAATTTGGCTTTCATTCATCGCCGACCCCTTCCTGATGAGTTCCGTTTTCATCTTGTTCACCTCATTCCTCCTTGAATTTACATCTCTTCTTCAAATGTTGCGGTGGCCGTCCCGCCACCAGTCTTCCGGCGCAATCCGGTAGCCTCGGCACAAATGCAAAGGCATGGCCGAAGACTTGACTCATTCGCATCAACTTAGGCCGCGGCTACAGATTCGGATGCCGCTGGCTCAGGGCGTCATGCACCGTTTGGGGTGACGCCTTCCTTGTGAAAAACCAGGTGCAGCGTAGTGGAACCGCGGCGGGAGTGAAGCGCGCGGTCAACGATCAGAGAGTGGCCGTCCTTTGAGAATTCCCACTGTTCCTTCAACAGAATATCGCCGCCGGCGGGACCAGAATATTGGTTTCCGTCCAATGAGAGTTTCAGCTCCTTTCCCCTCTTCGCCCAGGCCGCCTTCAAGGTTGCATCGGTATGCATTGGGCCGCCAAGCCGCGCGGTGGTTTTACCGCCATTCAATTCATAAACGGCTTTTGACGGATAAAACATAAATGCAGCCGCGCTTTTTTGCGACCGGCCCTCTTCTCCCATCCCTCCGCCCCCACTTCCGTTGCCGCCACCCGGAAGGCCCGGCGCCCCCACACCGACTGGCCTACCCATTCCGCCTCCAGGCATGCCCATGCCACCCATGCGCCCCATACCGCCCATTCTGCCCCGCGAGCCCCCTGGGTAGCCATTGGGAGAGCTGCCGGGAGCGCTACCAGGGTATGGCCCAGCGAAAACCCCAACGGGCCGTAAATCTCCCTTGAGAGATGTCTCTACCTTAATCTGCTGCCCATTCTGACTCACCAACATGCTGTAACCTTCTAACCCCGAGGGTAGGTTTTTCGTCTGGCCCAGATCTAACGCCCAATTGCCGGAAAAGTTTGCTGGCTTTGCAGGATTTTTCGCCTGGAGCAAGGAACAACAGAAAAAAACTGACATACAGAGCGTTGCAATCTTTCTCATGGGCGCAGCCTCCATCACAAAACGCCGAGGTCAGACCGAGCCGGGCATGAAGGGCAATTGAGCAGGCTCTGGTTGGATGAAAAATTCGACGCCGGGTTTGCTCTGGTTCTAAGAATTTATCGTACGGCCTGTCGCAGCGGTGCTCTGCGAGCGTTGAATCTGTTGGAAAATAGGGACGGCGGTTCCAGACCGCCCCTGGAACTGTACTTGTTACAAAGGTTTTCGAACCGCCGAAGGCTTGGCGGACGGACGGGATTTTGAGTTGAGTCTACCACTGAACCCCTGGATACAAGCTGGGAATCCGGAATGCCCGGTATGCATTCTGATTGGTAATGTTCATTTGCCAAACCACCTGCGGGCTGGTTGTGTTAGTCACTTCGAAGACAGCGGCGGAATTAGGCGACGGCTGCGCTTCATCAAACTCCACGTCACCGTTGGCGAGAGGCTGAACATAACCTCCAAAGTCCGAAAACACAGGCAGCTTATACTGCCACACAATATCTGCGGTCTTGGCTGTTTCATTAATTTGGAAAATGGGCAGTCTGCTGTAACAGGCGGGTTGCCCGGCAGTGCCGCACAGATCGCCGGCGGAATCAACAATTCGGTCGTTTCCGTTATCAAAAAGTCCAAGCTGAAAAATTCCGGCGCTGGCCGGACCGAATAAGAGAATAGCGTGCTGCGCATATTGCCAGTCTATGGGAGAATCGCCTCCCTGAAGGGTGAAGTCTCCGCCGAATCCTAAGCGCCAAAGGATATTACCCGTGCCATGCCCATCTTCGTAGTCAATTTTAATGACCCAGTTCTGATGGCGCATTGAAAGAATCAGGTCCCCATCATCGGGCGAATAAAGAACAGCGTTGGAGTGCGTCCAGTCAGGAAATTTCATGGGATGCCGGTTAACGTCCAGGTGATCGAAGCTGTTCCAGACCCAGACAGGATTATG
>JBOGJT010000213.1:0-11481 GCA_050745065.1 Terriglobia bacterium
GAAAAAATCGGCCAGCGATGTCATTCCGAGCAAGGCGAGGAATCTCGCCCTTTTGTTTCCAACAAAAAGCAGATGCTTCGCTACGCTCAGCATGACAGATTCAAATTTTTTCACACCTTCTCAGAGAACACCGCTACACCAAACGCCCGTTCCTAAACTATGACGCTCCAAATAGCCGCGATGAACCGTGCCCAAATCCGCGCCTGATAGATCAAACGCCCGCGCCACGTTCCGTTTTCGCAACGGAGCCGCCGTGGCGCTGTGTGCCCTGCTGTGCTGCGCGATAAGGGCCGGGGCCTGGGGACGCGAAGCTCATGAGATGATCACCGCGGCGGCGATCAAAACCCTTCCTGAACCGTTGCGGTCGTATTTCCAGCCGAATCAGTTTTATCTCGTCGAGCACGCGAGTGATCCTGACCAGCTTGCGGGCGAGAACCCGGCGGAGCAAAAGCATCACTTTGCCGACGTCGATGCCTACCAATCCTACCCGTTTTCTCATTTCCGCGAGCAATTCGTCACGCATCACGCGCCGCCCACTGCGGATGAAATCAAAAATGGCGACGTGATGTGGCAGATTGAGCGCTTCACGCTTCTCCTGGCGGCTGACTTCCGCCGCGGCGACTGGAGCGCCGCGAATCATGATGCAGTTTTTGCCGCCCATTATGCCGCCGACCTCACCCAGCCCCTTCACACGGTTGCCAACTACGATGGCCAGAAAACCGGCCAGGAGGGCATTCACCAGAGGTTTGAAACGGGCGTGGTGCGGCTGAACGCCGACCGCTGGGTTCTCCACCCGCATCCGGCGGAAAACATTATTAGTTTAAGGCAGAGGATTTTTGACGAATTCCTGCAGAGCTACGAGGCAAGCCGGACCGTTTTCGCTATGGACAAACGGGCTCGCGCGGAGGCGCCGTATACAAGCCCGGAATTTCTCCCGTCGTTTTCCCACTTGGCCGGGCCGCTCGCGCGGGCGCGCGTTGAGGACGCCGCCAGCTTTGTGGGATCGCTTTGGTATACTGCCTGGGTGAGGGCCGGAGCGCCGGACTTGAGCAGGTGGAAAGCGGATTCGCCACACAACTGAATGCGGGGCAACGCATGGTGAAATGATGGTCGTACATCGAAAAACCGCCATCGCCGTTGCAATCCTGATCGCGGCGCTTTTTGTTGCCCAGCGGGAATACTACCGGACGGAAAAAGCCTCCGCTCCCGCGGCGCCTTCCCGCATGTCCGAATCGGGCCCTTGCGTGGACTTCCATCAGGCGGAGTCGCACGCGGGGGAAAACGGATGCATTTCCGGCTACGTGTTGCGTGCTTACACGTCGAAATCCGGAAACACGTTTCTCGATTTCTGCCAGGATTACCGCAATTGCCCGTTCACTTCGGTTGTCTTTGCTTCCGATCATGCGAAGTTTGGCAATCTGGAATCGCTCAGCGGACGTAAAGTGGAGCTTCACGGTTTCATTTCGATCTACAACAATCAGGCTGAGATCGTCGTCCACGATCCATCGCAGATTCAGGAAAGCCCGTGAAAGCAGCGCCGCTCTTTACACACGTCTTCAAAGCCCGGACGATGCCTAAGCCCGGACGGCTCTGGCCGGTGCTGGCCATCGCACTTGCCGCGTTCGGGCCTTGGCATCCGGTTACGCAAGGCGCGCAGCGGCCAAAAGCTCCGTCGGCGGCTCAGGCGCAGGCAGCAACCGCGGCGATCGATGACGTTCAGGAAGGTTACCGGCTGCTGGCACAGAAAAGCTTCGTGGCGGCCGAAGCGGCATTTCGCCAGGCGATTACGCAGGATGCACAGCTTGCAGAAGCGCATCACGGCCTGGGCGTGGCACTTTGGCGCGAGGGCAAGAACAATGAAGCCTTACAAGAGTTGACGCGCGCAACGCAGCTCAAGCCCACGAGCGCGGCCCTCGTGCTCGATTTGGCCAAGGCAGCGTGGAGCCTGGCCGACCAAGCTCAATCGGACTCCCAGACGCCGGACTCGAGCCTTGCGGCGGACTCTTATCGAGCCCTCGCCATCGCCGCGATGCAGAAGGCCGCTTCACTAGAAACCAGGAACGCCGGAACACATCTGAGTCTCGCCGAGCTTTATCTTGAAGCCCATCAGCCCAAAGAGGCCGCATCCCAGGCGCGGGAGGCGGCGACCCTTGAGCCCTCGAACGCTCGAGCGTTTGTGATTCTCGGCCGCGCCGAGCTCGCCCAGGGCAACGAAATCCAGGCGGCCACTGACTATGAACGAGCCGTGCAGTTAAATCCACGCGACGGAGAAAGCTACATGGCCCTCGGCGAGCTCCGCGCCCGGCAAGGGAATTACGCCGAGGCGGAGAAGGCCCTGCAGGCCGCCATCCAGTCATCGCCCAAGCTCGGGCCGGCCTACGCCATGCTAGGGGAAATCCTTGAACGAAACCACCAAACCGGCGCAGCGCGAAGCGTCCTCGAACAGGCGGTCGCCCTCAATCCCGATGACTGGGAAAGCGCATATCAACTGGGGAAAATCGCGGCCGGCGCCGGGAAGGCGGACCAGGCAACGCTTCTTTTTGAGAGAGCGCTCCGCGTTCGCCCAGATTTCCCCGCCGCGCGAGAGCAATTGGCCCTGGGCATGGTGAAGCGCGACGACCTGGCTGGAGCCGCGGCGCAGGCCGAGACCATCTCCGCGAAGCATCCCCAGGCGCCTGAGGGGCATCGCGTGATGGCCTTGGTACTGTGGAAGCAACGCAATTACGATGGGTCGCTCGCGGAATGCGCGCAGGCGCTTACCGGCGATCCTCAATCCGCAGTATTACTCGCGGTGCAGGCGCTCGATTTATGGCAGGAGGGGCAGCGGCGCCAAGCCCGGCAGGCCTTCGTGGCCGCGTCCAAGGTCCAGCGGAACATCGGCTCCGCAGATGTGTTCTGCCGGCTTGTGGTTTGCGATGCCCGCGACGTTGGACTGGTTGAGGATTTTCTGCGCAAGAACCGGTGGGCGCTGGGCCCGCAGACAGAGCCCTGAAACCGGCTGGATGAGTCGTCAATGGCTCTAAGGCAATATCTGCGCGATCGAAGGGGAGCTGCGGTAGCCTCCGGCGAGGTGATAGCAGTAGATTACCCGCAGGGCGCGGGCGGGGAACGCATTGAGGGTTACGTCTTCGGACGCCCAGCCCTTTTCCGCCAGAAGGTCCGTAAACGGCGCGAACCGGTCTCGCCCCAGCATGGACCGCTGAAACTGCGCGTAAGCGTCCGCGCCCAGCACAATGATGGCGCGGAGGTTGGGAAAGAGCCGTAGCTCCCCCGGCAAGTGGCGCGCGCAGTTTGCCAACGCCCGCTCGGGGAGAGGCGTAACGATGCCGTGGCAGCGCAGCGCGTCCGTCATGGCGAATCGGGCTTTGAACTCCGTGAAGTCCGCGGCGCCGACAAGGCCGTACAGACGCTCGGTAAACTGGTCCTTAGCCCCGGGGTTGCGATAGAGGTAGTGCTCGCCGTTCCATGGCGCATCGCGTCCGATGACCAGCACGCGGACGGCAGCGAGGTCGGGATAATCGCTCTTCAGGTATTTTGCCAGGAACTCGCGCGGCGGCAGCACCACCGACGTAATGGCGGCGCAGTCGCGGCAGCTTTCGATCTGGCGCTTCAGGCTTCCCGCCTCGAAGCCCGGAGCGTGGATCGGGCCCGAGCAGGCGCCGGGTACGCTCGCGGCGCCTTTTTCAGCCTGCAGCATCTGCTCTTCTGTTACCTCCGGATGACCCAGAAACGCGTTATCGATCAGGCGGGTCGATCCCACGCGCGCCGCGATCAGCACGGCGCACCCGGCCGCAACTCTCTCCACCGGCTCGAACGAAACCGGATCCACGAGGGCAATGGAGTCGACCTCCAGGCTGAGGTCTGACGCGAGGACCTCCCGAACGGCCTCGATGACGCGCACTGCACTTTCCTCCCCGCCCCATACCAGGGTCTTGGCGCGATCGAGGCTGCGGCCCAGCAGCCGCGCAGATTGGCGGCCGGCGGCGGAGAGATACGCATTACGTGAGCTGATCGCCACACCGTCTGCGTCACGCACAATCGGGCACAGCACCAAGCGTACCCGCATGTTCAAATCCCTCACCAGTTGACGGATCACCACGGTTTGCTGCAAATCCTTCTGGCCGAAAAAAGCCAGATCAGGGTCAACGATGTTGAAGAGCTTCAGCACTACCGTAGCCACCCCCCGGAAGTGACCCGGCCTCGACGCGCCTTCCAGCAGCTTCGCCACGGCGCCAGGATCAACCGAAGTCGAGAATCCATCCGGATAGATTTCCGTCACCTCGGGGGCGAACACGGCGTCCACGTTGAACGGGTGGAGCAGGTCAATATCCTTCTTCAGATTGCGCGGGTAGCGTGCGAGGTCTTCGCCCGGACCGAATTGGATGGGGTTGACAAAGATTGAAACTACGGTGGCGTCGCACTGGCTCTTGGACCGGCGAACCAGGCTCAGGTGGCCTTCGTGCAAAGCCCCCATCGTAGGAACCAATCCCACGGTTCGCACGTCCTCGTGCGCCTGGCGGGAGTAGGCTTTCATCGCATTCACCGACGTGATGAGTTGCATGATGTCGTTCTCTGTGGATCGACGACTTGGGTTAAAACCGCAGGGTTGGCGCCCGAACCGCGTGGCGGCCGGACGGTA
The DNA here is from genome assembly GCA_050745065.1 of Terriglobia bacterium. Lineage (GTDB taxonomy): Bacteria > Acidobacteriota > Terriglobia > UBA7540 > UBA7540 > RH2-MAG17b. The sequence goes on from JBOGJT010000213.1 coordinate 4,640, forward strand.
CTGCTGCGAGCTTGATCCCGTGCGGCGCGCCGCGAGCTCACGATGGCCTGCCCGGTTACAGCCGGTTAATTACGCTTGCCAGATATCCCCCTCCGAAGCCGTTATCAATATTCACCACGGCGATGTTGGATGCGCAGCTATTCAACATGCCGAGCAAAGCCGCAACCCCACGAAAGCTCGCTCCGTAGCCTATGCTGGTGGGGACGGCAATCACCGGCGCGCTCACCAGACCCGCTACCACGCTTGGAAGCGCGCCTTCCATCCCTGCGACGCAGACGATCACGCGAGCCTCACGAAGGAGACGGCTCTCGCCCAGCAGCCGATGGATTCCAGCCACGCCCACGTCATAAAGGGATTTGGCGACATTCCCCATGGTTTCCGCGGTCACCAGCGCCTCCTCGGCCACGGGAATGTCCGACGTCCCGGCCGAAACGACGAGAATGGTTCCCTTGCCGCGCCGCACTGGATCCGGGCGGATCGTGATCGCGCCGGAGAGTGGATGGAACTCCGCCTTGGGCGCGAGCTTCCTAAGGCGCTGGAAAAGCGCCTCGCCGCCGCGCGTGATGAGGATGTTGTGCTTGCGGGGAAGCATGCGGCGCACCACCCCTTCAACGTGCGCCGGGCTCTTCCCGCAGCCGAAGATCACCTCCGGAAAGCCCTGGCGGAGCGCGCGGTGATGGTCAATCTTGGCGTAGCCGAGGTCTTCGTAGGGAAGGTCGCGCAATCGTTCGAGCGCGCGGTCCACGGGCAGCTTTCCGCGTCGTACCTGCTCAAGCATCTTCTTGATTTGATCGGCGGTCAAACTCATTCACCTCAGCGGCGCGACTCTGTTCCGTGAGCATCCTTCCACAACGGTAGTATACCAGTGGCTGCGGGGATGTTGAAAAGTGTTGAATCCACGGCCCGTAAACCGTTCGGATCGCTTCGAGCTATTTCCAGGCGCCCGACGGCACTTCTCACCAAGGCGAGGGTTGGAATAGGAGGGCGCGGTGCAAGTCCGGGGTCCGGCGGAGGTTTGTGCCGCGAGTCCTCGCTCATCTTGTTCAGCGGCAAGGAGTTTCCGCCACCTACCGTTGCCTTGACAAGGGCGAAGGAGAAACTATAATCTAAGACTTCTACCCCTTGGAGACCGCAATGCTCATCACGCGGGACGAGTTAGCTCTCCGGCGGATATTCCTTGATAAGACTTATCCCGCGGAGACGTTTGACTTCCCAGGCGGCGAATTCCCGGCCGTCGGCGCGGTGAACATCGAGGGGGGCGCCGAGCTCGTAGGCGGCGACATCCGCATTCACGGCCACGTTTCAGCCCGAGTGGGCGCCGAGTGCGCCCGGTGCACGGCATCCGTGGAAATCGCCGTCGAACAGGCTTTCGACCTGCTCTACCGGCCGGTCTCCTCCATCGCCCGGGACGAGGAAATTGAAATCGCGCCGGATGAGTTAGGCGTGGGCTTTTATCCGGGCGATGGGATTGATCTGGCAGACGTGGTCAAAGAGCAGGTAATTCTGGCTCTCCCGATGAAGGCGGTTTGCCGCGAAGACTGCCGCGGGTTGTGTCCAGCGTGCGGCACCGATTTGAACGCCGGACCTTGTCATTGCCAGCAGCCCATAAGCGAATCACCCTTTGCATCGCTGCTGAAAAACGCATAAGCTTCTTGCCATTCTGGATTTTCAGTTTTGGACGGGCCGTTGGGGCGCTGCTTGCTGCGCCCGGAATCAAAGGGGAGGGGGTGCAGGCAGTACATGGCGCGAGCCCAGACCGTATAGAGCAGTCACGCCCTCAGAATTTCACATTAAAGGAAACAGGAGCGCATGCCGAATCCGAAAAGAAGACATTCCAAAGCCCGGAAGAACCGTCGCCGCGCGCACGACCACTTGAGTCTGCCAGGCGTCTCCGAATGCCCGCATTGCCACGAGTCGAAGCCGCCCCACCACGCCTGTCCGCACTGTGGGTACTATCGAGCCCGGCAGGCTGTCCTCGTGGACGAAAACGCGTAAACGTCCGTGATCGAATCCGGCGTGCGGAGGGTCATTTGGGTCTGCGCACGCCGGAGGTTAACTTATCATCGGTTGAGAGCCCAAGTCCGCAATATCCCACAAAGTCATGCCACGAATTGCCGTTGACGCGATGGGGACCGACGCCGCGCCGCTGCCCGAAATAGAGGGTGTGATTCGCGCCGCGCGGGAGCGGTTGGCCGACATCTTGCTGGTAGGTCCGGAAGACGTTCTCCGGCGCGAGCTCGCGCACCGGGACGCAGCCCGCTTGCCCATCGAGATCGTTCACGCCAGCGAGAGCGTCACGATGGAGGATGCGGCAGCGAAGGCATTTCGCCGCAAACGCGACTCCTCCATGCGCGTGGCCGCGCGGCTGGTGCGCGACGGCAGGGCGGATGGCTGGGTGAGCGCCGGAAATACCGGGGCCGTAATGGCCACGGCCAAGATCACCCTGGGAGCGCTCGAGGGCGTCGACAGGCCCGCGCTGGCCGCGGTCTTTCCCACATCGAAGGGCAAGGCGGCGGTGCTGCTCGACGTGGGTGCAAACGTCGATTGCAAGCCGCAGCATCTTGAGCAGTTCGCCATCATGGGCGAAATTTATTACCGCGCCATCTTCGCGGTCGAGCGCCCGCGCGTCGGCCTGCTTTCGATCGGAAGCGAAGACCACAAAGGAAACGATCTCACGCTCGATACCTTCCGCCTTTTGAAAGCTCTGCGCTTGAGGTTCGTGGGCAACGTCGAAGGCCGCGATCTGTATAATGGGCGCGTCGAGGTCATCGTCTGCGATGGATTCATCGGAAACGTCGCGCTGAAGATCAGCGAGGGGCTGATCGAAGCTACTTCCAGCATGTTGAGAGAATCTCTGTCAAGCACGCTCAGCTCCAAGGTGGGTTACGTGCTCTCGCGGAGGGCATTCAGGAATTTCAAGAAGCGGGTGGATTACGCCGAGTACGGCGGCGTGCCGTTACTGGGAGTGCGAGGCGTCTGCCTGATCGCGCACGGCAGCTCCAACAGCCATGCGATTAAGAACGCAGTCCGCGTGGCGGCGGAGTTTGTTCAACGCCGCGTCAACGAGAAAATCGAGCGGGGCCTGGCGGAGGCGCACGTCCCCTGTTTGTAGCTTAGTGTCCGCGGAGTAATTACACAGATTATCCGGCCGCTGGCCCCTGCGCACAGCGGACACACCAAGGAGCAACATGACTGTCGCGGGAATCCTGGGAACCGGCGCCGCTTTGCCGGAGAAGGTCATCACGAACTTTGATCTGGAGAAGCTCGTTGACACGTCGGACCAGTGGATCACGGAGCGAACGGGTATCAAGGAACGAAGGCAGGCAGCGCCCGGCGAAACCACCTCGATGTTGTGCATCCGTGCGGCGCACAAAGCGCTCGAGATGGCGCACATCGGGCCCCAGGATCTCGATATGATCATTTGCTCCACCATCTCGCCGGATATGCCATTACCCTCAACCGCCGCCTTCGTCCAGCGCGGATTGGGCGCGCGCACGGTGCTCTCATTCGATCTGGCCGCCGCGTGCTCGGGGTTTCTATTTGCCACAACGGTGGCGGAGCAGTTCATCCGGACCGGCCGAGCCCGCTATGTGCTGGTGGTAGGCGCGGAGCTGCTTTCCCGTTTTCTTGATTACACGGATCGCTCCACCTGCGTGCTTTTCGGAGACGGCGTCGCCGCCGGGATCATCGGACCTGCCCAGGCGCCTTCCGGAATTCTGGCTACGGAAATGCATACGGACGGCGCCTACGCCGAGCACCTTTTTATCCCCGCGGGCGGCACGGCAAAACCCGCGTCCTGCGAAACCGTGAAGTCGCGCGAACATTACATCAAAATGCGCGGCAACGAGCTCTTCAAAGTGGCGGTGCGCAGTCTCGAGGAAGTCTCCCGGCGCGTCCTCGAGGAGGCCGGCCTGCAGGCGAATCAACTGGACCTTTTCATCCCGCATCAGGCCAATCAGCGCATCACCGACGCCGTGAGGGATCGCCTGGGCATTGACGCCGGGAAGGTCTTTTCCAATATCAGCCGCATCGGCAACACTTCGTCCGCCTCAATCCCGCTGGCTCTGGATGAGTGCGTGCGCAGCGGTCGCGTGAAAAAGGGAGACCTGATTCTGATGTCGGCGTTTGGAGCCGGGGTCACGTGGGGCTCCGTGTTGATGCGATGGTGATAACGGCCGCATCAAGAGATAGGGAACACGGAACGGTACCCGCCGGCCGCCTCCGAAATTCCCGGTCTGTCATTTGTACGGAGCGTCATAAGTCCGCGATGGGCATTTGCGGTATAGGCGCTCGGAGCCTGCCCTGACCAAGGAAGGGAGCGCCGCTACAGAATCAGGAGGACATATGAAGATCGCGATCATTGGCGCGGGCAACGTGGGTGGAACATTAGGGAAATTGTGGGCGGCCAAGGGACATCAGGTTGTGTTCGGCGTTCCTGACCCTGAGGGTGAGAACGCCCAGGCAGTAGTTAAATCGATCGGGAAACAGGCTCGGGCCGGGAGCGTGAAGGACGCCGCCGCTTCGGCAGACGTGATGGTTCTGGCCACCCCGTGGCCGGCAACGCAGGATGCGGTTAAGGCCGCCGGCGAACTTTCCGGAAAAATAGTCGTTGATTGCACAAATCCCCTCGCGGCGGACCTGTCAGGGCTTGTTATCGGCACGACGAACTCTGCCGCCGAAGAGGTGGCGCGGTGGGCAAAGGGCGGGAAGGTGGTCAAGGCCTTTAACACCATCGGGGCGGCCAACTTCGGCAACCCGAAGTTCGGCTCTGAATCGGCCAGCATGTTTATCTGCGGCGACGACGCGGCGGCCAAGTCGCAGGTGAGCGCGCTTGCTGCGGAATTGGGATTCGACGTGGTCGATGTGGGACCGCTTGCCGCGGCGAGATACCTGGAGCCGCTCGCGATGCTTTGGATTCACTTGGCCTTCAAACAGGGGTGGGGACCCACGGGCCACGCATTCAAAATGCTCCGCCGCTAACGGGTTGCTGAAAAACTCCGAAAGCGTGTCATTCTGAGGAGCCAAAGGCGACGAAGAATCTCTCAACTCATTGATTCAAAACAACGGCAGATTCTTCGCTTCGCTCAGTAATGACAACAAAAGGGAGTTTTTCAGCAACCTGCAAAAGCGAACACGCAATTGTCAAAGATCGCATTTCTATTTCCTGGCCAAGGTTCGCAATATCCCGGCATGGGCCGGGAGCTATGCGAAGCATTTCCTGCTGCGCGCGCGGTTTTCGCGGAGGCGGATCGCGCACTGGGTTTTTCCCTGTCCCAGTTGTGCTTTGAAGGCCCCGCGGCGGACCTTCAACTCACGGCGAATACGCAGCCTGCCATCCTCGCCGTATCGGTGGCCGCCGCCGCCGTGCTCGAAGAAAACCGCGTGCGCCCGGCCTTCGCCGCAGGGCACAGCTTGGGGGAGTTTTCCGCGCTCGTAGCGGCGCGCGCGTTGCGGCTCGGCGACGCGCTGCGGCTTGTCCGCAAGCGCGGCGAATACATGCAGCAGGCTGTGCCCGTCGGCCGAGGCGCGATGGCGGCGCTGCTGGGCGGGGCGCCGGGAGTCGCGGAGGCCATTTGCCGCGAGGCGGCGCAGGGCGGCGTTTGCGTGCCGGCCAACCTGAATTCTCCCGCGCAGGTGGTGATCGCGGGTGATGCCATCGCCGTGGCGCGCGCCGTCGGCCTCGCCTCAAAATACGGTGTGCGGCGCGCAGTGGTGCTGAACGTCAGCGCCCCATTCCATTGCGCTTTGATGCAGCCAGCGGCGGATCGACTGGCGCGGGATTTGGACACGACCGAGATTCGCGAGACGGAAATCCCGGTGGTCCGCAACGTGGACGCGGACGTCGCGCCCGGTTCCGGAGCAATCCGCGATGGACTGAAACAGCAGGTGACTTCCCCGGTGCTATGGGAAAAATCCATGCGCAAACTTTTGGGGGCCGGGGTGAATCTTATGATTGAGGTGGGGCCGGGCAAGGTGCTTTCTGGATTGATGCGACAGATCGACCCCGGCGTGGAGTGCCTTCACGTTGAAGACGGTGCCTCGCTCAACGCGGCGCTCGAAAGGGTGAGGGCCAGTGAGCGATAACAGGCCACTGGAAGGCCGAATCGCCTTAATCACGGGCGCCTCCCAGGGTATTGGGCGTGCATGCGCTTTGCAGCTGGCTGAGGCCGGCGCGAGCGTCGGGCTGGGTGCCCGCAGCTTGGACAAATTGGAAGCATTGGCTGCGGAAATCACAAGCCGGGGCTTGAAAGCGATTCCACTGAAAGCGGACGTGGCGGACGCTGCCTCCGTGAAGGGGGCGATTCAACTTCTTCTCGAAAGCTGTGGAAAAATTGACATCCTCGTCAACAACGCCGGCATCACGCGGGATAACTTGCTGCTGCGCATGAAGCCGGACGACTGGGAAGCCGTGTTGAAGACAAACCTGGACGGCGCCTACCATTGCATTCGTGCAGTGCTTCCCGGCATGGTAAAGCAGCGTTACGGGCGAATCATCAATATAGCTTCCGTCGTGGCGCAGACCGGAAACGCCGGGCAGGCGAATTACATCGCGTCGAAAGCCGGGCTGATTGGACTCACCAAGGCTGTTGCCGCAGAAGTGGCGAGCCGCAATATTACGGTGAATGCCGTCGCGCCTGGTTACATTGCCACCCCGATGACGGAGAAGCTCCCCGATGCCGTTCGGCAGAAGATTTTGAGCCTTGTTCCACTGCATCGCATCGGCACAGACCGCGATGTGGCTTTCGCCGTTCGCTTCCTGGCCTCCGATGAGGCATCCTATATCACGGGGCATTGTCTGAATGTGAACGGCGGGATGTACATGGCTTAATGCAGCACTCAGC
>JBOGJT010000214.1:0-24217 GCA_050745065.1 Terriglobia bacterium
ATTCCGAGCTCGGTGGGATAAAACCGCCCTTGCAGCTTCTCCACATAAGCGCGGTTCTGAATAACGGACATGATGCTGGCGTACGTGGAAGGCCGCCCGATGCCCTTTTCTTCGAGAGCTTTAACCAGCGTCGCTTCGTTATAGCGCGGCGGCGGCTCGGTGAAGTGCTGTTCAGGATCGATTTTGTGCAGCTTCAGCCGCTCGCCCTCGGTGAGCGCCGGCAGGCGGTGCTTCAGTTCCTCGGCGTCTTCGTCCACCGTCTTGTCATCCTGGCCTTCCTCGTACACCGAGAGGAAGCCCTTGAATTTCTCTACCGAGCCTGTGGCGCGGAAAAGAAAGTCGCCCGAAACGATGTCAATGGTGGTCTGGTCGAAGATCGCCGGGTTCATTTGCGAGGCCACGAAACGCTGCCAGATGAGCTTATAAAGCTTGAATTCTTCCGCGCTGAGGTAAGACCGGATCGATTCCGGCGTGCGGTTCACGTCGGTGGGGCGGATGGCTTCGTGCGCATCCTGCGCGCCTTTCTTGCTTTTATAGTGGATGGCTTGCGCGGGCAGAAAATCCTGGCCGAACTGCTTCCGGATGTAATCGCGCGCCGCGGCCAGAGCGCTGTCTGCCACGCGCGTCGAATCCGTGCGCATGTACGTGATGAGCCCCACAGAGCCCTCGCTGCCCACGTCCACGCCTTCGTAAAGATGCTGCGCCAGCATCATGGTTTTTTTGGCGGAGAAGCGAAGCTTGCGCACGGACTCCTGCTGCAGCTTGCTGGTGATGAAGGGCGGCACAGGATATTTCTTCTTCTCCTTCGTGCCGACAGATTGCACCGTAAATCCGGACGCCTGCGCCGCGGCGGCAATCCGGGCGGCGCTTGGCTCGTCTGGAATCTCAGGATCTTCGCCCTTGATCTTCGCCAGGCGCGCGTCAAACGGCGGAGGAGCATGGCCCTCGAGGTGCGCCGTAATCGTCCAATACTCGCGCTTCTCGAAGGCGCGGATTTCGCGCTCGCGCTCGACAATCAGGCGCAGCGCCACCGTCTGCACGCGCCCCGCAGAAATGCCCCGCTTCACCTTGTCCCACAGCAGCGGGCTTACCTTGTAGCCCACCAGCCGGTCCAAGATGCGCCGAGCCTGCTGCGCGTCGACGAGGCGGGAATCAATGCTTCCGGGATGTTTAAAGGCTTCTTGAATCGCGTCGCGCGTGATTTCGTTAAACATCACACGATAAACCTTGTTCTTCTTCGAGGATAACAGTTCGCTGAGGTGCGCGCAGATGGCCTCGCCCTCGCGGTCGGGGTCAGCCGCCAGATAGATGGCGTCCGCGTTCTTCGCAGCGGATTCGAGTTCGTGGATAAGCTCCTTCTTACCGGGAATGGCGATGTAGGTGGGCTTGAACCCCTTGTCCACGTTAACGCCCAACTCCTTCTTGGGCAGGTCCATGACGTGGCCCATCGACGCCTTCACGGTGTACCCGGCCCCCAGGTATTTATTGATGGTCTTCGCCTTGGCGGGCGATTCGACGATGACAAGTGATTTGGACATAAGTTCCAATTACAGAAACGCTATCAGTCTTCAGCAATTAGCCTTCCGCTATCAGCCATCAGCTTATAGCAGGTTGCTGAAGAGCCCTTTTCAGATGTCATTCTGAGCCGATTCGCTCCTCTTCGAATCGCTGTGAGCGAAGCGAAGAGGCTGACGGTAAACTCCGCGAAGAATCTGCCGTGATTCTGAATCGATGAGTTGCGAGATTCTTCGTTGCCTGTGGCTCCTCAGAATGACATGCTTTCGGATTTTTTCCGCCAACCTGAAGGCTTTCAGCCATCCGCATAAGCGTTGGCGCACTCTTTTGTTGAAAGCTGATTGCCGACGGCTGACAGCTTCTTTACAACTTCCGCACAAAATTCATTCCGGGCAATTGCTTCACCCATCCACCCATTTCGAGACCGAGCAGCGCCGCCAGCACGCGGGGTTGCGGGAGTGACGCGCGGCCGCAGATGGAGTCAACAAAAAGCGCTTCGTCCACGCGCAGCGCGTCGAACACCATCTTCTGATCGCCAGCGAGAGACGGCGCAAGAGGTAACGCCCCGCTCGGAGCGTCCGCAGACTGTTCCGATGCGGGCTGCGCGGGCATCAGTTGCATTCGAACCGAGGCCGGCAACTCCTCAACCACGTCCATCCACTGGTCGACGAGCTTTGCACCCTGCTTAATCAGCAAGTTAGGACCAAAACTCTGGGCGGAGGTGATGTTGCCCGGAACGGCAAAAACCTCCCGGTTCTGTTCGAGCGCGAGCCGCGCCGTAATCAGCGAGCCGCTGTACTCAGCCGCTTCCACGATCACCACACCCAGCGAAAGGCCGCTGATGATCCGATTGCGGATGGGGAAGTTCTCCGGCGCCGGCGACGTTCCTTGGGGGAATTCCGAAATCACAGCGCCACACTCCGCCACCTTGTCCGCCAGCTTCCTGTTTTCCTTTGGATAGATCACATCGAGGCCAGACCCGAGAACAGCGACGGTCCGGCCCTTTGCCTCCACTGCTCCTCGGTGCGCAGCGGAGTCGATTCCTCGCGCCAGGCCGCTTACGATCACAAGCTGCCGCATGGCAAGGTCGCCGGCCAGCCGGTGGGCCACCGAGCTACCATAGGCGCTCGGCCGCCGTGAACCCACCATGGCGATCGCGTGACCCGAGATCGCCGCCGCGTCACCCTGGATATACAAGGCCAAGGGGGGATCCGGAATCTGCGCCAAGAGCGGCGGATAATCCTCCGTTGAGGGGGTCGCAATCTTGAAGCCACGGGATTCCGCGAGGTCTATGTCCTTTTCCGCCTCCGGCAAGCCTGTCTGCGCAAAGATATCCCGCGCCACACGCGGGGGAACGCCGCAACTCTCAAGTTCGGTGAGCGATGCCGCGTAGGCGCGCTCAGGCGATCCGAAGTTTCTGATGATCTTCAGCGCTCCCCGCGTTCCCAGTCCGGGGATGCGGGCCAGTCCAAGCCAGTATTGCACGCTTTCATGCATTCGCCGAGATAGACCCTACGCGAGACGTTGAACGGCTGTAATCTGCGATGGAAACAGCCCCACGCCAGAGCATAGCAGATTCCCGCGAGGTGTTTGAGGCAGTTGGGACAAACGAGACGATTAATATGAGGAAATCGGGACTCGCCAGTCCTCGGCTCTAAAATGACAAAGCCCCGCCGCTTTCGCAAGGGCAAAAAGAAAAAAGGCCCCTTGCGGGGCCTTGCGCTTCCGTGACCGGTTACAAATTGGTGGGCTATAGAAACCGAGAGCGCACCCTGCGCTGCACCTCAGGGCTCGACTTGTCAACCACCCACGCGCCAACGTCAGCCGACGCGAGGAAGAGCTGGTTGAGAAGCGAACGCCCCATGCGAAGCGCCGCGTCCAGGAGCTTGACCCCCGTCCACACGAGAAGGCGCTCGCCGGAGCGCGCTGGCTTTAAGAGTTCGAGGCGCGGCTGGTAATGCGGACCTTCAATTTGGTACGCCGTGAGCACCAATCCCGCGTAAACCAACGCGATCAGCGCTACGAGCAGCTTCAAGCTTGCTAAAAATATCATATAAGTTATCGTGAGCATGAGCATCTCCCCCAAAGGAACCTCATTCACTTATTTTAGATTCAATACGCAGTGGAAAGGTTCGACGGATTATGCAATTTTACGCAGCTCCGTATGTATCATCTTTCATTATCTCTATGGTAACGTTCGTGCCTTTCGTAACCTAAATTTGGAACAAAGTGTGGGATGGCAACGTATGGTACGTTTGGCGGAGGCAACTCTTGCAGAGTAGCTTCCCGAGGAGGAGCGATGTATTGTCCGCAATGTGGCGCGCAGTTGGCTGAAGGAGTCCGGTTTTGTGACAAGTGCGGGACGGCCCGCGAGAACGCGACAGCGTCTCCGGCAGGCTCTTGGGGGGCGAGCTCGACACACTGCCGAAGCTGCGGGCGGCTGGTCCCGGTGCAGGCTGTGGTCTGCGTCGGCTGTGGCGCGCGGCCCTGGCAGGGCGCACGCTATTGCCAGGCGTGCGGCACTGAAGCGCCTTCGGAGAGCGCGCCGTGCCCAAAATGCGGTGTGCTGCCAGCCCAGTATAGCGAGAAGGATTGGATACTAACCCTTCTTCTTTCCGTCTTTCTTGGGTCGCTGGGCGTGGACCGTTTTTACCTGGGATACGTTGGGCTCGGTATCCTGAAGCTTATTACGTTTGGCGGCGTGGGAATATGGTGGATCATCGATGTGATTTTAATTGCACTTAACCGCGTCAAAGACGCCAAGGGCTACCCGCTACGGCGGTATCTCGGTTAGCCGCGGCCTTGCCGTTTCCCCCTTGCGTATCGTAGGGGTGCGGCTTGCTGCACCCAAAGGATGCTGATACAACGGGCGCAGCAAGCCGCGCCCCTACAAATTCTCCGCAATCGGGCCGCCCCGACGAGACGTTCTTCACACCCGCTTGATGCCGAATTTTTCCAGGCGATACTGCAGTGTGCGGAACGTCATTCCGAGCAGTTGCGCGGCGCGCGTGATGTTGCCATTCGTCCGCTGCAGAGCTTCGAGGATCTTCACCTTCTCGTGCTCCTCCCACGAACCTTCGGCAATCACCGGTTCGACGGCATCCGCTCCGCCCTGGCTTGGTACGGCGTTCTGAAACAACACAGGGTTACCTTCGCGGATTTCGGGCGGAAGATCATCTGGCATGATCTGGTTGCCTTCTCCCAGCAGGGCGGCGCGCTCGATGGCCCACTCAAGCTGGCGGATGTTTCCCGGCCAGTTATAAGCCTCGAGAGCGGATAAGGCCGCGCGGGAAATGCTCTTTGGTTTGCCGTCAAGCCTCGCCTTGCGAAGGAAGTGGCCGGCCAGTACCTCGATGTCCTCGTGCCGCTGGCGCAGGGGCGGGCAGACGATGGGAATCACCTTCAGGCGATAATAGAGGTCCTCGCGAAATTTCCCCTCTTTCAACATCTGTTCAAGATTACGATTGGTCGCGGCGATAATGCGCACGTCCACTTTGACAGTCTCCGCTCCCCCGACGCGCATAATTTCTCTTTCCTGAAGGGCGCGAAGGATTTTAGCCTGCATACTCAGGCTGGTGTCACCGATCTCGTCGAGAAAGAGCGTCGAGCGGCTGGCTCTTTCAAACAGGCCCTTCTTCTGCTGATGGGCGTCTGTGAAAGCGCCCTTCTCGTGGCCAAAGAGCTCGCTTTCAAGCAAAGTTTCGGTGAGCGCGGCGCAGTTGACGGCAAGGAATGGATATTTGCTCCGCGGGCTGAGCTCGTGGATTTCTCGGGCCACCAATTCTTTCCCCGTCCCGCTTTCACCGAGGATCAACACCGTGTGGGAAGTGCCGGCCACTTTCAGGACCATGCGCAGCATCGCCTTCGTGGCAGGCGAAACGCCCAGGATTGACTTGCGGAGCACCGACATGCGGGCAAATACTTCGCCCACCACTTCGAGAAGCCGGTCGCGATCGACAGGCTTCTCGAGATACGTGTACACGCCTTTCCGCGTGGCCTCGATGGCGGATTGGATGGACGGGTATCCTGTGATGAGTACCACGGTAACGGTAGGATCGGCTTGCTGAATTGCGCTCAGCAGTTGAATGCCGGTCATGCCCGGAAGGTTCAGGTCCGTGATAACCAGGTCGAACCGTTTCTGCTCCAGAAGGCGCAGCGCTGTCTCGCCACTCCCCGCCGCCTCGGCTGCGTAGCCTTCGTCCAGCAGAATGTCGCGGTAGATTTCCCGCTGCCGGCCTTCGTCATCAACAATGAGGATGGTTCCATCGGACATAAAGTAGTCTTAAAGGAGGGGCGGCTGAGTGCGGCCTTGCGGCCGCAACCGAAGGGTATTTCCAGTCATTCCCCTGAAAGCGGGAATCCAGTGAATTGGTGGACCCCCGCTTCCGCGGGGGTGACACCGGCGGAAGCCGCAAACCTCCAAAATGTTTGCTAAAAAAAAGAAAATACGCTTTTGCAATGCAGGGCAATGCTGCCGATCCTACGTTGTGGGCACGAGCTGGCGGGCTTTAGAAGCCACGCGATCGATAGGGAATTCGATGACCATCACTGTGCCCGTGACTTGACCGCCCAGGACGAAAATCCGGCCGCCGTGGTCTTCAACGATCTTCCGCGTGATCGCCAGCCCCAGGCCGAACCCAGTGGCTTTGGTGGAAAAGTAGGGTGCGAAGATGCGCTCCCGGTCCGCAGCCGGAATACCGGGTCCGGTATCCGCGAACCGTAGCTGCAGCACCGGCTTGCTCGCGCCCACGCGCGACGCCGTGACGTGGATTTTTCCGCCGTGGGGCATGGCCTGCACGGCGTTGGTGAGGATATTGACGAAGCAGGTCTTGATCTGCTGGGCGTCTGCGCGAATCTCGGGGAAATCGGTGGCGACACCGGTCTCAAGGCTTACCTCCTGCGTGTGGGCCTGCTTTTCGACCAGCGCGACAGCCTGCTGCAGCGTATCAGCGAGGTCGCAAGGATGAAGGTCGGGCGGTGTCTGGCGGCCGGCGGAGAGAAACTCGTTCACCATATGGTTCAGGTGGACGATCTCTTCCTTCACATTGGCCAGGTTCCGCTCGATTTCGCGCATCGCTTTGTCCCTGGCGGGCGCGGCCGGCGGCACCGGCCCGCGGGCGATGAGCGCGTTCTGCTTGGAGCGCGCCTGGTCGATGCTCAGGTTAATGAAGTTCAGCGAATTGCGAACCTCGTGCGCGATGCTTCCGGCAAACCGTCCGAGCAGGGATAGCTTTTCCGCCTCGCTCAAGCGTTCCTGCAACAGCTTGTTCTCGCGCAGCCGTTCGACCATTCTGTTGAACGTGCGGGCGAGATGGCCCATCTCGTCCTTACGCCCTACGGGAAGAGCGACGTACAGGTTTCCCTGCGAAACTTGCCTTGCGCCCTCAACCAGCATATCCACCGGCTTGGTGAAAAGGAATGCCAGGTAGACCACGGCAAAGATGCCCGCGAGCATGGTGGCGAGGATCCAGAGCGAGCGCTGTACCTCCGCATGGTGCAAGAGCGGGTCCAATTGGTCGCCAAGGCCGTGCAATTGCGCGTAGCCGATCACCCGGTCGTTCTGTACAATAGGGAACTCGACCAGATATGTTTTTTCCCCGGCGGATGAATCCACGTTCACTTCGGGGAAGTCGGCGGAAATCTTGATCGGGCCTTCCTTCACGGGGCGATGGCGGCGCTTGATCTTTATCTTTTTACCCACTTGCCGCGGGTTAGTGCTGGCCACCACCTCGCCGCTGGTGGAAGCGACGCTGATCGAGAGCCCGGCGTCTTTGAGGGCGCTTTCGTAAGCCTCGAGCGCGGCCGTGCGGGTGCTCTTGGGCGGAATCTTCGTCTGGGTCACCTGGCTTATCGCCAGCAAATCCGACGTAATGCCCGAAACGTAGGCCTTGATGTGGCGGTCCTGGCGGATGTAGGTGGCGAAGAGAACGGCGCTGGTTGTCGCGAGAGTAACAAAAAGAATCAGAGCGAGCCGCGTCCTGAATCGTAAGTTTAAAAACTGCATGTTTGGGCGCGGTGCTCTCATGCGGCCTTGATCCCCAAGTTGATTCTATCGGAAGCCCCGGTGCGAATCAATGCGGGCGCTTTGGCGGGGTAATGTCCCGGAAGAAGTGAAAAAATTCGAATCGGTCGCGCTCGGCCCTTCGCTCGTCATGCTGAGCCCTTCGCTCGTCATTCTGAGCGAAGCGAAGAATCTCCGTATTTCGCTCAGGATAAACTCCGCGAAGCAACTGCGTTTTGTCGAAAATAAAAGAGCGCGATTCCTCGCTTCGCTCGGAATGACATCGCTGGCCGATGTTTTCGCGGCTTGTCCGGCGTTACTGTCCGGGCGGCACGGTTCCGTCAAAGTCGCGGTTGGCAAAAACACCGAAGGCTATCTATCCGGCGCCCGCGGAAAGTCCCCTCACCCGTCCCGCGCCGGCTGGTGAATGCGCCGGCCGCGGTCCACCCTCTCCCCTCGGGAGAGGGTAGGAATCAAGCACTGGACCACAGCCCTCTCCCCGACGAAGGAGGGCGGGTGAGGGGTCTTTTCCCAGTCCGGTCGAGATTAACGGAACCCTGGTCCAGGCGGTCTCGCGCTTGCGGCGAGTCAGGTCGTTATAATAAACTTTAGGGTCTGATGGGGCTGATTGTTCACAAAAACAAGGAGGCAACATGGCAGAAGAGCACGCCGTAAAGCATGGTGATGTAAATCATCGAGTGGGCGTAGAGGTGATTCGCGCCCGAGGGGTAGACGTCGACAAGTTGATTAAAATGCTGGTGGCCAACGCCGGAGCTGAATTTGCAAGTACGTACTACTACTACACGATTCTCCGCATGCACCTTGCGGGCCACGAGGATTACAAAGAAATCTGCGAAGACGCGCGCCTGGAAGACAGGGCGCATTTTGAGCTGATTGTGCCGCGAATTTACGAATTGGGCGGGAACTTGCCGAATGATCTGAAGGTCTTTCACGATCAGGCCGGCTGCGCGGCAGGGAAACTGCCCGATCCGCCGACGGCAGTGAACATCCTCACGACGCTGCTCGAAGCGGAGCGCTGCGCCATCCGCAGTTGGATCGCGGTGTGTGACGTCACGTTTGGCAAGGACCCACGCACCTACGACCTTGCGTCGCGCATACTCAACGAAGAGATCGAGCACGAAGCCTGGTTTATCGAGCTTCTGGCGCACGAGCGCGACGGCGAGTCGATTCCGTCCGGCCACTTCCGCCGAGGGGAGCCGGGTGAGGCCCCTTACAGCAAAAACCGCGGGTTTTACAATCCGTAGGTTGAGGCTGAATTTTCGTTGCAGGGTCGCTGCTTGCTGCGCCCGAACCCAGCGGGCCCAGCGAGGAGCGCCCCAGGGTGGTTTCGGGGCATACGCTCGCCGGACGCGCGTCCGGTCGAGGCTCGGCGCCCAGCGCGGTGGATATCGATGGAAAGCGGCAAAGGAACGGGCGCCGTGCACCGGGTCACGCTCGTCACGCCTGGTGGAGAGCAGACCATTTCCGCCGTAAGCGATGAGCACCTTTGGGACGCGGCACTGGCCGCCGGCATCAGCCTGCCGGCACTGTGCCACCAGGGGCGCTGCTTAACCTGCGCTGGCCAGCTCGATGGTCCAGGTGAATTCGATCAGGGCGATTCCGAGTCGTATTTTCCCGCCGACCGTGACGCCGGATACCTGCTGCTTTGTACGGCAAAGGCTCGATCCGATCTCCGAGTCCTCACGCATCGCCAAAAGGAGATGCGATTGCACCGTCTGGATTTGGGACTCCCTGCGCCCTACGCATAACAGATTTTCCATCAAGAAGCAGCTTTTGGAACAGGGGCGCGCAGCCACGAAGGCCTCACGGCGCGAGCAAAGCTTCCCGCGTCTTCGTACTCCGGGATTCCAACCGGGCTGGCTGGCCTAGCGGCTCATCAATCCGCCTTAGCGGCACGCAGCTTCACGCGGCCAGCGTCCACACCAACGGAAAATTCAACCCGATCGCAGGCCAGGGATTCCCGGCACTGGCGGGCTTTGTCGCGCATGAATACGGCAAACCGGCGCAGGTCCATCGAGTCCGCAGGCTCGCCCGCGGTCGCTTTGGCTTGAACGAGGGCTTGGAAGAGCCACTCCACCTTATCCGGCTCCTGATCCGGGTCAGCACAAATGATCCTGAATTCGCCCGCCCGTGAACCTGCTTCGCGGCCGCGCGCCGCGCCGCCTTCCTCTTTGATTCTCAGCTTTTTTTGCCAGAGATCATTGTGGACGGCGTAGCTTTGGGCGATCTGGTTGAGCCGGAATCTTTGCCGCAGGGACATTTCGCCGTCGCCGCCACCACCATATCTTTTCATCGCTCTCTCAACCCGAAGCGCCAGATCGTTGGGCGCTCGTGGGGCGCCGCCGTTAAAATACGCTTCGTACTCGATCTTCAGGTGGCGCAGGTCTTCCTCAAGCCTGTTCATCTCTTCGTCCAACGTCATGAGGGGAACCTCGTTCGGCCTTTCATTATTGCGGGTGGCACGCGCATGGTTTGGTGATGCCTCCGCATTGCAAAGGCATCATTTCTTGCTTTGTTCGCAAAACATTTTGGATGCCTGCGACCGCCACCATCCGTGTCATCCCCGCGGAAGCGGGGATCCATGAATTCACTGGATTCCCTGTTCCGCGGAAATGACTGGAAATGCCCTTTGCTTGCGGCCGCAGCGCCGCGCTGCGCCCCCACCCCCCCCGGAGTCGACGGTTAGTTCGGCAGGGACCATATCTGATTCGGCAGATTATGGCCGCACGGCTGCATCTGGAGTTTTTGTGAATCGCCTTCCGGCCCGGCGGCGCTCAGGCACTGGCGCCCCGCAGCACTGATGAGATTGCCCTTCAGCGTGTAACGCCAGCGCTGCGCGCCTGCCAGGCGGCAGGCTTGCATTACGGGCTTACCTTCAACCACCCCGAGGCAGCGTCCCCCCGATGAGCGCAATGCGCCGCCCCGGCTGAAAGTCCATCTCTCTCCAGCAGTGCCGGAGCAAGAGGTTACGGTTCCCGGCGCAGCCAGGCAGCGGCTGTAACTCGCGAGGCCGCGATGATGACGGCCGGGAGTAATCATGATGATCGCGCCGGTGCGTCCAGCCTTTCCGCAGGAGGCGGAAGGGTGAATGCGCCAGATGGCGGTATCGTGAGCCGCCACGTCGGCGTGAAGCGCAGACGCTGCAGGCCGCCGTGCTCCGCTCCACAGGTCGCGTGCGCTCAGGCGGCACGCAGAATCCGCCGCGAACCCGAAATCAGCCGGGCGCAGCTCGATCCGGGCCGGTGCATCACCGCGGTTCAACACCGCGACCGCATCGTCGCCGCCCGAGAGCGGCTTGAACAGCACGTCCACTTCCGGAGTTCGCCGCACCAAAGTGGCCATCCGGCCCAATGCGTCTTGATCGACCGCGATGACGGCGCGGTTACACAGAATGGCAATCGCTTCCGGGCTCAGCTTTTCCAAATCCGAGCTCAAAATGAGCGGCGCGGACATCATGGACCACAGGGCTAATTGGCTGCGGCTTTCAGTCAAGCTGAGCCCACTATCCCCGCCGATAATGAAGTCGGCGTCGTTCCAGTTGCCGGGCTTCTGGAACCGGCCCAGCGGAAGGTTGTAAGAGTAGTTCCACAGTACGCTGTTGAAACGTGGCCGGTCAGGATGGTTTTCGCGGAACGTAGCGACGTCTGAGCCTTCGCGCCACAGTTGTCCGTATTCGCGGACCCAGCTCAGAACGTCGTACCATTCCGGTGTCCCCTGAAAGTAGGCGGGAGCCGATTCCGAGAAGACGATGGGACGACCCGCGGATTTCAGCGCCGCACTCTCTGACGCATATGCTTTGCGATAGGCAGCGTCGTGGCTGCTCCCTTGCGGCACGTAGACATTGCACCCGTCCAGCTTCAAATAATCCACGCCCCAGGACGCAAAGAGCCGGGCATCCTGCGCAAAGTGATCTTTGCCGCCGCCTTCCGGCTGGCCGCTGCCCGCAAACCGGCCGCAGGTTGCGTAGCCGGCATCCTCATAGATTCCGAATTTGAGACCCAGCTTGTGGACCGCCCGGGCCACCGGCTTTATTCCGTGCGGGAATCGCTGCGGGTCCGCCTGCAGATCACCGGCGGCGTCCCGGTCTTTCTGCATCCAGCAATCGTCGATGGTTACCGTGTTGTAGCCGCGCGCCGCGAGGCCGGTGCTGACCAGCGCCTTGGCGTTGTCGAGAATCGTCTGCGCCGTGTAACCGCACTGGTAATGAGCCCAGTCGTTCCAGCCCATCGGCGGGGTGGCGGCCAGCAGTTTCGCTCCACCGACGGGCGCGCCAAGGCCGGGAACCGCCGCGGCGCAGATGGAAGCCAGTAACAGCAATAGCAGCAGTCCGCAAGGCAATCGTGAAGCACAAAACTTCCGGGAGCGCTTTCCTCCGCTGTAGCCTGAGGCCGCCGCAGGCCAGGTAGCGCTAATCCCGATCCGGTCAGACTGAATTACGCAAAGACATGTGGTTGGCAAGGTGAAAATACCTCCGGCGCAGAAAAACAACAGAAAAGAGTACATCCGCACGGCAGGAGGTTGTCAACCGAATTTTCGTTCAACGCGTCATGCCCCGGGGAAGCTGTGAAAAACCGGCTAGTAATGTCATTCCGAGCCAAGCGAGGAATCCCGCCGTTTTATTTGCAACAAAAAGCAGATGCATCGCGGCGCTCAGTCGCTCATGCCGCCTTGGGGCACCCCAAAGGATGAAAACAGGGCGTAAGGCGCTGCTTGCCGCGCCCATCGTCCAAAGGGCGCAGCAAGCCGCGCCCCTACGCTGAAGCAAGCGGCAAAGCCGCAAGGTCGCGCGTCGTGCCTACAAGAAAAAATGTCATCTACTTCGCCTGCACCACCTGCTGGAAGCCCAGCGCGTTGACGGTGCTAAACCGCGGCGTGCCGGGGGGAAGCGTGGCAATGCTTTCGAAATCCAGGTCGAAGCTGTAGCCACGCGTGGGAGGGCTGTAGACGCTGTTCACTAAACCATCCTTGTAAACTCCGGTCGCCTGGCGCGAGTAGTAAAAATCGGCGATGGATCCCGTGTAGTAGAGCGTCTGACCGCTCCAGCTCTCCAACATGCGGAGGAAATTGTGGACGCCGCCGTCCGTGCCGAAATCCTGATACGTGACATACCCGGTGGGCTGCGCAAACGGTATCGTTGTTCCGCCCATGATGGCCGTGCGATAGTAGCTCACCGAAGCCGGCCGGTTGCCCGAGTTCGTAGGATTATTAAAGCTTTCGAGGTCACTCCAATTGGTGGAGAGCAGTGTTACCGCGTCTCCCATGACCGCCGCGGGAACGTGGCACAAGTTTGAGGCGGGCACGTCATTGAACGATGCCCCGCCGGCGGCGCTGGCGTTGTAATTGCCTTCGATGTACACCGGATTCTCCGCTGCAACAGTGAAGCCCCCCGAACCGCTTGCGCCTCGAGTGATCGAGCAATTGGCCGTGCTGAGCGGCGGCAAGCTGCCGAGCGAGCCGTCCACCAGGCGTATTGCGTGGCGGAAGAAGATGACGGCGTTTTTCTCTGCCTGTCTGGCGCTGACGGTCGTTTGCGTCTTAGCGCTGGCGTTGAGCGGCGCAGTTCCAACGCATGGGTATAACGGCGAGCTTGTCGACGCGCAGGAAGGGGTTCCGCCGTAGGTGTCAAAATTGTCGCTGCTCCACGTGCTGGTGCTGGCGTTGGGGCCGTCCACGTCTTCAGGCGCTTCCATGACTCCGTCCGGCGCGCCGGTAGATGACGCCGGGTTAATGATATCCTCATTGCCATACATGCCCGTTTCACCGCCAGTCGCCGGACTATAATTTCCTCGGCGGTCGGAGAAATACACGATATAGGCGTTGTTCGTGGTCACCTGCTGTCCGACGGCATTATTTGCAAGCCACCACTGCAAGTCTCGCACGTCCAACTCCACAAGGTTCATCACGCCGCCTAAATGGATGGTCCCGTCGTTGACGTCGCGCGCGTTGCCTTCCCTTGTGTCGTAGATGTTGATGGGCACGTCCGCCGCCGGCGTCACACATAGTCCTACTGAGCAGCCATAGGTATTCGCCTCCTCGAGATGGAGGATAGGGTAATACGACTTTCCGCCCGCGACACACGGCAATCCGGGGGCAGGATTATCGTTGGTGATGCCCTGGTCCAGCACCGCCTGGGTCTCGTTTATCCATGCTCCGGCGGCGTTCTGGATATCGACTTCGATGAAACCGCCCAGCAGCGGCGTTCCGGCAGGCGTCAGAAAGTCAGCATCCTGGGTGGGGCCGGGCGACACCGCCAGCACAGCGTGGCACGCATCACTCGGGTACCACGTGGAAGGGAAGGGCGCATTGAGTGACACCGCGTTGGCCCCATCGGGAAGGTCGTTGACGCTATCGGAGAGCAAAATGCGTATGCTGGCCTGGTTCTCAAGCCGCGCTTGGCCCAACGGCGAAGTAGGATCTTCGGCGAGCGGCGCGCGTTCAATGATGTTGATTGGCTGATTGCCGGAGCCGGGAACGGCGAAGGCCATATTGAGCTTTTTTACGCCGGTGGCAGCGTTCTCGATGTTTCCGTTGTAATCCGTGAGTGAAATCGTCTTCCAGTTGGGGGTGGGCGCGCTGCCCGGTCCGCCGACGAGGCTGCCTTCATTTTGCGCGAGGGAGCGGAAGCTGCCGGGAGACGTCACCACATTGACGGTGCCGGGATACCCGGATGACGTTGCGAAGCCGTTGGACAGTTGCGTCCGGATCACGTTCCCGAATGCCGTGACTTTGTCCGGGAACGTCAGCGTGGCCCCGGAACCCTCCGCCAGGTAAAGGTCGCCGTTAGTCGCGACTCGTCCGCCGAAGCTGAAGTTGGGACCGGCGAAAAATGAGAGGTCGTTGTTCGAAAAGATACCGAACTCAAATACCGGCACATCCACTTCCTGCACCTGCCGGATCAGCTTCACCTCCGTATTGTTCGGGCCGTCGGCAATCGCCGTGAGCGTTAGTGGAGTGATGGCTCCCTGCAGCCCGGCAAGCGGCCCGGTGCCTCCGATGGTTCCGGAATTGGAGAGAATGCCGCCGCTGCCATTCGACGTGTAACCGATATAGTAGCCGCCATTCGGCATCCCTGCGCCGACCGCAGGAAAGGTGACGCCGGGAATTGGGGGCGGCTCGCCGTCCAGCAGGGCCAACTGCGCGGGCGTTGGAGAGGTGGTGTGCGCAAACAGGTTTGCCACCTGATAGCTCATGTTTTCGAGAGCCGCTTCGGCGCCGTAAAAGGCAATGGTGTTATCCCGCTCGCTCCCGGCGATCTGCTGCTGCCCGTTCACCATGAAGAAAAACCCCAGCATCATCAGCGCGAATACGGTCAGCGTAAGCAGCGTCACGATCAGCGCGACGCCGGACTGGCTGTGATTGCTTTGCATAACGTCCCTCCTGCTACCGAATCGAAGAACCACAGAGACACGAAGACGCAAAAAAATATTTGTACGACTCTCTCCTTCGTGTCCTACTGCCTTTGTGGTGAAAGCCTTTGTTTAACATATGGCGTGCCGGAATCTACTAAAACTGATTCACGTATTCCAGGTTGCGCAGCGTAACCGCCGAGGCCAGCGAGTTGCTGTAATATCTATGGCTCTTGCGCAGAGGATGCGGCGAGATGGCGGAGAGCCACAGGTTGACTTTGCGAATCTGGTTCGGGTTCGCGGGATTGGGAAGGTTCGTGTTCCCCGCGCCCCCCGTCGACAGGTCGTACGTGACCTGCAGGTTGTTAATGCCGTACGCCACCGCATTCGGCGTGTCCGCAGCCAGCTCCCGCTGCAAAGTGTAGGGGTGGGCCGGATTCGAATTGTCGATATAATAGGTCACCATGTCGATTTTGGTGAGCGTCATGCCGGGCGGATAGACGCCGGGACGATTCACCGGGTCCGGCTCCAGCGCGTCAATGCTGCCGGCGCATCCCTGCGCGGCGCAGACCTGATCGAGGTTGAGCGGATCAGCGGCGAAATACACGATGTTATTCGTGGTATCCACGCTCGTCACCAGTCCCAGCGCCGACCCTCCACTCGCGGTAAACATTAGAAGGTCGCCCACATTCACGTTGTAAGCGCCCCCCGCGGCCATCGTGCAATTTTGAGTGCAGCTTGGCGGCACGGTGACGTTCACCGTGTAGCCGTTGGATACCGAGTCGGTGATGCTCGAAATCTGAAGTGCAGGTTGGCCAGTCCAGTTCTCGTCCACCATAATCACGGTGATTTCGTCGGACGGAATGCCGCCGATCGTCCCGCTCAGACCCGGCCCCGGCGTGATGACGGACAACACGCCGTTCGTGGCCGGAAAGTACGTGCTGCCCGGTCCCGGCCGTTTCACCTGTACGGATCCAGGTCCTGTGGGAATCGGAATGCCGCCCGCCGGAATAGCGGTGCCCGCCGCGTAGATATCCCGCGTGATCAAATCCGCGGACCCCCGCAAGCTGTTGTTCGCCTCGGACATCACCGAAACCTCTTCGGACATGCTCTCCATGCCATCAAAAAAGCCAAAAGCCGCGCCGAGGAGAATCACCGTCAGAAGCATGGCGATCAACATCTCCATTAGTCCTACGCCTCGCGCATTATTTTTCATAAGGACGCACCGCCGGTTTGTTGAAGGCTGAAAAGCTGCAAAAACTAGTTGATGCGAATGAACCACGTTCGTCGTGGTACTTTTGCCGCTCTGCCGCTTGTGGTTCTGTAGGGGCGATGCTTGCTGCGCCCGCTGGTCTCGGGCGCAGCAGGCAGCGCCGCTGCAGAAACGGCAAAAGGCCGGAGGGCGCGACACGCGCCGCCATGCGCAGCCGAAGCCTCGCTAGATATAGGGCGACACATAGCACGTCAATGTGTAATTCCGGGCGATCCCCGCCGCCGTCCTGTAGGTAATGGTTACGGTAATCTGCTTCAGGTCGGCGTTGATCGAAGTAATCTGGATTTGCCGCGTGTAACCGGTTAAGTTCACCGTCGTCCCATCTGACAACAACCCGTCGATGCCCGGCCTGACGATCGTTTCAACCGCGCCGTCATCGGCGGTGTCAACGATTCCGTCCGGTCCAGGAGTGGTCAATTGCTGGACTCCATCGATAAAAACGCCCCCGTTGCTCACGTTATTGAGCTGATCCCACGTCAGCGTATCCGTGTTGCGCGCCGTGAGAACGTCCTCCATAGCCTCGCGTGCCTTTTGCCGTGCGATCGCGTCCTGCTGAGTAGTGAGCACAACCGCCGTCCCCTGCCCGTACGCATAAGCGAGGCCGAGCAGTCCGACGCTCAAAACAAAGCCGGCAATCATCACCTCAATCAGGCTCAAGCCGCTTTCGCTCGAGTGGGCGCTTGGTGTCATTCCTTCCTCACAGTCTATTGATGGCGCACTGTCATGCTGACTGACGTAGAGGTAGCCACGGCACGGTTTGCATGCCGTGGGCTTTTACTCATCCAAGGCAAGACCCCACGGCACAAACGCCGCGCCGTGGCTACCCGCTTTGCCGCTTGCTGCTTCGTAGGGGTGCAGCTTGCTGCGCCCCTACGGAGCCGTTCCTCAATTCCACGTCGACCCGTTATACCGATAGCCTTTTAGCCTGCCCGTCGCGCCCATCACAGTCACCGCGCGCGCCGACGTGGTTCGGCCCGCGATAGCCATGAAGACCTCGTAGTTCACCAGACGTCCGGCGCCGTCGAACACGGTTCCATCACTGTTGAAACTGAGGTTGTTGCCGTCGCCAAAATTGAGAGGCGTTCCGCTATCAAATCCGTCCGGCGTGTCCGGCACGCCGGTAATCACGGTGTAGGTCATTCCGCTCGACAGGAAATAATCCGCCACCTGCGTTTCGGTACCGTCGAGGTTCACCCGATTAATGATCAATTCATGCGTTCCAGCAAACGTCACGAGATAATTCCTCCGCTGGTCGATAGCGTCCTCATGAGCTTGCTGGAGCTGCGATACCACCATATCGAGCGCTGAATCTGCATGAATCGTGGGCAGTACGTCGGTGACCACCATCGAGGCTATTCCCGCGGTGATGGCAATAATGACGATCACAATTAACAGCTCGACCAGACTGAACCCCGCCTCGCCGCCCGCCGTCACCCGTGTTTGTTCTCGTTGTTTCATCAAAGGCACTCCGCTCTTGCAACCGGACAGCAACGCGATTGAGACACCTCGCTAATAGCTATCGGCAAATCAGGTGGAAGGGATTAGGAATTTTTGGAGGGATGGCGGTCAAAGTAATCAAAGAAGATAACTTGAATAGACAGCAGGGGTTAGCATTGTGCAGATATTCGCGGGCGGGGACTTTTGCTATCCTGCGGAGGGGCGCTGCTCGCCGCGCCCATAGCAGTTTGCGCAAAAACCCTATTGGGCTGTCATTCTGAGCCCTTCGGCTGCGCTCAGGGTAAACTCCGCGAAGAATCCGCTTTTGTGTTGAATCGATGAGTTGTGAGATTCTTTCTTCGTTTCGCTCAGAACCACCTTCGGCTCCCCAGAATGACATGGCCGCCGAGTTTTTCCGCCACCTATTAAATCCTCCCGCGGGACAGAATGTCACCAGCCCAGGTCAGGAAGAAAAGCACGCTGATATAGCCATTGATGGTAAAGAATGCGGCGTTCAACCGCGTGAGGTCCGAGGGTTTTACCAGGCGATGCTCGTAGGCCAGCAAAATGGCAACCAGGGCCACTCCCAGGCCCGAGAGCCAGCCGAGGTGTTCGATCCTTATCACGGCGATCAGAAGGCCCAGCATTACGATGTGCAGCAGAGTCGATCCGGTAAGGGCGGCGCGGATGCCGTAGCGCCCGGGAAAAGATGAAAGCCCTTCGCGGCGGTCAAAATCCACGTCCTGGCAGGCGTAAATCATGTCGAATCCGGCCACCCACAATGTGACCGCGGCGCCAAGGAGCACAATGCCTAGCGTCACGTCGCCGCGCAAGGCGATCCAGGCGGCGACGGGCGAAAGGCCCAGGCAAACCCCGAGCGCGAGATGCGAGAGCCACGTAAAGCGCTTCGTGTACGAGTAACCGAATAGAATCGCCAACGCCACCGGAGAGAGATCAAAGGCAAGCCGGTTAAGCTGAGCGGCGGAAAAAATAAAGACCGCGCAGGCGATCACCGTGAAGCCCACAGCAAATCCCAGGCCGAGTTTCCCGGCGGGCAACGCGCGCTGCCGGGTGCGCGGGTTCCGGGCATCCATCTTCAGGTCGGCAATGCGGTTAAACGTCATGGCCGCGCTCCGCGCCGCCACCATCGCTACGACGACCCAAAGAACCTGCCACCACGTTGGCCATCCGTGAGCCGCGAGCAGAGCGCCCGTCAGTGCAAACGGCAGGGCAAAAACCGAGTGCTCGAACTTGATCATTTCGAGCGTCGTGCGAATTTTGCTGATGACGCCGCCCGTCGAGCCGGATTGTGTTTCGGTGGTCATAGCCATGATTGATCTTGCCCGACGGCTTCGCGCAATGTCAATTTTACGGCGCCTCTTAGTGAGGATTACATATCATCGTGACAGTTTTCGCTGTAGCGGCGGCCGGAGGGCGGTAGAGATAATCGCATCGTTCGACGTCCACTAACCCTCCTGATCCAGGAGGGAACTCCGGCAGATCATTTCCGTCCTTTGACGATCTCATCACGGCACATTAGAATCATTGCGGAAGTGCATGTGGGCTGGTGTCCGCCCAGGACTTCAAATCCTGTGGGTCTGCCTCGGGTGGACCGGCCGGTTCGATTCCGGCTCACTTCCGCCACGAAAGAAGCTCTCAGCGATCAGCCGTCAGCTTTGAGCAAACGCCTGATCCACTAATCTCCTTCTTGTGACGCGATCTCCCGAGCGCTGATTGGCAGCCGCTGATTGCTGATAGCTGATGGCTCGCCTCTTTGCAATGATTCAATGGCTCAATTCGCCTCAGTGAACCAAACATGCGGTGGCGGCGTCTTGCTTAATGGAACGGCTATGGAAGCGCTCGTGGGAGAGGTCATACAGGCGGAGGTGAATTCCCGCGCCCTGACGCAACGTGAATTAGAAGAACGGCTCACTGCATGTTCACGCCTCGCGTTCCGCGTAGCGCTCGGGGTGCTTCACAATCGCGAGGACGCAGAAGACGTGGCCCAGGAGACGCTGCTGCGAGCGCACCGCAACATGGGCCGCTTGCGCGACCCGGAGCGCCTTGACGCATGGCTCGTTCGCATAGCATGGCGCCTGGCGATCGACCGCCAGCGCTCCGTGCGCCGCCGGGAGCGGAGGGAGGCTGCGGCGGCGCCCTCTGAAATGCCTCTGACGGCTGAGCAACTGGCAGTATCGAGGGAGTTTGAAGACACCCTTTACCTCGCCATGGATCAGCTTTCGGAGAGACTCCGGGCGGTTATGGTGCTGGCGGGAATTCAGGGCTACGAGACGGCGGAAACGGCGCGGCTCCTGGGCCTGCCAGAAGGGACGGTGAAATCCAGACTTTATTTGGCAAGAAGAAAGTTGGCGGACAAGCTGAGGAGATTCGTTAAAAGCAGTGACGAGTGACGAGCAAAAGAAGCTATCAGCCGTCAACAAACCGTCAAACCCGGGTGGCGCAGATATCGGGTTTTGATGTCTGCGAAGTGCAAGATCGCAGACACGGCAAACCGCGCCGCGTCTGCGCCACCCAGTCGCTACAATGGCGGATGCGGCTGTAATTTGTAACCTTCAAAAATGACAAGATGAATTGCAAGCGATACAAAACGTGGATCATCGATTCGGCGCTCGGAGTTTCACAGAAGCACAATGCCGCGCGGGAAGCCGAGCTTCGCCGTCATCTGGAAGCGTGCGCGGGTTGCGGGGAAGCGCTCGAGCGTGAACGCCGATTGCTTGCGGCGATTGACCAAACGCTGGAGCGCTCTCTCGCTTCCGAGCCGTCCGCTCATTTTGAGTCGCGGCTCCGGCAAAAGATTGCCGAGGAAGCCGTTCGTTCGAACGCTCGTTTTTGGCGTCCCTTCCACGCGCCGCAATGGGCTGCCATAGCGCTGGCATGCGCGGTCGCAATCGCAGCCGCGGTCGTCTGGAAGAATTACCGCCGTCCAGCCCAAGGCCCACAATCCACCAAGGAGGAAATCAACGTGGCGGCCGCTGCACCCACGAGTGCAGTGCGTGTCGAGCATAGCCGCGGCCAGCGCCTTCCTGGCCGTGATTCCCAGGCGGCCGAAGAAAGCCAGCGGTCAATCCAAAAACGATTGACCGTGGCTGCCAATGCGGCGCTGCCGGGGGCGAGAACCATTCTGCGCGCACGAGCAGAAGCAAGTCGCCGCGCGCATCGGATGAAAGTCCCAGGCGAGGAAACGCCGCACGTCCTGGTGCCAAAGAATGAAATGGCGCTCGTACTCGAACTCGTTATCGGAACGCGAACGGGCAGGATCAATGGTGAATCGCTGCTGAAAGTGCCGCCGGGTTTTAAGCGCGCGCCGGATGGGACGCTCGTGCCTGCGCCAATCGAAATTAAGCCGATAGAGATCGCCAAGCTCGATGACGAGCCCTCGTCGGCTAGATCGGGTCCAGCGAGCGATGGATTCCCGCGCGCGCGGGAATGACATGATGAGAGCCATTGTAGCGGCGGCCTCTGGCCGCCGGTATTTGGCAGTAAAAACCGGCGGCCAGAGGGCGCCGCTACAAGTTCTACCGGGAGGAAGCGATGAAACATCGCACCAAAATCGCCGTGATGGCGATGACGAGCTGGCTCGTGCTGGCGGCCGTGGCCGCGGCGCAAAATGCGGCGAAACCGGCCGAAGCCGCAAAACCCCTGATCCCGCTTAAGGTCGAGGTAGTGATCAACGAATACGCGGGCGCGAAAAGAGTCATCAGTCTGCCCTATGCCCTTTTGCTTTACACAAATCCCCCGCGCCACCGGTCTGGAACCAGCCTGCGAATGGGACTTAACGTCCCGATCCTCGCTGGCACCGCCCCTCTGCGGTACAACTACCAGCACGCTGGCACAAGCATCGACTGCAATGTCGATTCGCTGGATGACGGCAAGTTTGGAGTTCACGCGGCCGTCAATTGGTCGTCGATCTATTCGCCCCCGAGCGCCTCACGTGGGAAAGGGGCGGTGCCCTCGAGCCCCGGCAGCCCGGTGTTCAGCAGTTTCTCCACGGACCTCTATCTGATCATGCACGATGGCCAGACCACCCAAAGCACGATGGCCACCGATCCCGTGAGCGGGCATGTGATAAAGGTCGATGTCACTTTGCACGTGGTCAAAAACCAGTGAGAAAAGACGGCAATCGATCCATCGAATCATCGGGTCATTGGTTCATTGAACAGCAAGCGTCCCGAAACTGGCTCTGCAATGATTCAATGACACAATGACCCAATGGCCCAGTGTCTCAAGTCTCCTCTCTTGTCTCTCGCCTCTATTTCTGCTTTGATGTGGGTATATGGTTTTCACCGGAGAGATGCGTGAAGTTGCGCCCGCTCGGCGCGTAGAACACGTCCGCTACGCCATCCGTGACGTTGCGACGCTGGCGGATCAGCTCGCCAACCAGGGGAAGACTATCATTCCTCTCCACATCGGGGATCCGCTGGCATTCGACTTCGAGACGCCGCCGCACCTGATCGAGGCGGTGACGCGGGCCATGCGCGATGGTAAGAACGGCTACGCGCCGTCAATCGGACTGCCGGAAGCCTTGGCTGCGATTCGCGCCAGCGCGGACCGCGAAGGCATTCGCGGCGTTCAGACGGCGTTTGTGACTTACGGTGTCAGCGAGGCGGCGGACATCTGCCTCACGGGCCTCGTAAATCCGGGCGAAAGCGTGCTCACTCCTTGCCCAGAGTACCCGCTTTACTCGGCCATCCTGGCCAAGCTGGGCGTTGACGCCGTTTCCTACCGCCTCGACGAAAGCCAGGGTTGGGAACCGGATCTCGACGATCTCACCGCGAAGGTGACGCCGGCCACGCGGGCGCTGGTGGTAATTAATCCTAACAATCCTACGGGCGCGGTATACTCCCGAAAAACGCTTGAAGGTATGGTCGAGATCGCGCGGCGCCATCGCTTGGTGATTCTCTCCGATGAGATTTACGACAAGCTGGTCTTCGACGGCGAGCCTCACACCACTCTGGCTGCACTGGCTCCCGACCTGCCAATGGTTACGTTCAAAGGACTTTCCAAGGGCTATCTCACGCCCGGCTGGCGGGTTGGTTGGGCGATTGTCAGCGGGCCGGAAGGCGCGCTTAAGGGTTACGTTGCGGCGCTGCATCAACTGGTGCGCTCCAGGCTCAGCGGCAACAAGCCGATGCAATACGCCGTCCGCGCGGCGCTTGAGGGGCCGCAGGATCACCTCGCCGTGCTTCGCAATAAGCTCCGGGCGCGCCGCGACCTTACGGTTGCATGGGCGCGCGCGACGCCGCGGCTGAGCTGTGTTCCACCCCGCGCCGCGTTTTATGCGTTTCCGAAGCTGGATATTCCGGCAAGCGACGAAGAATTTGTGCGCGCGGTGCTTGTGGAGAAGTTGGTGCTCGTAGTGCACGGCAGCGGGTTTGGCGCGCTCGATGCCGCCCGGCACTTCCGCATTGTCTATCTTGCGGATGAGGGAACGCTTACACGCGCTTATCGGGCCATCGCGGAATTCCTGAAAGAACACTATCCGTGACGGTTGGCCGAAGACTTATTTTGCTGTCATTCTGAGCAAAGCGAAGAATCTGCTTTTCCCGGCGACCGGTCCAGCACAAGCCGATGCTTGGCGAAGTTTACCCTGAGAGAGGCCAAAGGTCTCAGAATGACAGATCTCGTGGTTGCGATGAAAAAAACCGCAGAGTTTCAAAAACAAAACTCTGTGCTACAAAGCGAGTGCTGCGGAGAAAGGAACAGGATGAATAAATCCGATTTTCTGCGCGACAAGATCCAACACGTCGACATCAAGGCGCACGACGTCACCTCCCTGGTTGGCGCGATGCGCTGGATGGCCTACAGCGCCCGTGACCTCGCCCGCGCCGCCGAGATTTACGAACGCATGCTGCGCGACCAGGAGTGCGGCGTGATCCTCTGCCTCGCGGGCTCCTTGATCAGCGCCGGCCTGAAGCAGGTGTTCGTGGACCTGATACGGCACAACATGGTGGACGGTATCGTGAGCACGGGCGCAAACATCGTGGACCAGGATTTCTTCGAAGCGCTTGGCTTCCATCACTACATCGCGGAAGAGCGCCTGCGCGCGGGAATGGATGACGCCACCCTGCGCGAGCTTCATATCGACCGCATCTACGACACGCTGATTGACGAAGACGAACTGCGCGTTTGCGATGACACGGTGCGCGTGATCGCGGACAGCCTCGAGCCGCGCCCCTACTCTTCCCGTGAGGTCATCCGCGAAATGGGCGGATGGCTCGAGCGAAATGGAAAAACAGACGAGAGCATCGTGCTCGAAGCGTATCGCAAGGACGTTCCGGTTTTCTGCCCCGCCTTCAGCGATTGCTCGGCGGGATTCGGTTTGGTGATGCACCAGCATACACGCGGCGAACGGCCCAAAGTCACGCTCGACAGCGTGAAGGATTTTTACGAGCTGACGCAGTTGAAGATCAAGAACCCGGCTACTGGGTTATTGATGATCGGCGGCGGCGTTCCCAAGAATTTCACCCAGGACGTGGTGGTGGCCGCCGAGACCCTTGGCGTGGACGTACCCATGCACAAGTACGCCGTCCAGGTCACCGTGGCCGACGTGCGCGACGGCGCGCTTTCGAGCAGCACATTGAAGGAAGCGAGCAGTTGGGGAAA
>JBOGJT010000215.1:0-2642 GCA_050745065.1 Terriglobia bacterium
TCGCCCGCCTGGAGATTGCGCCGGAAGAGCTGCCGCTCGCCTTGAACACCGGGATGGCCGCAAAGTTTACTGACATCTTCAAATCACTCGGCTTCGCGTACGTCACGCTCGACCTCGAAGGCTACCGCCGCGGCTCGCTGAACGCCAATCTGAAGCTTCACCAGCATTAGCGTTCCCACCGGAAGCTGCAAACGGGCAGCCACGATCAATCGTCTTGTGATCGACCGCATGCGGCGCCCAACAAGAGAAGCACACCGACAAAATGGTGATGCTGGCGTGCCTTCCGCCACCTCGCTAAAACTAACTCCTCGAACTTAACTCAAGCCTTGATTGCGGAACGAATCTGGATCGACCCCACGGATGCCTTGAGCTCCGGGTCGGTGTTCATCATCTCCATCAGCTTCCGGGTCACTTGATTGTCGATTTCAGAAGCCCTGCGGATCTCGACGGGATAGCGCACGAGAAGCTCAATACCTCCGTCCACGAACTGCAATTGCGCGCGTGGGCTGGGCGCCGGGATTTGAGAGTCCATGAGGTGCTCGACCGAATTATGGTCGCGCTCGAGCGCCTCCTTGTAGTGCACGTAGACCGAGTTGACGACCTCCAGCACTTTATCTTCCGCCATCGAATAACTGGCGCCCGCGGCAAGTTTGGCTGCGACCTCGTGCCACGCATAGGCGGTGCCTGGGATCTGCTTAAACAGCGGAGTTGTCGTCTGAAAGAGGACGGAATTCGAGAAGGCCACCAGGCGGCCGGTGGGATAAAGATCGATGCCGGTGCCCGCCAGCTCCATCAGATAAAGCCTCACCAATCCGATGTCGACCACGTCCCCGGTGACACCCGCCACGGTGATGCGGTCGCCGATGCGGACGCCGTACCGCCCGATCAAGAAGAAATAGGCGGCCACCGAAAGGATGACCGCCTGAAGGGCCACGGCAACACCCGCGGTAAGAAGTCCGGCATACGTAGCCAGCGAACTGAATTCGCTCACGAATCCAAGGATAATCACCACGGCCATGAGGAAGCCGGTAACGGCCCGCCGCAGCGCCAGCAGCTGGCGGCGTCTTCGCGCTTCATGCACGTAGCGAAACGTGGCGCGGCGCCAGAGGGACGAAAGCAACAAAACAAGCGCCAATCCGATCAGGATGGCGAACACCCGGACGAGTAAGGACTCCAGAACGCCGGTGTATTCCTTTCGAATCGAGCTGCGCCAAGCCTGCAAACTCGATCTGCATTGCCTGAGCAGGATGATTTCCTGGGTGAGCGGGAGCGTGGCGTCCGAGAGTTGTTTGAATTGGGCGGTAAGGGCGTCCAGGTGGCGGCGCGCGGCGTCCGTTTGTAACGCGCCAGACGCGGTGGACTGGTTCACTGCATCGCGGCCGTCCTGAATTGTAGCCTTCAGTTTCTCAAGAAGCGGATTCCGGAGTTGACTCGCCGCCTGCTGGACGTGAGATGTTTCGTCCAGGAGATGGTCGATGTCGCGCATGCTCCGCATTTCGCTGATCACGAAGGACGCCTGGGCGATGAGCCCGGAGCGCGTCGAATTTTTGGGCGCGGGCGACGTCACCGCGGCCGCGGGTTTTGCACCGTGTGCGGATGTTGTGACGGCGAGAGCAGGAAGCGATTGCTCGAGATCGCGGATCTTTTTCTCCAGTCCGGTCGAGCCGCTCTCGCTCGCGGCTGCGAAGATAGAGAGTTTTTTGATTACGTCCTGAAGCGCGTTCTCCAGCTTCAGGTCGCCTTGCAGCGCGTCCCGCTTGGAAGTCAAGCGGGCGCGCTGTGATGCGCCGGACCGCTGGATTTGCAGGTTCAGCGCGGTAATCTGCGACTGAGTCCGGCTGATTTGAGTGGCGACGTTTGTCGCGGCAGTCGAGAGGTTCTTTTGTTCGGGAAGTGCCTGGGAGTTCGAACCAGCACCTTGGCCGCCGCCGGCCGGGGCTTCCGTTATCAACGCAGCCTCTGCCTTGGCTGACTCGAACGCCAGCCGTAATGCTTGTAGTGCCAGGCTGCGGGCATTTTCGAGGAAGAGAGCGTCGCTGGGCTTGCCAGCCGTTTGATCGATACTGGCCACCTGCCGGTACCAGCCTATGGCCGCGTTCAAATGGTTGAGGATTGCAGCGCCGGTCTGCGCCGGCAAGTCTGGCGCCGCAGCTTTCGATCGCAATGCCGCGCCAAGAACCACGGCGGCAATAAGCAGGACTGCGCCAGTACGGCGGGCCGGCACATTGGGATTGCACTTGGGCAAATTCTTCCTTGCTGAGGTCTTGCCGATGATCGAGGCCCTCGTTGCGCTGCGAAACTTCCAGTCTATCATCGTTGCGGTCGGCTGCGCCCCTGGCGGCGACAAGCCGCTTGCGCAGTGGGTCATTTTGACCGCCACAGCCGGATTATTCAGGAATGGTTGGAGGGCGGAGTTTTAACCCTGCCGAAAGCTTGCATCGTTCTATTCCCTTTGTCTTGCCGGATGAGCGGATTGTTATAACGATCCGCTCAGCCGGCAAGACAAGGAAATTTAAGCCGTCGTTTAACGGCACGGCCCCATCTTGAAAACCGGCCGTGCCCTCCTGACTGTCGAGCCGAACTTCATAAATAATCCCGGGTTAGCGTCTTTGCCAGCGTTTGTTTATTTTTCACCCCTGCTG
>JBOGJT010000216.1:0-5355 GCA_050745065.1 Terriglobia bacterium
CGTTCTATTCCCTTTGTCTTGCCGGATGAGCGGATTGTTATAACGATCCGCTCAGCCGGCAAGACAAGGAAATTTAAGGCGCCGTTTAACGGCACGGTTAAAACCGTGCCCCCCTAACTGTCGAACCGAACTTCATGAATCGTCCGGGTTAGGAAGTTCTTTCCGCCGCCTTTTCGAGATCAAAGACTGTTTCGGCGCCATGACCGCATTCATTATACTGGCCGTTCTTCTTACGCTGCAGAGCGTCTTGTCATTGCGCGGCGGATTTCAATTTCTGCGCTTCCTGCGCCGCAGCCAGCAGCGGCTGCCAGGCCCGTATCATCCGCCCGCTGCCGTTATCATTCCGTGCAAGGGTCTCAGCGAAGACCTGGAACAGAACGCGATCAAATTCCTAACGCAGGTCTACCCGCAATACCAAGTCATTTTCGCGGTCGCTTCGGCGAGCGATCCGGCGCATGACTGCCTCTCGCGGCTGGCGCGACAGACCGAAGCGGCTGGTCCGGGAAAACACCGGAAATGCGCGCTTGCCGTCGCGGGCTACTCGGACACTTGCGGTGAGAAGGTGAATAATCTTCTGGCCGGGCTGAAGTCCGTAGATGCCGAGGCCCAGGTGTTGGTATTCGCTGACATCGACGCCCAACCCGGCGACGGCTGGCTGCGGGCATTGGTGGCGCCGCTCAAAGATTCAAAAACCACCATCAGCACGGGCTTTCGCTGGTATTTACCGGGACCGCGATTCGCTTCCCGGCTGCGCGCCGCCTGGGACAGTTCCGTTGCCACGATGATGGGAGAACACACACACAATTTCGCGTGGGGCGGATCCATGGCCATCCGCAGAGAGGAGTTTCGACGCCTGCGCGTGGCGGAGGAGTATTGGCAGGGTACGGTGAGCGATGACTATGCCATCACGCGGGCTGTGCACGACGCCGGGGGCGCAATCCGTTTTGAGCCGCGCTGCCTGGTGGCTTCGCGCAACGAATTGGGCTTGCGTGGTTTGCTGACTTGGGCAAACCGGCAGATCATCATCACGCGCGTTTACAACGCCCGCTACTGGGCGCTCGGCGTGGCCTCCTTCGGTCTTTACGGCGTCACCTTCGTGTGGGGAATCGCGCTGATCGCTTGCTCCGCGAGCGCCGTCCATCGCATCGCGGCGATTGCGTTTCTGGCCGCGATCACGGCGTTGGGCATGGTGAAAGGCGGCTTAAGGACGGTGGCGGCGAAGGAAATACTCCCACAGGAAAAAGACAACTGGGCTCGCTACGGGGCGTGTTACTGGCAGCTTGCGCCGCTAGTTCCGTGGGTGATGCTCTTCAATTTCGCTTTGGCGGGATTCGTGCGCCGCATCGAATGGTGCGGGACCGTTTACGAGCTTCTGTCATTGAATAAACTCAAGATCATCCGGCGGAGCAAGCTGCTGTAGCGTTGGGATCCCGGCCGCTGCGGGGGCGAGCTGCCGATGCGGCGGCAAGTTCATGCGGCGCACGAGCTCCGCGAAGCGCGGGTCGGTGTGAACGCGGTCGAGGTCAGGGTCAACTTCAAGGTAGACCATCTCCCACCGCCGCTCTCGATAAGCCGTTTCGAGACTGGAGAATGCACGGTCCCTGTCGCCCAGCGCGGCGTAGATTTCCGCCACGACGTAAGGGGATATGCGCGAAGGTTTCCTCTGTGCGTTCAGAAGCCGAAGCATTTTAAGTGAATCCTCTCTCTTTCCGGACACCGCATCGAGATAAGCTCCATAGGCCCAGAGCGTTTGTGTGTCCCCGCCGGATAATCTGGCGCCCGTTTTGAATTCCGAGGCGGCTTGTTGAAACGAACCAATCTTGACACAAGCCCAACCCAGGGAGTAATGAGCGCGCGCAGAATTTGTGTTCAGCGCAAGCGCCGCGCGGTCCTCCTGGATGGCCTCATCGTAGCGGCGCGCGTGGTAGAAAATCCATGCGCCTCCCAGCCGCGTCGACGGCGAGACAGGGTCAAGCTCCTCGGCCCGGCGGATGTGAGTCATAGCTTCCTGCTGTCTGCCCATCGCCGTCAAAAACATCGCATACCAGTAATGCCCCGTGGAGAAGCCGGGGTTCAAATCGATGGCCCTCGTGAACTCCGCCTCAGCGCCCGTCCAATCCCAGTCGTACACAAAGCGGGCCCAAGCAAGGGCGGAGTGCGCGCCGACGCTCGCGTTGTCGATCTCGATCGCTTTGAGGGCCGCGGCTTTGGCTTTGGCAGATACGTCAGCCGGGCGCTCAAAAGGATCGGGCGCATCCGTCATCAACAGCATGTCATAGGCAGTCGCCAGTTCGGTGTACGCCAATGAGAATCTCGGGTCAATGGCGGTAGCCTGCTGGAAATATTCGATGCTCCGGTTCAGCGGCGCATCTGCGCCTCGATTCCATTGCGTCTGGCTCTTTTCAAAATAATAATGGCCCTTGAAATACGCCGCTTCGGCAGCCGGATTTGATGGGTGGCGCGCGCCAATTCGCGTCCGCTCCTGCGGCGTCAATTTCACCCGGATCGCTGTTGCAATCGCCTCAGCAACCTCGCCTTGCAAGTTCAACGCATCTCCCATGCTCCGCTCGTAAGACTTGGCCCACAAATGTTTCTCCGGCTCCGCCTGCACCAGTTGGGCTGTGACCCTCACGTGATCTCCCCAGCGCGTCACTGTGCCTTCCACAATGGCATCCACGTTCAATTCGCGGGCAATAATTGGCAGCGACTTCTGGGCTTTCCGATACCGCATTACGGAAGTCAGGGAAACGACTCTGATCGACGGGATTTGCGCCAGATTGGTGATGAGCTGATCCGTCATGCCCTCGGCGAAGTATTCCTGCTCTACGTCGCCAGAAAGATTTCGGAAAGGCAGCACCGCCAACGATCGGATCGTTTTTTCCTGCCCGCGGCGAAGGAGTTCGGTCCAAAAGTTCTTCGGGCCGAAGGCTTCGAAGATGACCGCTATCACGACAATTGCAACGAGGAAGGCGGCCGCGGCGATCCCGAGAGTTCGTTTGACGCCAAGACGGCTCGCGAGCCCATTCCTCACCCCTTTCCCGCGCGTTATCGGTGCTTCCTGCCGTACGCTGATGAGATGGTCTGGCGTTAGATCAATCCGCACCGGCGGGAAACCGGTTACGTCCACGTTTCCAGACTCGGACGTTGTGACTTCCGGGGCTATCTCCTCCTTTACCGGCTCGACGGGCGCAATAAAGCGGTATCCGCGGCGCGAAAGCGTCTCAATGAATCGGGGATTTTGGGCATCGTCTCCCAGCACCGCCCTGATCTGCCGGATGCATTGGTTCAGCCCCACGTCAAAATCAACGAAGGTCTCGTCGCCCCAAATGACTCGCTGAATCTCCTCCCGCGCCACAATTTGCCCTTGGCGGCTGGCCAGCAACGCGAGGATCTTGAACGGCTGGGGCGCCAGCTTGACGGCGAGGCACTCCTTGCGAAGCTCACCGTCTTTGAGGTCCAGCTCAAACACGTCGAAATGGATTTTCGATATGGGGGAGTTGTTTGGCATGGGTAACGGGTAAGCCCCCTCGTGGACTTGAAATTATACCGGGAATCTGGGCCGGCAATCCAGGTCTCGCAAATAAAATTCCGGCGCGAATGAATTATCGCGGCAATACCTGCCTGGTAAAACGACACCCATCACTTCTCTCGACGCGGCGCCCGGCCGGCGTGGCCGCCTTGTCGTAAGCTGTCTCACCATATGGGTTTAACAACCATCACATTTTGATCATCAAAGAATCACACGCCAACCATTGATCGAAAATCCAAGATTTAATACTGTGCGAGGAGCAGGGAGCGGACTCGCATAAAGAGTATATCGGGAGTTTCTCTTTTTGGCTTGAGCGCCCTCTCGCGAGGCGCCCAAGCGATTCCGTTGAGAGGCAACCCTTCCCTGGGCAGTCAGAAGTGTGCAGCAAGCTATAACCTGAGCCGGTGTTTGGGCACTTTGCCGGTTCTTGAAAAAATCCAAACCTAATTAAGGAGGGAAAAGGGGGGACTTCATTCGGTGTTCGATGAATCGCCTCTTTCCAAATAGCATATGAAAATCAAAAATCTAGTTTCAGTTGCTCTGGGAGCCGGCATGATTCTTTTGTGTTCCGGACTCTCGTGGGCGTCAGCAAATCCGCCGTGTCCGCAGCTCGGGCATGCCGACGGATGCAACGCGATCATCACACTCAGCACGGGTGGCGCAGCCAGCATTACCATCACCGGCCAACCGGCTTACGATGGCGTCGAGGACCAACTCGTCGGCGTTATCAACAATAGCGGTTCCCCTGTCGGCAGCATCAGCCTGAGTGGGAGCGACATCTTTGGCTTCGATGGCGATGGCGCCTTCTCGCCCGACTGTGATTTTACCGGAGGAGCCAGCTTTCCGTGCGGCGCTTCAACTCCAGGTGACTCCACAGGCTATGCGGGTCCCAACACCTCCTTTACCATCACGGACTCCGATAATGGAAGTGTGAACTTCACCGGCGGCCTTGCCGACGGAGGGACGGCGGTCTTCAGCTTGGAAGAAGCGCCGAGCACCGGCGGCTTCACCGTGACTGGAACTACGCCAACTACCACGCCGGAACCGGGCTCGCTCGTCCTGCTCGGAACTGGGCTACTCGGCTTCGCGGCGTTGATCTATCGCCGCCAGAAGGGGGTCTTGGGGCTCCGCGCGTAGACTGCCAATGTGCCGTGGGCTGCTGCAAATGCGGAGGCCCGCGGCACCTTGCTAAAAAACTCCGGAAGCGTGTCAGTCGGAGGAATCGGTCATGTCGCTTCCCGCCACTCGCAAAGCACGAAAATTCGGCGTTGCGGGCGCAGCAAGCAGCGACCCTACGCGTGAGGGCACGGCAAGCAGCGCTCCTACGAAGAGCACCACAACCCATTTATTTTCAACACCGGGTCTGGCTATTTTCAGGACAGACACCATGCGCCTTCGGCGCACCACGTAGGATGAAAATGGCCCTGCGGACATAAGCCCTGTGTTTTCAGTGTGCACATGGGCTATTTGCATAGCAGCATGACAGATTCGAATTTTTTCACAGCTTCTCAGAAGGCGTGAAAAGGTAAGCAGACTTTCACAAGAGCGGCAGCGCGCTAAGCAACGCAAAGCGGAACTCTTTTATTTTCGTTGCGCGCCCTTGCGGGAGGCGCATTATTCGCCAACCGATGTATTCTCAGTTTCTGGGGCATTTGCGGGGCGAGTGGCTACGCCGCGTCGGGACAAGCGCAGCGTGCCTATGCACCGCCACGGCAAGCGTTCAGAATGGAAACCCGATAATGTCTCCGCATCGCAGCCGTCCACCTCGTCTTATTCCGATGCTCGCCATGTTCATCACAGTCGGGGGCTGGCGCGTCCCTCTGGCG
>JBOGJT010000217.1:0-10399 GCA_050745065.1 Terriglobia bacterium
AACCGGTTGGGTCAAAGACGGCACGCACTCGGTGGGGGTTTCGCATCAATATTGCGGTGCGGTCGGCAAACAGGCCAATTGCCAAGTGAGTGTGGAAGTGGTGGTCAGTGACGGATGGGTCGCCGCCCCGGTGGGCGGCCGGCTGTATCTGCCGGAGAGCTGGACTCAGGACCGCGAGCGCTGTGCGGCCGCGGGGATTCCGGAGGAGGTTCCCTTCGCCACCAAGCCGGAGTTGGCGTTGGAGATTCTTCGTCAAGCCCGGCGGGACGGTGTGCCTCCGGCTCCGGTGTTGGGGGACTGCGCCTACGGGAACAACGCCGCCTTTCGGGCCGGAGTGCGGGCGTTGGGGATGGAGTTTTTTCTGCAAGCGGATGGCAACTCCCTCAAGGGCTGGGATCATGAAGTTCAAACGGAGGTGAAACGGGTTCGGCGCCCCGTGCGCGCCGGCCAACCTCCGGCCCAGACCCTGGCGGAATTGACGCGCCGCATTCCGGAGACGGATTGGAAACCGTGCTCCTGGGTAGCGGCCGGAGGGCAAACCCGGCGAACCCGTCTGGCGTGGCGAGAGGTGTTTTTGCCGCACGATCTGCGCCACGCCGGGGGCGAACTGGAGAAGGTCTGGCTGGTGGTCGACTGGCCGGACGGTGATCCCGAACCCTATCACTCTTACTTGGCTCATCTCGACCGGCAGCCCGCCAAAGCCCGCTGCCTGAAGCTGAGTCGCTCCCGCTGGCATATTGAACAGTACTTCCAGCGCTGCAAAGATGATCTCGGACTGGACCATTTCGAGGGCCGTTCCTGGCGGGGCTTTCATCACCATCTGGTTCTTTCCGCAATGGCTTACTTATTTATTCTGATCATCTACTTGCGTCGTAAAAAAAACTTCTGGTGCGACGTGGGAACAGATTCTCCGTGCGATCCAGCCCTGGTTGGTGAGATCGAACGGATGCTGCCCTTGCTGCGGAACTAAATTTGACCGGATTTACGATGATACTACTTAACATAGTACTACTAATTCGCCTGAGAAATGGCCGTGGTCAAGCTTCCGGTTTTATTGGCTGGGTGATTCCTCGATTCTGCCGATGGGCCCAATGCCGTGATCGCACACATGCCAAACTACGGCATTTGTGCGCCACCCGCGGGAGCCGCGAGACTGGCCCTGGTCAAGTTAGAGATTTTATTTTCTGGATGATGCCACTGGATTATCGATGGACCCGACGCCGTAGTGCTCCGCATCGCAGACATCACACAACCATGTCTGCGCCACCCGCGGGTAATCCTCAATGGAATCCGTGAAACAGCCATGCATTGCTCGAAGCAACGGGCTGGGGAAATGCGACGTGTTTCCCATCGGGTGACGGTACGACGTAGGGCGGGATGTCCGATCGCAACAGCTCCCGCCATTGGCCCTGGAGATTTGCGTAGAAAAGTGTTCCTGCGTAGGGATTCCGGATCGACACGTACCACCCGCGCCCGTCGGCGGCCCAAACGACCGCGCTGAGGTTCTTTAGCCCGCTGAGCGTGACAGTTTTAGCCCCCCCGCCTGGTCCGCGACCCTCTAGCGGGACTAGCCTTACCACCGCTTCGTTCGGGCCGTGGTTCGGAATCGCCACCTGGGAACCGTCCGGGGAAACGTCCCAGTCTCCGAGAATAGTCGGACTTAACGCTGTCCTCGCCAGCTCGCGGCCTTCGCCCAGAATGGGATCTAATGCATGGAAGACATACTGGCCGTTCTCAACCGATCGCAACACGCATCCTGCGCCAGCCTGCAGCGCACAACGAAATCCGGCCAACTGCCCGTGCGTCGGAACGCGCTTCGGCGTTCCGCCTCCGACCCCCACACGCATCAATATTCGATTTCCATTCCGACGATCCCATCGGTCGTAAAGAACCCACTTCCCGTCAGGCGAGATGTGCGGCGACACCTCATCACCAGAGGATACAACCAGTGGCTCCGCTTCACTCTGGCCGACATTCTGCCGGTAGATTTGATAATGGCCGGTTCGGTTTGACTCGAAGAGGACCGCCTGATTATCTCGAGTCCAGGCGTGGGGGAACTCCGCAGCTTCGGCGAAAGTCAATCGCCGCATATCGAGTAGCCGGGGAATCGTGCCGGCCGGTGGCAAGTCTGCGATATAGACGTTTGGGTGCTCGGTCGTCAGCACGACCACTATCTGCCTGCTGTCGTTGGACGCGGAGATGCTGGAAAGCCCCGAGACGTCCACGTGTGAGAGTTGCCTGGGTGGTCCGCGGAGTATGCCCGTATGTGGATCCGTTCGGAGCTCCCAGATCTGGTCCTTGAGGATCTGTTCGGGTGAGACCCAGCGCAAGAACAACACGCGCCCATCCGGTAATCCACAAGCTGAACTGAGCACCACATCCTTTGCCGAAGCGACCACCTGGCCTGTCTCAACATCGATCGATTCGTAGCTGTACACGTAGTTCTTCTCGATGGGCTTCACACGCTGGCCCGTCAGGCGATCCTTTTGAGGCGCGTAGCCCTGCCGCTGATACGCGATTCGTTTGCTGT
Source organism: Terriglobia bacterium (assembly GCA_050745065.1). GTDB lineage: Bacteria > Acidobacteriota > Terriglobia > UBA7540 > UBA7540 > RH2-MAG17b. Next base: position 2,531 of record JBOGJT010000217.1, read on the forward strand.
CGGGCGACCAAATCAGAGCAGAGAAAGACGTGGTGCTTCCTCCGTCCCGCACCTCGCGGGCGCTACCGCCGCTATCCGCCGCTGTCCAGATCTCGGAGCCGTCGAGGTTGGTCATGGCAATTCGTGTTCCGTCGGGCGATGGGACTGCATCCTTGCTGTCGGGGATCACCATCTTCGGCGTCCCTCCGCGCACGGGCATAACCCATACCCCGCTGGGTCTATTCCCGATTGTTCCGCTTACCAAAAGGCTAGAGTCGTTGGCGAACCAAGCAATCCGGCTCACGTTGAGCCCGGATGGCGTGTTGAGCGGCTGGGTGAAACCGTCGCTCATTCGTCGCAGGTAGATGGACTGTCCAAGTGCTGCGAAGGCGAGGGTCTTTCCATCCGGCGACACAGCTGCGGCCGTAACTCTGTTCTCGCTCACCTGTGTCGTCAACTGCGTCATCACCGGCTTTCGCGGCTGGGTGGTGCGTCCCCAAAACAGCCAGAACACAAAAATGCAAACCAGGCACGCCGCCAGCGTTGACACGGCGAACCGCGGTAATCCGCGCGGTCCTTTCCCTTCGGTTCCCGCCTCAAGTTCGGCAAGCTTCTGGTCAACTTCGGCGGCGGAAGGGCGGTCGCGACTAGCCTTCGCGAGCATCGCGAGGAGCAGCGAGTCCAGCGAAGGGGAAATCTTGTGATTCAGAGCGCTGGGCGGTTTTGGACGGGAGTGCGCGATAGCGTGCGCCGTGTCGAGCGGTGAATCGGAGAGGAAGGGATGGACGCCGGTTATCAATTCATACAGCACTAGACCTAAAGAGAACACATCGCTCGCGCTGGTGGCGGCTTCGCCCCGAGCCTGTTCGGGCGACATGTAATTCAGAGTACCTCGCAGCATTCCCGAACCGGTCGACGAATCAGCTTGGCCCGTCGGTGTGATGTGGCGCGCCAGGCCGAAGTCCAGCACTTTGATGTAGCCATCGGTTCGCACCATCAGGTTTTCAGGTTTGATATCGCGATGTACGATATTCCGGCCGTGCGCCGCCGCCAGGGCTTGCGCCGCTTGCCGGCCCCAACGGAGGACCTGCGTGATGGGCTGTGCCTTTCCACAGTATGTTCGTAGAGCTTCCCCTTCCACCAGTTCCATCGCAAGCGCCACCTCGCCCGCCGAATGGACCACCTCGTAAACCGTAACGATATGCGGATGATTCAACGCTGATGCCGCTTTCGCTTCACGAATCAGCCGGTCCATCAGCGGGCGCGTCGCCACCACCTCTACATCCACAAATTTCAAGGCCACGAGGCGCCCAAGTTCCGCATCTCGCGCGGCGTACACCTGCCCCATGCCGCCGCGGCCCAACTTGCCCACAATCTCGTAGCGGCTGATCCTTTCCCCCGCCTTCAAGTCCGGAGCCAGCGGAACCAACACGGCTGGCTCCTGAAGCAACAGGATGACCTGCTCAAAAACTTCGGGGTCGGCGCTGGCTGAGACGACATACGAGCGCTGGCGCTCGTCAGGAAGCTCTCTGGCGGCTCGATAGATTTCCCAGGCGCACTGCCACTGTTGGTCGGTCACGATGATGCTCTAGCGCCGCCTCGGCGGCTTTGGAAAAGCGCTGTCTTTCTGCAGGTATCGGTTAAAGCCGGCAAGACGCCGGCACTACAACTCCTTTTCCAGCCAACGCTTCGCGAAGTTCCAATAACTCGCGACGGTTCTTGGTGAGCAGCCGAGTTGCACGGCGATCTCATCCCCGGTCAATCCTTCGAATACCCGCATCTCGACCACCGTCCTGAACTTTGGATCGATAGCTTCGAGACGCGAGAGGGCCTCTTCCACTTGCTGCAGACTCTCCGGTTCAGCGTTCAGGTCCGGCCCCTCATGGAAGGGAACCTTCTCGGCGCGGCGGTACAAAGGCCGGGCATGGTCGATGAGGCGCCGCTTCATTATCTGTCCGGCGAGGCCAAGAAAAGCGGCCTTTTCCTGGTCACTATCCGCGCCACTCCCCCCTAAAGCCTTGATTTTGACCAAAGCTAGATACAGTTCGTTGACCAGCACGGTGGGCTGCCAGGTGTGTGCGGCCCGCTCCCTTCTCATCTTGGCCGCCGCCAACCGGCGCAGCTCCGGGTACAGCAGCTCCACCAGTTGATTGGCAGCCGCCTTGTCTCCCTGGCGGAACTGTGCCATGAGCCTTGCTACTGTGTCTGCCTGGGGCGCGGCGTGCATGGGGACTCGCGTGATTAATCTGTGGCGTGCCATTTTATCACACCCTGCAGCGCGGTCATTTGCAGAATTTGCCTCCCTGCTCTCGCTTTATAGATTGAAGGGCGACGCGCGGCGCCCGCTGCGTCAACATTCCACTAAAACCAAGACAGGAGAAAAAATGATGAGAAAAGGAAAGTTACGATCACAAGTTCAACGAGCAGCTTACGTGGTAGGTCTTGCGGTGCTGACCGCGATTGTTTCGACTGGGATTGCCCACGCCACCACCATTTTCACAAACCTTGGCGCAGGCGGGACGTTTTTCGCCAGCTATGAGGTTGGCGTCACTGGTGCCAACTTCGGCGGGGTGTCCTATGCCATGCCATTCACGGCTAGCGCGACAGCGGACCTGGTGGACGCCTCGCTCGCGCTGGGCAACAATTTTGGCAGCAATGCCCTAACAGTGGACGTGGAATCGGACAGCAGTGGGAACCCGGGCAGCATTCTGGGGGCGCTGACGCTGGAGGCGACGATACCGTCCGCCTCATTTCCAGGACTTGTGACCTTCGACTGTACGAGTGGCTGCCCCACCCTCACCTCCGGCACCCCGTACTGGCTCGTAGCCTCGGAGCCGGACCCCAATACGACCATAGGCTGGTTTCAATCCAACAGCGATGTCGGCACGGTCGAATTTAACGTCGGGAGTGGGTGGGTTACCGCGTCTACGGACGACACGATAGGCGCCTTCCAGCTTGACGGGTTCCCGCCGACAACGACAGCCACGCCGGAGCCGGCGAGCTTGCTGCTTCTTGGCACGGGGCTGCTGGGATTGGCAGGATTGGCTCGCAAGCGGTCGCGGGACCGCCGACCCGCGTAGCGTTCCGACCTGTCGCGGGTGGCGCATGTATGGCGCAGTGTGCCCTGCGATAAGGCTGGTGGCCATGGTTCGGAAAGCGCTGGTCGTGGCTACCCGCTGCCCGCTTTCAGTAACCTGTTAAAAAAGGAGGCCGGCATGGAAGAGAAAATAGTCTTTCGATATTTAAGGGGACAAATAAAACAAATGGTCGGTAGTGAATCCGCGGCGCCTACAAGGGTCCGCGCTTTTTTTGGAAATTCCACGCCGCGTGACAAAGAAATTTTGGGCTTGCTGGCGCTCTCCACCATGCGTCCTGAATTTCCCTTGCGCCACCGCTTCGCTACGCCTCTCGAGGCGGTGGCGTGCCTCCCCGGCGAAACCCGGGCCATGCTCTGTCGAGAATTTCGCGAGCGCGTCTATGGCGGAGCGCCGGTGGCTGCTTTGCTTCCTGGAGTAGTAACGCGGAGTTGTTCTTTAACTCCGCGGCATTTCGCTCGAATGACGGTTAAGGCCGCGGACTTAAACAGGAAGTCCGCGCTGTCCGCTTCAAGCGTTTGAGGAGAAATCGTCCACGTCGCCAAAGTGCGGTGCTGGTCACCAAACCTAAAGAAAAAAGGAGAATGCAATGATGATGAACACCGGATTTCGGAAAAAGATGTTTGTTGTTTGTCTGAGCGCTTTTGTGCTAGGGCTTGCTGCCGCTGGCGCCAAGGCTGACACCATCTTCACCAACCTCGGCACGGGCGGAACGTTTAATACCTCATATTCCTACACCGCCGGAGGCGCCAACTATAGCGGGCAAGCGCTTGGCATGCAGTTCACGGCTAGCGCGACAGCCGACCTGACGGACGCCATGCTCGCGCTAGGCTTCGTTCAAACTAGCAATAGTCCGATCACAGTATACCTCGAATCGGACAGCAGCGGGAACCCGGGCAGTACCCTGGCGACGCTGACGCAGCAGGGAACGATACCATCCTTCCTATCGCCTGCGCTCGTGACTTTCGACTGCAGCGCCGCGTGCCCGACGCTCGATTCTGGCACGGCCTACTGGCTCGTAGCCGTGGAGACGGATCCCAATTCCCAACAGCAGTGGTCCTTGTCTACCGCCGATACCGGCACTACCGCGGTTAACACCTCCACTAGCGCCACGGGGCCGTGGTCTGTTCACCCCGAAGACAAGATCTCGGCCTTCGATGTCAACGGAACCCCGGTAACAACAACGGCCACGCCGGAACCGGCGAGCTTGCTGCTTTTTGGGACGGGCTTGCTCGGCGCGGCGATTCTTGTGAGACGGCGGGAGAAACACCGGGCGGCGGGCGAGTAGCGAGCAGCGAGGACATCTGTCGTCGTTGGTCGTTCCCGCGCACGCGGGAATCCACTGGGTTGGGTCCCGGTTCCCGCCTTGGCGGAAACAAGCTTCACAGGGACAGCAATCGCCGGCAGGAGGCCACGGTCAATCGAGGGAGGGTCAGTCGTGGCCGCCAGCCTTTCATCGACGAATTCAAAGAAAAGGAGAGAACATGACACGCAAACTGATTCAAAGAACCAGCTATCTTGCAGGCCTTGCGTTGCTGTCCGTAATGGTTTCGGCCGGCGGTGCGAAAGCCGATACTATCCCTTTCACTTACACGGACGGCATTGTGACGTACACCGTGACCACCAGCGGGGTCTACACGATCCAGGCGTTCGGCGCGGAAGCTGGGGTCAACAGCGGCGCCGTCGACAACACCCCCGGCCTGGGCGCTGAGGCCAGCGGCGAATTCGATCTGACCGCAGGCGAGACGCTTGACATTCTGGCTGGCGGCCAGGGTGGAAACGGAAGTTACGCTGACGGCGGCGGCGGTGGTGGCGGCGGCAGCTTCGTCGCGCTGGCCAACGTGCCGGCATCCGGCCCAGGTTGCTCAGGTATCACCATCACTGTATGTCCCGACACCCTGTTGGTTGCTGCCGGCGGGGGCGGAGGAGCTGGCACTATCTGGTCTGGCGTTGGCGGCCAGAGTGGCACCAGCGGCGCCGGCGCAAATATTACCCCGGACGCTGGCGGCCTGTTTGGCGGAGGCGGTGGACAGGGTGGGGACGGCGGCGGAGCAGGCGGAGGCGGGTACGTAAAAGACGGGGTCGCGACTGGCGCTGGCTGTGACGTTTTGGGCGATGGGTGCGGCGGGTCAAGCTTCCTCGACGAGGGCGCGGGGGGCGCTGGCGGCACTTTCTCCCTTTTCGGCCTCACGGTCAGCGCCGGCGGCAACGGAGGCTTCGGCGACGGTGGTGGTGGCGGCGAAGCTGGTGCGGGCGGTGGCGGCGGCGGCTACAGCGGCGGCGCCGGGGCTGATGCCGGCAGTGGTGGTGGCGGCGGCGGCTCCTACCTCGACAGCTCGCCGGTCTTTTCCCCTACGGGCGGGGCATTGGCCAGCGGCGTTCGCAGCGGCAACGGCGAGGTGATTCTTACCTATCAATCGGCGGCCACGCCGGAACCGGCGAGCTTGCTGCTTTTTGGGACGGGCTTGCTCGGAGCGGCGATTCTCGTCCGAACGCGGGAGAAGCGAGTCGTAGCACGGAGTTGACTTGTAACTCAGCGGCTTTTCGCTGGGATGAAGATAAACTCCGCAGACTTAAACAGGAAGTCCGCGCTGCCAAAGTGCGGCGCGGGTCACTAAACCTAAAGAAAAAAGGAGGATGCAATGATGATGAACACCGCATTTCGGAAAAGAATGTTTGTTGTTTGTCTGAGCACGGCGATGCTGGGGCTTGCTGCCGCTAGCGCCAAGGCCACCACCATTTTCACCAACCTCGGCACGGGCGGCTCGTTTTCAAACACCAGCTTCTTTGCTGTCGGAAACTTTAAGGGGGAGGGCAACAACCTTGCAAGCGGCATGCTGTTTATGCCCCTCACAACAGCCAACCTGACGGACGCTGTGCTCGCCTTGGGCAACCTCGCCGGCGACAACAACACACTAACCGTAGATTTGGAATCGGACAATAGCGGACAACCCGGCGCCATCCTGGCTACCTTCACGCAGCAGGGGACAATAGCGCCCAGCTCATCTCCAGGACTTGTGACCTTCGACTGCAGCGGAACGTGTCCGACGCTCACTTCTGGTACGGCCTACTGGCTCGTAGCCACGGAGACGGACCCCAATTCGTCGCAGGGTTGGTTCTTCTCAAACAGTGACGTTGGCACCGTCGTAACCAATAACTCCGGGAGCGCCACGGGGCCGTGGCAGCAGACTTTTTCTGGGCAGACGATCTCCGCCTTCCAGGTTGACGGAGCCCCGGTGACAACAACGGCCACGCCGGAGCCGGCGAGCTTGCTGCTTTTTGGGACGGGCTTGCTCGGCGCGGCGATTCTTATGAGACGGCGGGAAAAGCACCGGGCGGCGGGCGAGTCTGCGCCACCCGCGGCACGATCGATGCACTCTTACACCGGCGCGAACATGGAAAACCGAGGCTGGCGCACACATCGCAGCGTGCACGCCGTATGCGTTACCCGTTAGAACGGATTTCCCCCCAAACTATTGGCCATCGAGTTAGCAGGATTTTCCCGCGACGCCGGCCTGTAGACTTGATTGAGCGTGCTATTATGAGTCTTCAAACAAGGATATTTCATGCCCCTTTATCAAGCCGTTGTTCTTGCCATCGTTCAAGGCATTGCGGAATTTCTTCCCATTTCAAGCACGGGCCACCTGATCCTCTTTCCCTGGTTTCTGGGGTGGAAGGATCCCGGGCTCACCTTTGACGTGGCGCTCCACGCGGGCACGCTGCTCGCCGTCCTCATCTACTTCTGGCGGATGTACGTGGACATGATCCTGGCGGCGGCGGGTGTGGGCGATTCAAAGAACCCCGAGGTGCGCGAGAACCGGAAGCTTTTCTGGCTGCTGGTCGTCGGCACGATACCGGGCGCCATCGCGGGCGTGCTGTTTGAAAAAAAGGCGGACACCGCGTTCCGCAACCCGGTGGTGATTGGCGTTGCACTCATCGTGGTGGCGCTGGTGATGTGGGCCGGCGAAAGATATACGCGGGATAACGAATCGCTCACGGAGGTCTCGTGGTTTGACGCCGTGATTGTGGGTATTGCGCAAGCCTTTGCGGTGATTCCGGGCGTGTCGCGCTCCGGCAGCACCATGTCGCTCGGCCTGTTCCGCAGCATGAAGCGCGAAACCGCGGCGCGCTTCTCTTTCCTGCTCTCGGCGCCCATCATCGCCGGGGCTGTCGTGGTCAAGGCCCACGAAGTTCACAAGGCAGGCGGCCTGCCGCCTGGCATGCGCTCGCCGTTTCTCGCGGGCATTGTCGTCTCGGCGGTGGTAGGCTTCTTTGTGATCGGCTGGCTGATCCGCTTCCTCGAGACGCGCACCTTCAAGCCCTTCATCATTTACCGCATTGCCTTGGGTGTGGTAGTATTGGCGCTAGGATTGGGATTGCATCGATAGAGTAGCCCGGATTGTTCGCCAACGCCGGTTTGCAGTTGGAAGGGCGCCGTTTTAGTCCCGCCCCCTGGACCGTCACCTTGGTTCATGAACAATCATGGCCGGATTCCAGGCGTCAGGTTTTGAGTGCCAGCGGCCTGACAACCTCGACGGATTTACCCTGGAACGCAGACAGCGCGCCGAATACATCAGGATGCCGGGTGCGTGGCGCCGCGGGTTTGAGCCTCGCAGCGCCTACTGAATATGCAATCCTCCGCCTCTGCCAGCCGCGCGCGCGAAACACGCGCCAAACCTCCTGTTCTCGATGGCCGCCGCCGTCTTGAGCTGGCCGGGTTCCTCCTCGGCGTCCTCGGCGTGCTGATCCTGCTGAGCCTTGTGACGTATCATCGGATGGATCCCTCCTTTGATAC
>JBOGJT010000218.1:0-2473 GCA_050745065.1 Terriglobia bacterium
CTCGATGGCCGCATGGATGGCCGCTGTCACGGCGGCGCCTTGTGCGTCTGTCAGTCCCGCGGCCGTCAGAGCGTCTGCGTCCGGCGCGCCGGCGCCGCTCATCGCCCGCAGAAAGCCCGCGATGGCGTCGGCATTGTTCATCTCCGCCGAAAGTCCAAGTTGGGCGTTCACTTGAATACCAAAATCCGAGCCGTGCTTTTTGTAATAACCCAGGCGGAGCGTTTGCGACTCCACTTTGTCAATGCGGATTTCATAGTCGCCGGTCAGCTTCACCGAGGCTGTCGCCGCGACCGACCCTCCGTCCTCCAGTTCGAGCGGCGCCGCCAGGATCGCCGAAGGCACCGCGGCGAGCGGGTTTACAAGCGTCAGGAGATTTACGGTGGCCGAAAACTGTAACGAACCTGATCCATGTACCCGCGCAACGTCGCCGTTTCCCAGCGAAGTGAGGTCATCAAACTCACCGGGAATCACAAAACGGCGCAGCATCTCCGCCACAGCGGCGTCAAGGCGCCCGGCGGCGCTGAAGAGGCGCGAGTTGGAGAAAACGGCTTCTCCACCGGCGCTAAACCCAAAGGCGAATGTTCCGGCCGGCGCTTCCACGTCCGCATTAACCGCCGCCCGGATGCTGAGCGAGACGTAGCACCGCCCGGCGGGTACCGGGATGGGATCGCCGTATGGGTCGGGGTCGAACAGCGCGCCCTCGCTCGTCACCTCGATCCCGCCCGCGGCTCCGGCAACGACCGTGAATGCCGTTCCGCGAATCGTTATTCCCTCCGGATTTCCCAGCGAGAAACCGATGGATTGCAAGGCAGGGGGGCATTCCTTGAGCGTGATATTCTGCATCGCAGCCGCGTTGGCAAGCACAACCGGGAGCGCCAACGCGGGATTCAAATACTTGGCTATCGCCGAGGCCGGGTCAGGGTTGACGTGGAGATTGAGCCCGAATTGGTCAGTAAGTTCGATCGTAGGCATGGCAGCCTCGCCAGAAAATTGAGTCAAAACGCTCAGGGTACGGCGCGTGGCAGGATTGCCCGCCCAGCCCGTCCGCCGCATCAAGAGGGTCCGTAGCGCAAGCTAAGATGTTGCCCGTCTCTCGGCCCCTCCCGATCGCCATTTACGAGCTGCCGATCACGATGCCGGCGATAAACACCAGTACACCGCCGACGACCACCTGGAACGCTGCCGAGAGGAACGGTGTGTCCATATAATGGTTTCGGATATAGCTGATGACAGTTAATTCGCAGGCCACCACCGCTACCGCAACAATAAACGCGACCTGGAAATTGGGGATCAGAAACGGCAGCGTGTGCCCAATGCCTCCGGCGGTAGTCATCAAGCCGCAGATGAGGCCGCGCACCCACGGATATCCACGCCCGGTGAGCGAGCCATCGTCGGAGACGGCCTCGGCAAATCCCATCGAAATGCCTGCGCCGATGGAAGCCGCCAAGCCTACGAGGAATGCATCCTTGGTCTGGTGCGTGGCAAAGGCCGCGGCGAAGATAGGTGCCAGGGTGGATACGGAGCCGTCCATAAGACCTTCGAGGCCCGGCTGCACAACCTGCAGCAGAAACTGGCGGCGGCGCGCCACGTCCTCTGCGCCGCGCACGTCAGGCGTGAGGTGTTTTTCCTCAAGAGATTCGGCGATGGCGCAGTGGGCGCGCTCGGCTTCGGCGAGATCGCCCAGCAGCTTGCGGACGGAGGCGTCTGAGACGCGCGGGATGGCGTGCTCGTAAAACCGGCGGGTTTCCAGTTCCATCAGCGCTGCCTGTTTCCTCACGGCCTCAAGGCCAAGAGGGCGCACCAGCCAGATGGGGCGGCGGTTCACGAAGCCCTTCACGTCCTCGCGCCGGATGAGAGGAATGTGCTCGCCGAAGCGCCGGCGGTAGGTTTCCAGCAGGGTGTCCCGGTGCACAATTTCCTCCGCCCGCATGTCGCCAAATATCTTTGCGCTGGCAGGATACGAATCCGCCAGGCCCTCGGCAAAATCCGCGAAAATCCGGGCGTCTTCATCTTCGAGGGCTATGGCCAGAGCCATGATTTCCCGCTCGGAAAGGTCTTTGAAATTCTTCGCCATGCTGCTACTCCGTGGGTGGTTTTGGGTGCTCAATCAGGTGAATGATGTCGCACGTCCTGACGGTGCCTGGGGCTAGCACTCGCGCGCAAACGCGGCTCCAGCCGGGCCGGACCTTCTGCGAAATGCGCGAGGATTCCCCGCTCAGGAATGACGCGCTGATTTTGGTACACGGCGTACAGTAGTTTGTCAGCAGGAGCCTCGCGCAGCCTGCGAGGAGTACCACGCCGGGGATCATCAAATCCCAGCCCAAACCGGAGACCGTCAAGTTCTCCACCGTGCTACCGGTCTTGATGGGATGCCCTTCGCGTTGCAGCGCGTCGATCAGCTCCGCGGAGTAGATCACCACCGCCCTGTCCGTGCCGCCGTGGTATCGTAGGTCTTGCTGTCCGTCACCCAGCA
>JBOGJT010000219.1:0-6840 GCA_050745065.1 Terriglobia bacterium
CCCTGGCTACAGGGCTGCCGCACAAAGAATTGCCCGCCCGCTCGCTTCTGGGCCTGCCGGGCACGAGTTAAGCCATGCCGAAAGCTCGGTTCACCCCTCACCTCCATCCCCTCTTCTTCAGGGAGTCCGGGGCCGTGAAGCGTGTGGTGAGGGCTTTGGCGGCACCGTGTCCGCGCCGGTGTAAGAGTGCAGCAATCGCGCCGGTTTGATATACAGCAGTTGGCCTGATTATTGAGTGCCGGGCACACGGGGGCACGACTGCCGCGGGTCGCGCACAGCGGGGAGTGCGAGTTGTTTGTGCGCGACGGAGTTTAGGCCATGGCGTTCTCTCCCGCGCCGTCAGCAGAAGCTGGAAGAGTGGGGGGAAGGCATCTCCGGCCTTTGGCCACGGCCTTCGCACTTCGGTGACTGGCTATCGGATCAAGTCGGTGATCTCGATAGGTCAAGCCGAGTGAAGGTCGCGCGGCGGCAGCCTCGGATGATTCCCTCCGTCCGCAGCAGACGAGCCACGATTGGCGCTCAAGCGAACATCAGAGAGATTATGAAAATAACAGAAACATTTAGAGTCTGCTATAGAGTTGTACCGCCTCCCCGCCCATGGGACTGATGCACCCCAAACCGGCAGAAATGGTGCATTCTTTCACCGGCACCAACAGCGGTTAAAGCCGTGCCCTGACGGGTTCCAAACCCACTTAACATCGCGACGCCAACAAGCTTTTCCGATTAAAGCGCGCGGTGATTGTCGTGCGCTTCTGATGTAACACAAAGGGTTTCACGTGTGAATTCATTGTTAACTCAGCGTTAAGCCAATGCTCAACGCTAAGCGCATTCGCGGAACGCTTTCAACCTTGTTATAATCACCGCTGCAAATGTAACTGCGCTGTTCCATGGGGATGGGGGAGCCCGAAAAACTCTGTGGGCCAATACTTCCATCGGTTTTAACGTTTGAGGTGTAAGCAATGGGGGCTCCTGCTCCAGGAGAGGTCCGCAAAAACGATCTGGCTGAGGACGCACGGTGGCAGTTAGTCGAACGCATTGTGGCCAGCCCCCCGTTCCAGAAATCTCCGCGGATGCGGGATCTCCTTCTTTATCTTGTCGAGCGGACGTTACACGAATCCCACGTTCAGTTGACAGAGCAGAAAATCGGCCACGCGGTCTTCGGAAAGCCGGCAGATTATAGCCCGCTCGAAGACAGTTCCGTTCGTGTTCACGCCCGTCAGCTGCGGCTGAAGCTGCACGAGTACTTTGACTCTTGCGGGCACGCGGAGACCCTGATCGTCGAAATCCCCAAGGGTAGCTACGTACCAGTGTTCCACGAAGCCAAGCCGCCCACCGCGCAGCCCGGCGGCACAGGCGCACCCGCCCCACGCGCTTCCCTCCTGACACGCGTGCTTCTCGTGGTTTGCGGAGTTCTGGCGACATCCTCCCTTTTCATGTGGTACCGGCTCCATACCGCTCATGCCGTGCGTGTGGCACAAGTTCAGGCTGGCCCCCCTTGGCCGCTCTCGCAGGTTTTCAACAGCCAGAATCTTACGCACATCGTGGTTTCCGACGCGAATTACGGGATGCTCCGCATCATCGACCATAAGCCCGGCTCGCTCGACGCTTATCTGAAGCCGGATTTTCCCCAGACCTTCTTTCCCACTGGCTTAGGCAAGAACGAGGCGCCGATTATGAACTACATCTCAGATTCGCTCCTCACCTCGTTTGCTGATGTATCGACCGTTGCCTCTCTGCTCACCATGGCCAAGCCGTACCGCGACCGCGTGCGGGTGCTTTCCGCGCGAGGCCTCAAAATGCGAGATCTCGACGAGGGCAATTTCGTCTTTCTGGGGAGCCCCGGCTCCAATCCGTGGGTTCTGTTGTTCACGAACCATCTCAACTTCATCGAAACGGAAGGTGAAGTGGGTGCAAGCCAGAAAGGGTTTCTCAATACCCACCCGCTAGCCGGGGAACAAAAGATTTACGAGGGCCTTCGCTGGACGGGGACAGACGGGGAGGATTATGCCGACATCGCCATGCTGCCGAATAACGAGCACAACGGCAGCATCCTGATTTTGCAGGGCTTGCAACAAGAAGGCACCGAAGCTGCCGGCTTGTTTCTGGCAGATCCCGTGAACCGTCGCGCGCTTCGCAACGCACTCGAACTCCCGGCCGATCCCAAAGGAAACGTCTGGTTCGAGGCCCTGATCCGCACCAAGGCCGTGGCCGGCGCCCCAAACTCGGAAACGATTATCGCCACCCGGCGCATTCACTGAGCGGATAGCGCTAACCTCTGTTTGCGCGGTCCACGGTTATTGATCGGCAACCTGCGGACCGCATTTCAGGGCTACCCGGTCCCGGACCCACTGAGCGATCGACTCATTGAAAATCCGTCGTGGAATGCCCAACCCTCCTGAGAATTACATAATACAGTGACAGTTTTCGCTCTACACCGAGCGTCATAAGTCCGCGATGGGCGCTTGTAGCGGCGCTCTCTGAGCGCAGAAAAACCGGCCCGCCGCTGCAACATTTGGTTTCACTTTAATCTGGAGTCCTATTTGTCGATGCCCTGGTTAATCGTCGTGGAGGGGAAAGCCTTGCGGTTTCCTGATGCCGTGCCGTTCCATGCGGTAGAGTAACGTCTTGCGGCTCACGTCGAGATACCGGGCGGTCTGGGACTGGTTCCAGGCGCATTTTTGCAACGCTTTGATCATCAACTCCTTTTCGACCGCCTCCAGGCTGATACCCTGCGGCGGAAGCTGGATTTCCACGGCTTCCAGGCCGCCGCGCTCACGGCGCAGAAACGGGGGCAAGTCCTCAACCGAGACCGCTTCGTTGCGGGCGAGCGCCACAATCCGCTCGATCACGTTTTCCAGCTCACGCAGGTTTCCTGGCCAGCGATACGTGCCGAAATAAGGCAGCAACGCCGCAGGCATGGCAAGATTTAGCCGGCCATTCTTCTGCCGGCTGGCGCGGAAGAAATGCCCGACGAGTTCCGGGATGTCATCCGGCCGGTCTCGCAGGGGCGGTATCGTCAGGGGAATCACGGCCAGGCGATAATAGAGATCCTCGCGGAACGTTCCGTCCTCGATCATGGCCTGAAGATCGCGATGGGTCGCCGCGATGATTCGCGCGTCCACCTTGTGCGTTTCTTCGGAACCCAGCTTCTCGATTTCGCCGTGCTGGATCAGCCGCAAGACCTTGACCTGCAGTTCAAGGGGCATGTCGCCGATCTCGTCGAGAAACAGCGTGCCTCCGTCGGCGGATTCAGCTTTTCCCCTCTTGTCCGCGAACGCGCCCGTGAAGGCGCCTTTCCGGTGGCCGAAAAGCTCGGATTCGAGCAGCTCTTTCGGAATCGCGGCGCAATTGATAGTGACGAGCGGCATCCCTTTGCGCGGGCTGTTGAAATGGATGGCCCTCGCCAGAAGCTCCTTTCCTGTGCCCGTCTCGCCGCGAATCAGAATCGTGGAATTAGTCAGCGCCGCCCTTGCGGCCGTATCCAGGACTTGGAGCAGCGCGGCCGAGCGCCCCAGGATGTTTCCAAACCCGTATTTCTGATCCAGCGTAGTGCGCAGGGCTTTGACTTCCTTCACAAGCAGCAGGTGTTCCAGAGCGCGGCTCACGACAAGAGACAGCTCCTCCGGATGAACCGGCTTGGTGAGATAGTCATAAGCGCCCGCCTTCATGGCCTCAACCGCGGTTTCGACGCTTCCAAAGGCGGTGACGATAACCGTGATGGTTTCCGGATATTTCGACCGGACTTCTTTGAGCAGCGCAATGCCGGAGCTTTCCGGCATCTTTAAATCGGCGAGCAGAAGGTCGTACGGCTGCACCTGAAGCATCGAGAGTGCTTGCTGCGTCGAGCCGGCCGAGCCGACGGTATAACCCTCCTGCTCCAACTGGACTTCAAGCACGCGGCGGAGGCTCTCGTCGTCATCAACTACGAGGATTCTAGTCGTGACCATGGGTGGACGCTGCTTTCACGGGAAGCGAGACGCGGAAGGTTACGCCGCTCGGCGAGTTGCGCGAAATGGTCAACGTTCCGCCGTGCCGCCTGACGAGTTGGTCGGCCACAGAGAGGCCCAAACCCGTGCCCGTATCCTTGGTCGTGAAGAACGGATCGAACACCCGCTCAACGTCGTCGCAGTGGATTCCGGACCCTTCGTCCGCGACGTCGATTGTTAATCCGCCTTCTTCCCGGCGCGCCGCAAGAACGACCGTTCCGCCCTCCGGCATGGCCTGGACCGCGTTGAGCACGACATTAAGAATAACCTGCTTCATCTGTTCCGGATCGCACTCTATCGCGGGCATATCCGCCTGAACGCTTTTGCGAAGCTCCAGGCGGCGTACTCCAACCGCGGCCCGCACCAAGCTCATCACGGAATCGAGTAAGGCGTCGATCCCGACCAGCCTCAGATCGGGTTCCGGCGGCTTGGCGAATTTGAGGAAGCGCGTCAGTAGGTCGTCAAGCCGCCGGCTCTCCTTTTGAATGATGTCGAGAAACTCCAGCCGGCGCTCTTCGGACGGGCTCTCACGCTGCAATACCGCCGCCGCGCCTTCGATGCTGGCCAGCGGGTTGCGAATCTCGTGGGCTAACCCCGCGGTGAGCTGGCCAAGGGCCGAAAGGCGCTCCGCGCGTTTCATGCTTTCGAAGTTGTCTTGCAGGTCAAGGTGCGCCCGGCGCAACTGATCGGTTGTGCCCTTGAGGGCCCTTTCCTGTTTCCGTTGCCGGTCCGTCAGCACACCCGCCGTTAGCCCGACGAGGCAAAACACGCATATTTCAAGGCATTGGTCGAGGACGTCCACCCGGCGCACCGTCCAGATTGAAGGCGTGCCGATGGCGAAGGCCGCGCCCGACAAAAGCGCGACCTGCAACCCCTGCGTCCAACCCCACCACAGGCCCGCCAGCACGATCGGAATGTAATAGACGCGCTGTAACACATAAAGCCAGTGCACCATGCTCAAGGGTGTGAGATATTGCAGAATTCCGACAGCGCACACCGCGGTGAGCAGGACCCCGCGCCACGCCCATGAGCGGGCGGGCGCCTGCCAACTCTCCGCATAAGTCCCGGAGGCGCTCAGTAGCCTCATGTGTGTTGCCGTCGAACCCGTTCGTTAAGGGCAGATGCGCGGGTACTTCAAGTCTATACCGATTCTCGCTGCGATCTGAATCCAGGTTCAGGCTTCTCTCGCAATCGCCGTGCCGGTTGCACCCGCGCCGCCACGCCGGGTGCTTGAAGGGGGCAATCCAACAAGCCGCAGGCGCCAGTGTCTGCCCGCCGCTCACCGCGCTTTGACGCGTGCCTGTTGCCCCATTTGGGGCAGGACTGCCTCATTTCAGCCATGCCGGTTTTTCTCCACGGAGGTCTGCGCATCGCGGATCGCCCCGATCCGGCTCTCCCGAATGGCTCGCAACGTTAATTTAACACGCAGACAATACGGGTTTAGAAATCGCCGGGCAGCGCCAGCGCAAGCCAGGCTTTTGTGGCCGTTAATTTGCAATGGTTCTGCAACGTTCTGCAATTCAAAACCATTTCAGCATTTTTGCATTGGAGGCCATTGGTGGCAATTGATCAGAATTCACCCTTGTGGGCAGTTTTGGCTGACTGGATCAAAATTCTTTTGACGCTTCCCGATCCCCCTCCGGATTCGCTGGTGCGCTTGACGGATGTGGCTATCCTCACCGCTGTATCTGTACTCACTGAGCGCCTGTCCAACGACGCGGGGACCGAGCTGCGCAAGGCCCTGCCGCAGATTCAGGCGCGCATCAAGACTGCGGTCGCATAGCCACGCCGACATCAACACGCGGATAAGAGCGGTTGTTAAAAAACAATTTTCGACGACAGTGACTCTACCTCCAGGGAGTCAGAACGGGCCGCGCTTCGCGACCAGAGAGGGAGTGCAATCTGCGCGAAGCGCGACCCACCGAATTCACGCTTCCACTCACGGCTGAGGAGCCCCTATGCCCAACGCACCAGACGATGCTCGCACGACCGAAATCCGGCAGACCGGTGAGGCCATTGGCAAGCTGGCAAAGGATGCCGCCGCTTTTAGCCGCGCGGCTGAAGCATTCAGGGCGGAAAACGCTGAGCAGTTCCAGAACGAGCTTTCGAGGCTCGGCTTGCTCCCCTTCTGCATCCTGATCTGCCGTTGGTTCTGCAGCAAACACTGTGTATTGATCTGTTCAAAACTCTGCCGCGAGCCGGTCAACCCGCAGGGCATCACGATTGATGAGATGCGCGAGTTCGCGCTGGTTACGGAGCGGATCGCGGGCGAGGAGGCGCTGCTTGTCCGGTTCCTTGACGCCGTGGATCGCGAAGATGCCACGGCATACAACAAATTGCTGGCGGAGACGAAGTGGCAGCGGTACTGCCACCAGCTTTGCCATCTGCTCTGCTCCGTCCGCTGCCGCCGTATCTGCCGGATTCTCTGCCCGCCAGGGCCGATGATCACCGAAGTGGGCCTAGTCCCGACTTCGCAAATTGACCTTACCGGCCGCGCCGCAGGCCCCAGCCTCCCGCCCGGTCCCACGCCGCCCGACAACAAGCCCGCCGGGGTGGGCGACCACCCTTTTGGCGGATGGGCGAACATTAAGGGTGTGTTTAGCGTCGCGAGCCCTTACCAATACAAAGTGTCTTACACGGACACGCCCGCGAACCCCTTGAGCTGGAAGCCAATCCTGCAGGCCATTACTGACTATCACTGGTGCCACGGTGGACCGATCAGCAGCTACAGCCGCGTGCCCGATGGGAGCGGTTGGTACAACGTGGCTGACATGGATTGCGACGGCCTCGATTACCTCACCGACTGGTCCACGCCCGCCGACCGCGACCGGCTCTATTACCTGAAGCTGACCGT
>JBOGJT010000220.1:0-3560 GCA_050745065.1 Terriglobia bacterium
TGCGGATGTTTTCTCCCTCGTAGGTTTTCAACGCCAGCTCCTTCGACCGGTGACAGGTTCCCGCACAGAACGGGTCTTGAAGAGACACGAATCCTAACACAACCGCTTGGCGCGGTTCAACGTCAGGTGTGGAGAGGGGCCGGAAAGGCCGGGATCTTCAATTGGCTGGGGCTGCGGGGATGGCATGAAGCGATGAGTGTTTGGAGCCAACCGGAGCGTGAGCGCGCAGCGCGGCGGCCCACGCATCCTCAAGGTTTCGTATCAGTTTCTCTCAGGTAGCCAGGAGCGCGATTTGGCTGAGGTGGTAGGGTTCGTCAGGCACGCGGATCCCCCCGCAACGCCGCCAAGGTTCCGGGTTATTCCCGGGTTTCGCCGCTAGAACTGGATAGCTTCATATCCAAGACGGGTGGCTATTTCCTGTCTCATCAGAGGTATCACGGAATCAAAAGTCTTAAATAAAACGGCGTTAGCACCCTCAACAGTTGCTTGTAGGTGTTCGATTTTCATTAAAGTAAATTGGAGGACACCCATCGTTATCCCCACTGCGTCAGGATCAACGAATGGCGTCACCGTCCTGCGTGTATTCAAGTCGAGCCCCTCGATAAGCGGACGTTTGTTGTGGACCCAATCACAGCGGTAGCGGGTATTATCCTTCCACGCGTCACTGTTACCGATGTCCTCAAGCAGAGGCACAACCGGATGGTTAGGAATCTCGTGCTTCATCGCACTAAGCACGCTATCGAGCAGATATTTTCCCTTCTCTTTTGGAAGCCGCCAATACCACCGCACCGTTTTAAAAAGCTGCTCACCGCTGGAGTAGATTCGCAGAGACGCATCATCCAGATAAAACTTCCTGAAGAAAATCGCGGTGGAATGATTTGGAGGCTTGCGGTACTCTTCGTACCAGAGTCTGTGAGCCTCTGCTTCTATCAGAGCGACCCTAGCCTCATTGAGCATGTGCCATCCGTCTTCCAACCGGACCTGGGCAGACTGCGTCTCCCTATCATCTTCGCCCAAAAGCGGATAGCAGACGCTCACGACACTATCGCTGAGGGATACGCTATTAGGGTACGCGGATGCAATTCGGTCCATCACCTCTGTCGGGATGACTCCCCTCATTGTTCCCTCCCAGACTTGCCAACGGAATTACAATATCTGGACTCCGGCGAAGAAATAGCCGATTTCGAAAGCGGCGGTTTCGGGAGCGTCGGAGCCGTGGATGGCGTTGTGCTCGATATTCTCCGCGTAAAGTTTCCGCACCGTGCCGGGCTCAGACTTTGCCGGGTCCGTGGCACCCATCACCTCGCGTAGGCGGGCAATTGCGTTCTCCCCTTCGAGCACCATCACCAGCGCCGGACCGGAGCTCATAAACGAAGTGAGGCTCTCGAAAAACGGCCGCCCGAGGTGGACCGCATAAAACCCCTCGGCTTCCCGCTTGGTCAGGCATTCCAGACGCGCTGCGATGATTTTGAAGTGGCTCGATTCGAAGATTTTGATGATGTCGCCAGCGTGGCCGGCTGCCACGGCATCCGGCTTGATGATGGTCAAGGTGCGCTGTATGGCCATAAGTCTCCGTGTTCGAAAGTCCGACCTGCGTCAAAATCTGAAATCACAGGTGTAAATGTTTTTACGACGCGGCTGATTTTCCCAGAGCCGCCGCCATGGCTTCGCCAATCAAAGCGGGGCTGCGGGCGACGTGAATGCCGGCGCCTTCGAGGGCGGCGATCTTGTCGATAGCCGTGCCTTTACCCCCGGAGATGATGGCTCCGGCGTGCCCCATGCGGCGGCCCGGCGGCGCGGTGCGGCCGGCAATAAAGCCCACCACCGGCTTCTTCACGCTCGACTTTACGAAGACCGCGGCCTCCTCTTCCGCACCGCCGCCAATCTCGCCAATCATCACAATGGCGTGGGTGTCGGGGTCGGAGGCCATAAGCCGGAGCGCGTCGATAAACTGCGTTCCGATAATGGGATCGCCGCCAATACCCACACAGGTGGATTGGCCGATGCCGAGCGCCGTAAGCTGGCCGACCGCTTCGTAGGTGAGGGTCCCACTACGGGAAATCACGCCCACGTGCCCTTGCTTGTGAATATGGCCAGGCATAATCCCGATCTTGCACTTGCCGGGCGAGATTACTCCAGGGCAATTGGGACCGATTAGGCGGGTCTGCGTGCTGGCGAGGAATTGCTTCACCCGCATCATATCCAGCGCCGGGATGCCTTCCGTGATGGCGATGACCAGGGGAAGTCCCGCGTCCGCAGCCTCCATAATGGCATCCGCCGCAAACGGAGGCGGCACGAAGATCACCGATGCGTTGGCGCCGGTGTTGGTCTTCGCCTGGGCCACGGTGTTAAACACCGGAATTCCATCTACCGCCGTGCCACCCTTTCCGGGCGTGACCCCCGCCACGACCTTCGTGCCGTATTCCACCGCTTGGCGCGTGTGGAACGTTCCCTCACGCCCCGTAATGCCCTGAACGAGCAGCCGCGTGTTTTCGTCAACAAGAATAGACATGATCACCTGAGAATGGGCAGTGCATCGCGCATAAATGGGGATTGCATTGCTTGCGACCCCAGCGCGGCGCGCTCGTGGCCACTTTTCGCCATCTATGGGGCTTTCAAAAGGCGCACATCGAAGCGTTTGCCTGCGGCGCTGAAACCCTCCAGGGCTGACGAAGGCAGTCACCAGCTAACAATCGGCGATTACGCCATCGCCGCTGCAACCACCTTTTCCGCGGCGTCTTTCATTCCATGCGCCACGGCAAAATTCAGGCCGCTTTCACGCAGGATTTTCTGGCCAAGCTCCACGTTGGTTCCTTCGAGGCGGATGACCACCGGAACTTTTATGCCGAGCGACTTCGCGGCAGCCACCACGCCATTCGCCACGATATCGCAGCGCATGATACCGCCAAAAATGTTGATCAGCACCGCGCGTACGTTCGGGTCGCTCAATATAATTTCAAACCCGTGCCGCACCTGCTCTTCGTTGGCGCCTCCGCCCACGTCAAGAAAGTTGGCGGGGCTGCCACCCGCGTATTGAATGATGTCCATCGTGGCCATGGCGAGGCCCGCGCCGTTTACCATGCACCCGACGGTCCCATCCAGGCGGATGTAATTCAGCTTATATTCGGAGGCCTTCACTTCGAGCGGATCCTCTTCGTTCAGGTCGCGTAACTCCTGGATTTCCGGATGGCGGTAAAGCGCGTTATCGTCAAAGTTCATCTTGGCGTCGAGCGCAAGCAGCTTTCCATCTTTCGTGACCACAAACGGATTAATTTCTGCGAGCGTCGCGTCAGTCCACTCGAAAGCCTTGTAGAGGCCGGTGATAAATTTGTAAGCCTGGGCAATGAGAGCGGGTTCAAGGCCGAGTGCGAAAGCCAGCGTTCTCACCTGAAACGCTTGCAAGCCTAGCGCTGGGTGAATGGGCTCCTTCAGAATTTTTTGCGGATGCTCTGCGGCCACCACCTCGATCTCGACGCCGCCTTCGGTGGAAGCCATCAGCACGGGGCGCCCTGTCGAGCGATCCATCACCAGGCCGAGGTAAAGCTCGCGCGCGATCTCCA
>JBOGJT010000221.1:0-10326 GCA_050745065.1 Terriglobia bacterium
ATGAAACGTAATGCAGACTTTCAGCCGCTGGACAACCTTTGGCGCCGCCACGGTCTCGAAACTCGCAACCTGTTAGGCCTTTCAGCAACCATTCCGCAGTGTTTCTCTGCCGATGGCTGCTAGCTTAAAGCTGATCGCTGATGCCTCATCCGACGATGTCTTCGCCGCCGTCCACCCGGATCACATTACCCGTCATCCAGTGAGTCTTGTCGCTCATGAGCGCGGCAATCGCCGAAGCCACGTCCGCGGGTGTTGTCAAGCGGCCGCCCGGGTTGCGCAATTGAGCCAGATCAAAGAGTTTCTCGCTGCCGGGGATTTTACTCGATCCCGGCGTGACCGTGACGCCAGCCTGAATGGCGTTGGCCGTAATACCATATGGCATCAGTTCATACGCCAACTGGCGCATGTGCGACTCCATCACGGCCTTGGCGGCAGAGACGGCGCCGTAATTCGGGATGACGCTGTGGCCCCCCGCGCTGGTTAGTGCGTACAGGCGGCTTCCCCGATCGAGCATCTTGCGGGCCATCATCTCTTGCACCCAGTAAACCAAATTGCTCCCCATCACGTCGAGGGTCATCTCGATCTGCGCCTGCGTCAGAGACGGCTCGGGCGGCTTGGCCACGTAAGGCAGCAGCGATCCGAAGGCCACGCTGTGCAGGAACACCTTCACGAAATGGCGGCCGCCCAGGCTGCGCCACCGCTTCTCCACCTCGTCGAGAACGCCAGCGCGCTTTGCCGCGTCAGCGGCGTTCACGTTGAAAAACTCCGCCTCGCGGCCAAACCCTTTTATCTTTTGAATGATTTCGTTCACGTGGCTCATCGCCGAGCGGCGGTCAAAATGGACGCCGGCAACGTTCAATCCCTCGCGCGCGAGCTCGAGGCTCGCCGCCTCGCCAAACCCGCTCGACGAGCCAACGATCAGCGCCCACGGGGTAGGCGCGTTGTTTTCTGCCATTAATTTGTTCCTCTCTCAAAGGGTAACGCCAAAGCCGGAGCGTCCATTTCAAATGGTGAAGCGTGAAGGGGAAAACGCCGCCGCGTGTGACCCTTTGAATCAACACTCACCACTCGATGTTTTCCTTTCCTGCTTCACCCCTGCTTCGTTTCGTCTTCCTTCTTAACAACAATCCGCCGCTCGTCTTCGCCCGTGACTTCCATCCGAATGCGCAGCAATGGCCCCGGTGGCGCTTCCGCCAGCTTATCACCCCATTCGATCATCACCGTAGAATGAGGGGTATACAAATCGTCCAATCCCAGCGACTCGGCTTCGCGCGCCCCGTCCACGCGGTAAAGGTCGACGTGATACACCCGGATCGGCTGCCCCGATCCGTCTAACGAGCCGTCGCTGCCGCCGTATTCGTGAACTAACGTAAACGACGGGCTGGTGACTTCCTCCTCGCGCGCCACGCCGAGGCCGGCCACAACGCCCTTGGCCAGCGTCGTCTTGCCGCTCCCGAGATCTCCGTCGAGG
This sequence comes from Terriglobia bacterium, assembly GCA_050745065.1. Taxonomy (GTDB): domain Bacteria; phylum Acidobacteriota; class Terriglobia; order UBA7540; family UBA7540; genus RH2-MAG17b. The sequence goes on from JBOGJT010000221.1 coordinate 1,472, forward strand.
AGCGCAACACAGGGCGGCTGCAATTCCGCCGCCAGCTTCCGCCCGAAATCCACGGTTTCTTCGGGAGAGCGCGTTACGATATCGTATAGAGTCTTCATGGCTAAATCCTACACCTCACGGGTAGCGCCGCCGGGCGTAAATCCGCAGACTCGAAAGGCAGGGTCTGCATTGCAAGACCGTGATTTCTTGTTTTTTTAGCAAGATTATCTGGGCCTGTCATTCTGAGCGCAGCGAAGAATCTGCTCTTCCAATGGCACACAAGCAGATGCTTCGCGGAGTTTATCCTGAGCGAAATGCGAAGATTCTTCGCTGCGCTCAGAATGACAAGCGAAGGGCTCAGCATGACATTTCATTTGGTTGCGGCTCTGCCCCGCTGCGCTACCCTTTCTTAAGCGATAACAACGCGCGCGGAATGGCTTCGATTAAATCTCCCGCGATGAGTGCGGTCTCGCCCTTCGTCCACGTCGCAAGGTCGCCCGCCAACCCGTGAATATACACCGCTGCGCGGACAACTTCCGCCACGCTGCGCGACGCGTGCTGGGCGAGCAACCCCGCCACTATTCCGGTGAGGCAGTCGCCCGTTCCTCCGGTCGCCATGCCAGGATTTCCGGTAGGATTGACGGCTACTTCCCCATCTGGCGACGCCACCAGCGTACGCGTGCCCTTCAGCACCAAGTGCAGTTCGTGTTTCGTGGCAAAATCGCGCGCAGCTTCCACCCGGCGTTTTTGTATTTCTACCGTAGTCATACCGGTGAGCCGGGCCATCTCGCCGGGATGCGGCGTAAGCACGCGCACTCGCCCAGCGGCGTCCAACGGGTTCACTTTACCCGCAAAAGCATTCAACCCGTCGGCGTCGATCACGAGAGGGAGCGAGTAGCGCTGCGCCACCTCGCGGACTAACTCCGCCGTTTCCGGATTGGAGCCGAGGCCCGGCCCCATCGCCAGCACCGACTTACCGTCCACCAGGCGATCCAATCTGCCGCCATCCAGCGCCTCAAGTGAAACCGTGCCATCGGCGGTTTCGGGAAGAGGAGTCGTCATGTACTCCATCCCCAATCCCGCCACCACCGGGAGAGCGCTTGCAGGCGTGGCGATCGTCACCAGCCCAACCCCCGAGCGCAGCGCGGCTTTGGCGGCCAGCGCGGCGGCGCCGGTCTTCCCTACCGAACCCGACAGGAGCAGGATGTGCCCGTATGTTCCCTTGTGCGAGTCCATCTTTCGCGGCAGCGCAAGCCAAGCCAGATCCTCCCGGCAGGTCAGGGACAGGAAAAGCTCAGGATCATTCTCTACGACCTCGCGCGGTGTACCGATGGGGTGCACCCGCCATTCGCCCACCTCCTCACACGCCGGGGGAAACACGTGGGCGTGTTTAGGCGCCGTGAAGGTGACGGAAGCGTCGGCGTGGACGCACTCTCCGATGAGATCACCGCTGTCCGCCGCGACGCCGCTCGGCAGGTCTACCGCGACGCGGGTAGCACCGGCAAGACTGTTGAGATCGCGGACCACCTCAAGCAAGAATCCCTGCAAGGGCTTGGCAAGCCCGGTTCCAAGCACCGCATCAACAATCAGCGATGCATCGGTAAGGCTGGGTAGAACGTGCTTCCACGCCGCGATATCTGGGATTACCTGGACCAATCCGGTGTTTTTGAGCCTGCCGTAATTCACCGCCGCGTCGCCCTGCAAAGCCGAGGCGTGCGCCACGAGCAGCACTCGGGGGTGAAGTCCCTGTTCCCGCAATAACCTGGCGACAACCAGGCCGTCTCCGCCGTTGTTGCCGCGCCCGCACACAATCACAATTTTCCGGCGATCGAGCGGGCCGTAGCGCTCCGCTATAAACCTCACGACGCCCGCTCCCGCGTTCTCCATGAGAACGATGCTGGGAATACCGTAGTCGGTGGTCGTCAGGCGGTCGATTTCCTGCATCTGACCGGCGGTGAGAATTTTCATACGCGGCTCCAGTATGCGGTAAGTCCATGCGATTTTGTAACGCTCTTTTGTTTTCGATCATCAATAGGTTTCGCTCCGTAAGCTATAGATGCGGAGGATGTCGGCAATCTGGCCGGTGAGAACACGCCTACACTGTGAACAAGTTATGTCCTCACAATAAGATCGTGGCCTTTGCCGCCAAATGGACGCTCAAATTGTTTTCGTCAGAAACCTTTGCAACGCCTCACGTGCTTGTGTTAGTATCCACTTGAAAATGCGTGGATTGGATCAGATGACCGCGTACCAGTGACCTTCTACATCAATAAGCGATTGAAGGCATTGGACTTAATTGAACGGAAGGTAGCCAGAGCTCGACGTTCGCGATCCGATGTCAAAGGCACCACAATTACGGCAAAACGGATTGCAGAAGGACTCTTTCTCGCAATCATTGTGAAGGAGGCGAAGAATCCGCCATTGTGTTAAATCGGCACCAGATGAGATTCTTCCTTGGCTTCACTCGAGGCCGCCTTCAGCGTCTCAGATTGACCGTCTGGCCGCGTTTTCCGGTAATCTGCGATTTATCCGCTCAACGGTTGATTGTAGCTCAAGTTATAGTTTCGAGAGCGCATGTCCGGTAATCTGTTCACGGGCGCGGAGGCGAGGTCACGACAGGCAGGACGGGAGCCGTCCGCGGAGAGTTCTCTTGACACTTGCCCGGCGGCCCGCGCAAAGCAGGCGCCGGGTGAAACATCTCTTCAGGTCTCGCGCTTCTTGAATTACATCCGGGTGGAAAAAGGCCTGGCAGAGAACACGGTCTCCAGCTACCGCCGGGATTTGATGAAATATATTGAATTCGCCGGTGCCCGAACCCCGGTCGAGATGAGCCGCGAAGATGTGCGCCGTTACTTGCGGACACTTTACGGCCAGAGCTTGCAGGCGAGGTCTGTGGCGCGCCATCTGGCTTCATTGCGGACGTTTTTCCGCTTTCTGCTCAAAGAGGGAGTTATCCAGCGTGATGTGACGCGGGAGGTTGATGCGCCCGAGATCGGCGCCAAGCTGCCGAAGTATCTCGCATCGGGTGAAGTCGACGCGCTTCTTGACGTGCCGGATACGTCAACGCCAGCTGGCCTTCGGGATAAAGCGATGCTGGAGCTCTTGTACGCCACAGGGATGCGCGTCTCGGAGCTGGTGGGCCTCCGGCGGGAGGATTTTGACGCCAGCATGGGTATTCTGCGCTGCCGGGGCAAAGGCAGCAAGGAGCGGCTCATCCCGGTGGGCAGATCCGCTCTGCGCGCAGTTGAGACTTACAACCGGGAGGCGCGGAGCAGACTTCTCAAGCGGGGTGAATCGCCTTACGTGTTCTTGAATCACCATGGCCGCGGACTTTCCCGCGTCGGATTCTGGAAAATACTCGGCCGCTACGCTCGCCAGGCAGCCATCGCTTCACCGGTCACTCCACACGTGGTGCGCCATTCGTTCGCCACGCATTTGCTCGAGCACGGCGCGGACCTGCGGTCCATCCAACTCATGCTCGGACATAGCGACATCTCAACGACGCAAATCTACACGCACGTCGTGAAGGAGCGCCTGAAGCAAGTCTACCAAGCGCACCACCCGCGCGCGTAGGACGGCAGCCAGGGTTGGGCAGGCAGTGGGCGCGATCCCCATCCAGGCGCTGAAATCCGGCATTCTGGGCCAACGGCGTATGTCGAATTGGAAAAGTCACTAATCCTACGCTGGCGCCCGGCATTTCACGCTCACGCAGCGTCTGAAATGCCTCTTCGCAGACTTAACTTGCGCACTTTGGCTCTTGATGTTTTGATTTTTCGTACCACCCGCGCGCGGCGCAGCCTCCCTGCGGCGGGCACTTGTGAACGCTGAATGCAAACTCATGAGCGACTATAACTTTCTGATGGAAATCCGGTTTTCTCCGGCTCAGCTTCAGGTGGTAAATCACATGAGCCGAGTGGCGGCGGGTCTCGGGGTGAACCTGTACCTTGTGGGGGGCGCGGTGCGCGATCTGACCGGCGGCCAAGCCAACATCCGCAACCTGGATTTTGCCGTGGAAGGAAGCGTACAAAAAGTGATCCGCGCCTTGCAATCCGGCGCGACGCACAAGGCCGCCAGGAACCTGCCCGGCGCTCCGCGTCCTCCGGCGGCGGTCGAGTTAGGCTATCTCAGTTTTGACTCGCATCGCCAGACGGCGCTGTTGCATTTTGTAAACAGTGTGGAAGCCCGCGTCGCAGCATCGTCGGTCGAAATCTATTCGAAGCCCGGACGACCACCGGAGACGGCGCTGGCCGGGATTTTCGAAGACCTTCGCCATCGCGATTTTTCCGCCAACGCGATGGCCGTCTCCCTCCATCCCAATTCCCGCGGTTTGCTGCTTGATCCGACAAACGGCGCGCTGGACATCGAATTAAAGTCGTTGCGCGCCCTCAACCCCCGGAGTTTTTTGGAAAACCCTGCGCGCCTCTTTCGCGCGCTGCGCCTCGCGTTGCGACTTGGATTCAAGCTGGAAGAACGTACGCAAACCTGGTTCGAATCCGCGCTTGAAGCCAAGGCGTGGGAATCGCTGACACCGGAACAGCAAGGCGCCGAGTTGCGCGCGATCCTTCACGAAGAGAGCCCGGCGCGCGTGCTGAAGCTCGCTGCCGGCCGGGGCATTTTGGGAGGGCTGGACAAAGGCTTGACGCCGGCCAAGATTCCCTGGGCGCAGTTGGAAAAGATTCACGCCGCGGCCCGCCTGCTGCCAGCATCCAATCCCTCGGTGGTGTATTTCGACGCGCTGGCGGCCAACCTCGCTTCCGCGCGCAGAAACGGCCTCGCTCGCCACTGCATACCCGAGCCGAAGATGGCAAAGATGGCGCTGGGACTTGAGGCGGAGGCTAAGAAATTAGCCAAGGCGCTGACGAGCGCGAAAGCTGGCACCCCCAGCGTTGTCTATCAACTGCTCGCAGCCCAACCGCCGGCCCTTCTGCTGTACATGCTCGTCCACGCGCCGCAATCGACCGTACAAGCCCGGTTGAAAAATTACATCTCCAAGTATCCGCAGGTACGCGCCAAACTGCCCCGGGCGGAGCTGAAGGCCCTCGGAGTTGAACCCGGAGCGCGTTTCGAAGCGATCCTGGACCAGATATTCTTCGCTACGCTCGACGGCAAAATCAAAACTCAACCGCAGATGACGAAGGCATTGCGCGATTTGGCTGGAGTCACAGACGCGGAGAACCCGGCGTCCGCGAATACGGAGACTCCAGCGGCGCCGGAGAAAAAGCCGGCGCCAAAAACAAAGAAACCGCGCCGCCTGTAGGGCGCCTCCACGGAGTATGCCGCCAATTATTTTCCGTAGGTGGCGCGCTGGGCCGTGGGATTTCGTCCGCCCCCGTCCGCGTTTCCTGCCCGCCGTTGACATTCTCTCCTCACTGCGATGCAATGATGTGCATGAAAAGGGAAGCCACGCCGGAACGGGCATCTCCGCTCCCGCCAACGGTTCCACACCCCTCCGCCGAAACGGAATGGGAACAGACCGTACTGCGCCCCGCGCTCGCGCGCTCTCCCGAGCGTCAAACCGCCTTTACCACAACCTCCGGGGTTCCGGTCGAGCGCCTTTACACGGCTTGCGATCTTGCAGAATTCGACTACGCACGCGATCTGGGCGACCCAGGCGAGTTCCCGTATACTCGCGGAATTCACCGCAACATGTATCGCGGCAAGATCTGGACAATGCGCCAGTTCAGCGGCTTTGGGACGCCGGAAGAAACCAACCGCCGGTTGCACTACCTCCTGGAGCAGGGACAGACGGGTGTTTCCATCGCGTTCGATCTGCCCACGCTGATGGGCTACGACAGCGACCACAAGTTGGCCGACGGCGAGGTGGGGAAATGCGGGGTGGCCGTCTCGTCACTCGCGGACATGGAGACACTGCTCGAAGGATTGCCGCTCGAACAAATCTCAATCTCTCTGACCATCAACTCGCCTGCGGCGATGATTTGGGCCATGGTGCTGGTGACGGCGGAGAAGAACGGAGCGGAGTGGAAGCGGCTCTCGGGCACGCTGCAAAATGACATCCTGAAGGAGTACATCGCGCAGAAAGAATATATCTTTCCGCCCGCGCCCTCCATGCGTCTGGTGGTGGACACGATCGCGTTTGCCGCACGCGAAACACCGCGATGGAACCCCGTCTCTGTCAGCGGGTATCACATCCGTGAAGCCGGCTCAACGGCCGTGCAGGAACTCGCCTTCACGCTCCGCGACGGCATCGAGTACGCGGAGTGGGCCATGCGCGCGGGCTTGAACGTTGATGATTTCGCGCCCCGCCTCAGTTTCTTCTTCAACTCGCACAACGACCTGTTCGAAGAGGTGGCCAAGTTTCGCGCCGCGCGCAATGTTTGGGCGCACGTCGCGCGCGACCGCCTGGGCGCGAAAGACCCGTGCTCGTGGCGCTGCCGTTTCCACGCACAGACGGCGGGCTGCTCGCTCGCCCGGCAGCAGCCGTATAACAACGTTGCGCGTACGGCGATTCAGGCGCTCGCCGCCGTGCTGGGCGGCGCCCAATCACTGCATACCAACTCGCTCGACGAAGCGTGGTCTTTGCCCACCGAGCACGCGGCGACGATCGCCCTGCGCACGCAGCAGGTGCTCGCTCACGAAACCGGCCTCACAGACCTGGCTGACCCGCTCGCCGGGTCTTACTTCATCGAAAAGCTGACGCTTGAGACGGAACGCGCGTGCTACGCCTACTTCGAGCGGATTGACGCCATGGGCGGCATGGTGGCCGCAATCGAACGCGGCTTCCCACAACGCGAAATTCACGAGGCCGCTTATCGTTACCAGCAGGCCGTCGAGCGCAAGGAGACGATCATAGTCGGGGTTAACGATTACCTCACCGCGAGTGACCCGCCGATCGAGACTCTGATCATTGATGAGACGGCCGCGGCCCGGCAACGAGAGTCGCTCGCAGACCTCAAGGCGCGCCGCGACAACGCCCGCGTCCGATCAACTCTCGAAGCGCTTGCGAGCGCCGCCGAAGGCGATCATAATTTGATGCCGTATCTGATGAATTGCGTGCGCGCTTACGCCACGCTCGGCGAGATGTGCGATGTGCTACGCCGGGTGTTCGGAACGTACGAGGAATCCGCGTGCGGGTAAAGTGGCGCTTGACTGCGCGCGGGGGGTGTATCCATTCTGTGACCAGGATTTCTGTGTGGCCGGCCATGCGTATAACGAGAAGCTCTGCATCCCGATACGGTAGGGGAGGACGGAATGCCGGATGACCAGGCGCAACAGCCGCTGCTCGGCCTGGACCTTGTTTTCGAGGCAGGCCAGCGCAAGATCAGCGAACAACTCCAGTCCGTTGATTCGCTCGACATCAAAATGGGAGTGTTGGTAGGCTTCATCGGTGCGCTGGTGGCCGGACTTTTGGCAGCGCTTCTTGCCGCCGAACCGTCTAAAGTCCATGGGCTACTCAATCCCTCGGCTTCGTTCGGCTGGACGATACTCGTGCTATTGGCGCTTGATGCCGCCCTCATCGCCGTAGCGCTTGTCACCTCATTTAACGCGTACCGCCCAAGGAAGTTCAAAGCGGGTATCAAGTTTGAAGATTTGTTTAAGTGGACGAACGAGGATACGAAGGGCATTAAGCTTACCTTCCTCCCGGTCCTTAAAAAGACGATCCAGATTAACGATCACCTGCTACGGTCCAAACAGGAGAGCGCCCAAAAGGCAGCGTGGTTCACCTTGGGTGCGCTCCTCGGGCTTCTCATCACGGCTGCCGTAATCGTGTTAAGATTGAAGCTGTATCCGTAGATGAAAGAAGCTGCGTGAAGTAACGGCGCGAGGTGGTGAGGTTGCATGGTGGCGAACGAACGTAATGACGACAGGAATCCGGCGCCAAAGAACGCTCCCGGGACCTCTGAACAGCCCGGGCCCAAAGTACCATTCACCCCCCCGTCCAGGTTTCCTGAACCGGACGAGCTCATTAAGGTGTGGGTTCCAAGGTTCCCGGGGAGGCAGGAAAAGGAACTGCCGTAAATCCGTGCCGTTTCAGCAGGTCCTTGCAGCGAAAACGGTGAGAACAAACGACGCGAGCCATGCTGTGCGCTTTCGAGCTTTGCCTCGGCCGAAGTGATATATTGTGAAGTCTGCCCTGCTTTTTCCGCGGTTACCTTTCCCCTTATGAGACGCCCCATACGCGTGCTGGTGGCCAAGCCGGGTCTCGACGGCCACGACCGCGGCGCCAAGATCATCGCCCGGGCGCTGCGAGATGCCGGCATGGAGGTGATATATACCGGCCTGCGCCAGACGCCCGAACAGATTGTCGGCGCGGCCCTCGACGAAGACGTCGATGCCATCGGCGTCTCGATCCTCTCCGGCGCCCACAACACCATCCTTCCGCGCATCTGCCGGCTTCTCCGCGAAAAGAGCATGGAGGACGTGCTTCTCATCGCCGGCGGTATCATTCCTGACGAGAATATTCCGGCGTTGAAACAGGCTGGAGTCGCCGCCGTCTTTCAACCCGGCGCATCCACCACGGAGATTATCGAGTTCATCCGGACGCGCACAACTTCGTGACTCTCGACAAACCATGAAAAGACAAATAAGCATTGTGGCCGGCTGCGCGGCGATTTGCGCGGCCGCAATACTGGCGCTGAGCTTTCCGCCTCACTCGAAGGCGGCGCCGGGAACTCCGGCGTTCACCGTGAGCCACGCGATGATCCCCGCGCGCGATGGCGTACATCTGCACACCGCCATCTTTACTCCAAAGGACCACGGGGGCCCGCTGCCTATCCTGCTCATTCGTTCTCCATATGGCCTGGACGACGACGCCGGGTTGCAACACCAGTTGGCGACGGACTATAGCGATCTCGCGCGCGACGGCTACATGTTCGTCTTTCAGGATATTCGCGGCCGTTATAAGTCCGAGGGGCACT
>JBOGJT010000222.1:0-13106 GCA_050745065.1 Terriglobia bacterium
GAGCAACACCCATCCGTTGATGTCCACTTGATCGAGCCGCGGAACGTTCGCCGGGCCGATCCGCTTGAGTAAGTCCACGCCCCAAACCGCGAGCCAAACGCCAAGGGCGCCGCCGGCCAGCGCCAATAGTACGGATTCGGTAAGCAACTGGCGCACAATCCGGAAACGGCTTGCGCCGAGCGCGGCGCGCACCGCCATCTCTCTCGATCGCGCCGAGGCGCGTGCCAGCATCAGGTTGGCCACGTTGGCGCAGGCGATCAGCAGCACAAACCCGACAGCGGCCAGCAATACAAAGAGGAATTTTCCGGTGCTTCCGATCAAGTCCGGCAGAAGTTGAATAACCTTGATGCCGTACCCAATGTGCGCCGGAAAATAATTCGGGTATTCCCGCATCAAACGCCGCGCCATGCTATTCATCGCCGTCTGCGCCTGCGTCATGGTCACACCCGGGCGAAGCCGCGCCGCCATGGAGAGCCATTGGTGGTCGCGCTCTTTAACCGGATCAAGCTGGGTCGGCGTGAGCGCGAGCGGAGTCCACAGATCGGGCGCCGTGTTAGGAAGCTGAAAAGAGGATGGCATGACGCCCACGACGGTGTAATTTTCGCCATCGAGCGTGATGCTCTTGCCAATCAGCTTCGGGTCCGAGCCAAACGCCCCCTCCCATAAATTCTCGGTGATCACCACAACATGACTTGCGCCTGGCTTATCTTCAGAAGGCAGAAACCACCGTCCGAGAATGGGCTTTACACCCACCAAAGGGAAGTAACCGCTACTCACCCGGAATCCTACCAAATGTTCGGGCTGACCGGCGCCGGTAAGGTCAAAATTTTGGTCCGAGATGGCAGCCGTGTTGGCAAAGATGTCTTTCATGCGGCTGATGTCCGCAAAATCTGGCGCAGAGACGCCAATGCTGGGCAATCCAAGCTGCGTGAACTGGTCATGCACGGCCACCACGCGGCCCGGCTGATGAATGGGCAATGGCCGGAGGACTACCGCGTCCACCACGCTAAAAATGGCCGTGTTCGCGCCAATGCCAAGCGCCAGCACGATCACAGCAATGGCCGTAAAGCCGGGATTCTTTGCCAGCAATCGCAGCGCGAACTTCACATCCTGAATGAGTGCCGCCATTAATTGAACCTCCACGCCATGATTGGGTGAGCATCATTGGTCACGGCACTTTTTATACCAAGGCGGGATATTAAAATAACTCTTTACGAATCTGTGGCTTAGCTTGGGGATTGGACTTGCAGCCAAGGATTGAAGTGTCCGATCTTGAAAACGGCTGTTCGGAAACGGACATTCCGCAACAATCAGACAACTCTGGGGGTAGCGTCGCAGTTTCTGGTGTAGCGGCGAATTTCCCCAGTCATATCATGGGGCAGAAAGCCGCCTCTACCTCAAACTGAGATCCTGCCGCTCAGTGGTTGTGTGCGACGGCCGCCCCCACGTATTTATCCGCCCGCAACTGGGTGCGCCTCCCCGAGAAAAACGGGAAAGGGCATGACGTTCGCTGTCACCACACCATTGTAAATCTCCCAAAGCGAAGCCATGTGATACCCAATCGCGCAAGCAGAAAGTGCTTGATTACCTTCTACGCGCGTTTTGGAGAGATAAAACTTGCGGGCGGTCAACGTCGGTGCTGCCCACCGGCGAGGGCAGGGTCTTGAAGATTCGCGAAGGCACGACTCCAGAACCGATTCATCGGGAATTCTACTTTAGAACGTCATGCTAGCCGCCGATCAGATGAAGAGGCTGGTGCGGGACTTTAGCGAATCGGCAAGGAAGCTGGCGACTCCGCCGTACTCCAGGCCGGTGATCAGTTCTGACTCCTTGATCCCCATTACGTCCCGAGACATCTCGCAGGCGATCATTCGCACGCCCAGTTCCCGCGCGAGGGAGATCATCTCCTCAAGCGAGCTGACGTTCTTCTCCTTCATCATCGACCGCAGCATCTTCGCGCCCACGCCGAAGTGGTTCATCTTCGAAACAGGGAGGCTCTTGCTCGACCCCGGCGATATAAGGGCCATCATCTTTTGGAAGAGGGTCTTACCGGAAAGCTGGGTATCCTTCTTGAGGGCGCTCAGTCCCCAGAAGGTAAAGAACATGCTCACCTCCTGGCCCATCGCCGCGGCTCCGGTAGCAATTACGAAAGCCGCCAGGACGCGGTCCAGATCGCCGGAGAAGACGACGAGCGCGACCCGGTCCTCCGCCACTTGCCCCTCAACATGCGCAATTCGCTTCTCGAGGTCGCGGAGCTTTTCCTCAAGCGCCTGCATCCGGGACGGGTCGGCGACGAGTCTTGCTTCGGCATTGGCGTCCGTATTCTTTCCTCCTCAGGCCGTCCGCTTCACGTAGTGAACGTACACGACGGCGCCTTCTGTGGACTCTGTCTCCTGGGCGACCAGTTCCATATTCTTCGCGACCTTGGCCCAGCCCTGAAAGTCGGCGACCGAGCCCCGGTCCGAGGCTACCACCTTGAGCACATTGCCAATCTCGAGTTTCCCAATCTCCTTCCGGGCGTTGACCAGAGGCATCGGGCAGTTGAGGCCGCGCGCATCAAGAAGCTTTTCGAAGGCCTGGCTCATGCTATTTCTCCAGCGGTCGCCGCGTAGGCCTGCGAAAGCGCGCAAGCGTTCCTGCCCAACTCCAGCGTTGCGGCGTCTTCCTCCGCGGGGGCCGACAATCCCGCATTGACGCGCTTGATGTCCGCGTACTCGGGCACGAATTTGGGGAGGCTCTCGAGCAGGTAGCGAACGAATGCTTCCTCGCTCTCCCGCTGGAGCATGACAAGGCCGTCATTCCGCTTCTTCAGATCGTCGAGCGACGCGGCGAAGCGTCCCGTCTCGTCCGCCTCATCAAGGCTGCTGAAGTGTCCAGGCAGCACGGTGATCCCTCCCGGGAGGCTGAGAAGCCGCCGCAGCGACCGGCCGTGCAGCGGCGCCCATGTTTCGGCCTTTCCGCCAAGGTCCGGCCGCGCAATGGACCGGATGAAGATGCTGTCGCCCGTAAAGAGATACCGGTCGTCGAGCTGAAAAGCAACCAGACCGAGCGTGTGGCCGGGAATGTGGAGCGCCTTGAGTTCGTGCCGTCCCACCGGGAACATCTGGCCGTCACGAATGAACTCGTAGGGAAACGTCGCGGGCAACACGTCCATGGGATGAATGGCGTCGTAGGGATGCAGATAGTAGGAAGCGCCGGTGTTCGCGGCGAGGGCACGCCCACCGCTGATATGGTCCGCGTGGCCGTGGGTGTCAATCACCGCTTCCATTGCAAGGTCCGCACCGTGAGCCATGTCCAGGTAAGGATAAAGGTGGCGAAGGGGATCGATCACGATCGCCTTCCCCGCGCTCGCTACCACGTAGCTCAGGCACCCTCGGGCGGGCCGGCTCACCTGGTAGATTGCCCAATCAGGACCTTCGACCAGAGGGCGGGTCGCATAGTGCTCACCCCACGCTTTCATCCCACCCTTGAGGCTGGCACTGGCGTGGCCCAGGCGGCGTAGCCCTTGCGCGACGAACTCGGAGGTGTTGCCCTTGGCGCACACTGCAAGGATCGGCAGATGCGAGGGAAGCTGGTCCGCCAAGTCCCGCTCGACGTAAGCGACGACGGAGTCCAATATCTCGTCTTTGCCGCCCAGTTCGAGCATCTCGAAATAGGGAACATTGACGGCGGGCACAGGGCTGCGGCCTTCGAGCCGAAACCTCTCGAATTCATCGCGATTGCGCACATCGAGGACAAAGAATTTGTCGCGACGTTCCAGCCGTTCGAGAAGTCCTGCCGCAGTCCAGACTTCGTCGCTCAGTCGTTCTGTCACTGCGATCTCCCTCACTCCCAAGCGGCTACTTCGGCTGGGGAACGGCCCGCAGCTTGGGCCGGTGTGTCTTCCAACCGCCTGGGTACTTCTGTTTGGCCTGTTCGTCCGTCACCGACGTCAAGATAAAGTGTATCACTGATGCGTAGAGACATCGCACGCTTCCCGCCTAGAATTTAATTCTTGGGAAAAGCCCGGCGCAAACAGCCTGGGCATCGCCGTTTCTTTGTGTCAAGCGGAACTTCCATTTACCTACTCGCGCTAGAACGTGGCCCCGATGGCGTACTGCGGCGGGATCTTCAGCAGGCTGCGATGGAAGAACGTGATGTGGCTGATCTTTAATTGTGTCAGCAACGCGCGGACTTCCGCTTCAAGTTGCTCAACCGTATCAGCCCTCAGAATCTGCTCGCGCCGGGTCAAATCCGGTCTCAGTGCCGCCTGATAACGTTTCAATAGCCCGCACCGCCCATCAACTTCAGCGTTCGGATTCTTTGCTGTCTTCACGATGATTGCACTTTTTAACATAGCCAAACACTGATGTTATGGAATAGAGTGAAACGAATACAATACCATAGCTTATAATCACCGCCCATATTTCGGTAGGTTTCTAGAGAGGTAAATGATGTACATATAACATATTTAAGCTGTTATCATTTTATCGCTCAGTGTAATAGTGATCTGTAAAAAGCGGGTGACGAGCCAAAACACATTCTATGATAACGGTTCATTTAGTTATTTTTAGTTGGTAGAGTTCGTTCAGGATGGTATACAATAACCCGGCGCAGATACCGGCTCCGCTACGTAATCGCGGTTGGACGGCGGAGGTGTTACCCTTGCAGACGATTCGCGATGTAGCGCGGCTTGCAGAAGTCTCGTTAGGTACCGTATCAAAAGTCATCAACAAGAAGGGCACGGTCAGTCCCCAGCTTACCGAGCGCGTGCTGCGCGCCATGGAAGCTTTGGACTATCACCCTGATCAGATCGCTCGCAGTCTTAAAGTCCGGCGATCGCAGACCATCGGGATGGTGATCCCGGACATCACGAATCCCTTCTTCACGGAGGTGATCCGCGGGGTTGAGAGCGAGGCTCGGGCCCATGGCTACTCGCTGATTCTTTGCGACTCGAATGAGGAGCCTTTGCTGGAGCAGGCCAACCTCAACACGCTGTTCGCCCGCCGGGTGGATGGCGTTTTGGTGGCTTCGACGGATGCGCGAATCGTTCAGGATCGTCTCACTCAACGGCATTTTCCTGTTGTTTTTTTCGACCGCATTCCGCCCGGCTTCGCCGGTTCGGCGGTATTGACGGATAGCCTGGGGGCCGCGTTCGAAGCCACGCAGCACCTGATCAGCATAGGGCACCGCCGCCTCGCCATCATCACGGGCCGCCTCAATCAATCGAGTGGTTTAGACCGGTTGGAAGGGTTTCGCAAAGCATTGCAGCAGGCGGCTCTCCCGCTGCGCGACGAATATTTGCGCCACGGCGATTTCCAGTTGGAGAGTGGATACAAGTGCGGATTGGAGCTTCTGCGGCTTGCCGCTCCTCCCACCGCCATCTTCTGCTGCAACAATCAAATGACACTCGGCTTGATGCGGGCCTTGGCCGAACTGAATGTTACGTGTCCGGCCCAGGTGAGCGTGCTGGGATTTGACGATTTCCCCTGGGCAGCGAATTTCAGCCCGCGCCTGACGACTGTCGCGCAACCGAGCGTTGAAATCGGCAAACAGGCGATGCAAATGTTGCTGCGTAAGATAGAATCCTTTCATGCAGGGCTGAATGTGGAAGAGGAGGGAGCGGTGGTGCTCAAGGCCGAACTTCGCCTGCGCGATTCGACGGCTGCGCCGGCCGTGGCGGACAGCGCGGCGTGACGGGTTGGTCGAGGAGTGCCAGCGGCGGGTGGACCGCACGAGATGTTATCCCCTGGTGGCCGCCCCTGTGGAGCAGTCTCATAAACAACGCCCCGCATGACGAAGGCGCGCCCTACTGAAAGTGAGTTGGAATTCAGCAAATTGGAAGGTGAATCGATGTCTATCGTGACAGCGGAGCCGCAGCAAGCTAAGCAAGACGAAGTAATTTTGGTAACAAGTGGAGATTTACGAACGCCAGCAAACCAGACGTGTTGGCCGGCGCAAGCCGAGCTGGAAAGCGCGCTGGGGCGGGTGTTTCAATCGTGCGGTATCCGGGTAGTCCGCGCCTTTCCCTATGACGCAGGGTTGAAACACGGCTTCATTTCCAGCCAAAGGATGGGGATGGACGTGTTTCAAAACATTCATCCGGAGGCGCGGCTGGTGGTTGCTACGGCGGCGTGGCAGTATACGCACCACGTGTTACCGGGACTTCGGAGTCATCGCGGCCCTATTTTGACCGTTGCAAACTGGTCGGGTCAGTGGCCCGGCCTGGTGGGGCTGCTTAACCTGAATGGGTCACTCGTCAAGGCGGGCGTCGAGTTCAGCAGCGTGTGGAGCGAAAACTTCGAAGACGAAAAGTCGAAGCGATGGATTGGCGAATGGCTTCAGACCGGGCGCGTGACTCACGACCTGGGCCACGTTCATGCGCTTAACCGGGGAAAGCTGCAGGCGCAAGATCGCGAGTTGGGTGAGAGGCTTGCAGTAGAGCTCAAGCGGCGCAAGGCGATCCTTGGGGTTTTCGACGAAGGTTGCATGGGGATGTATAACGCCATTATCGACGATGAGCTGCTCAATCCCTGCGGGGTTTTCAAGGAACGGCTGAGCCAGTCCGCGCTGGTGGCGAAGATGCGCACGGTTCGTGCGACGGAGGCCCAGAAGGTCTACGACTGGCTGAGGGAGCGCGGCATGAAGTTCGTGACCGGCAAGAAACCGGAAAGTGAACTTACTGACGAACAGCTGCTCGAACAGTGCAAGATGTACGTTGCGGCGCTGCGTATTGCGAACGAATTTGGCTGCGACGCGATCGGCATTCAGTATCAGCAGGGGCTGAAGGATATGGTCCCCGCCTCGGATTTGGCGGAAGGACTGCTGAACAACCTGGACCGTCCCGCGGTCTTTAGCGAGGACGGGAAGGCCGAGCTTTATGCCGGCGCTCCGCTGCCGCTCTTCAATGAGGCCGATGAGGGGGCGGGCGTGGACGCGTTGATCACGAATCGCACGTGGAACGCGCTGGGGATCGATCCTTCGACCACACTGCACGACGTTCGCTGGGGCAAGAACTTCCATTTTGCCGATGGCGAGAAGTTTGTATGGCTGTTGCAGATTTCGGGCGCGGCCCCGGCCAACCACTTAATCGGCGGCTATTCGGGCGCGGTGAGCGAACGCCAGCCGGCCATGTATTTCCCGCTGGGCGGCGGGACCCTGAAAGGCGTTGGCAAGTCCGGAGAGATCGTCTGGAGCCGCGTATTTGTTGAGGGTAACGCGCTCCACGCCGATATTGGCCGCGGCACGGTGGTCGAGCTGCCGAAGGATGAAGTCGAGGCCCGTTGGCGGGCGACAACGTATCAGTGGCCCATCGTCAATGCGGTATTCCATGGGGTCAGCCGGGATCAATTCATGGCTCGTCACCGCGCCAATCACGTGAATATCGCCTATGCGCCTACGCCGGAACTGGCGAATCGCGCGTTGGCCGTGAAGGCGGCGATGCTTGCGGCGCTCGGCGTCACGGTTCATACGTGTGGTGACGTTTCGCTATAGAGCGCCGCGAAAACGAATCCTGGTGGTTGCGGGGCTGCGCTGAGGGATGAGAGCGGGTCGCCGGAAGGCTGCTCATGGGAAGCGCCGCCTGCGTTGTGCATGCTATCTGAGGCGTAACAACCAGCGCCCCCAACCGCTGACGTCATAATGCTTTTACTTTCGCCACGCCGTTTCCCATTTTTCAGCACAGAGCGGCAGGCCGCCCGCTTCCGCCGCACCGCGACAAGCGCCCGAAATCTTAAGTTGAATTACGACGGGTCACGCCAAGCCCGCCCGGAGATAACGCAGTGCAAATCGTCGCGGGTATAGACTTTGGAACGCTGAACGTTCGCGTCTCGATTTTTGAAAAATCTACCGGTTGCCTGGGCTCCGCGACCGCGGAATACCCGCTGCATCGGCGCGCGGACGACCCCGACTATGCCGCGCAAAGTGAAGACGACCATATAGCCGCGCTGGAATCCGCGATCCGGCAGGCGCTGCGCGTGAGCGGGATTTCCGGCGAGAATGTCGATGCCCTGGCAATGGATACCACGGGCTCGAGTGTTGTTCCCGTCGGAGAGGGCCTGGAACCTCTCTCGGAGTATTACCTATGGTGCGATCATCGCGCCTGGCGTGAGGCGGAGGAGATCACCCTTGCGGCGCGGGAACAGCATTTGGAGGCGCTCGATTGGTGCGGAGGAACGTATTCCTCGGAGTGGGGTTTCTCGAAGCTTCTTCATTGGCTTCGGCACAATCCGGATAAGCGCGGCGAATTCGTCACCGCGTTGGAACATTGCGATTTGATCACGGCGAAACTCTGCGGGATCGCGGAGCCGGATGAGATCCCGCGCAGTATTTGCGCCATGGGACACAAATGGATGTGGAACCATCGATGGGGCGGTCTTCCATCACAGGAATTTCTCACGCGCGTGGATCCACTGTTCGACGGCATAAGGGCGAAAATGGCGGGGCGCTACAGCACTTCTGATCAGCTCGCGGGCCGGCTGAGCGAATTCTGGGCGCAGCGGCTGGGGTTGAAGCCCGGACTGGCGATTCCGGTGAGTGGATTCGATGCGCACTGGGACGCCGTGGGCGCCAATATCCGGTTGGGCGATGTCGTGAACGTGATCGGCACCTCCACCTGCATTATCGCCATCAGCGAGCAGGAGCGGCTCGTTCCCGGAGTGTGTGGGGTGGTTCCAGGCTCGGTAAAGCCCAATTACGTGGGCATTGAGGCCGGCCTATCGGCGGTGGGGGACATTTTCGAACGCATCGCGGCGCGGGCTGGAACGACGGTGAGCGCATTATCGGTTGGCCTTGAGAATTATCGCGCCGGCCAGACAGGCCTGTTGCGCTTTTCATGGGACAACGGGGACCGCACCGTTCTGGTCAACCCATGCCTCGGCGGGATAACGCTGGGGTGGAGTCTGGTCACGACGGCGCAAGACGAATTGTTTGCGGCGATCGAAGGCACAGCGTTCCATACAAGAATTATTCTCGAACGCATGCAGGAGTACGGAACTCCCGTCGCGCGCGTGATTCACGGTGGGGGAATTCCGCAGCGGGGCGATGTGCTCAACCAGGTATATGCCAACGTCTTAAACAAGCAGGTGCTGGTTCCGCAAGGCGCAGTGGCGGGGCTGGGATCGGCGATCTTCGCCTTCCTGGCTTCGGGCGCATTCAAGACGCTTGAAGAAGCGCAGGACGCACTTTGCCGTTCATTCCGGACGTTTCTACCCGAACCCAGGCAGGCCGCGATCTACGAAGAGATGTTCAAAATTTACCGGGATCTTTACTTTGCCTTCGGCCAGCCGGACGCGCCCGCGGCCCAGGTTGGGCACGCGCTGCCGGCTTTGCGCGCATTACGCGATCAAGTGCGCGGCGCCACGAATTAGCTCCGAGGGCAGACCGGGAGAGATCTGGAGAGACCGCGGTGCAGGCGCGCGGTTAAAACCATGCCACACCGCTGTCCAGCGCGAACACTTCAAGACAGATTCCGATTGTTTCATACCTTCTCAGGAATGAGGGCACCATGAACAAAAGACTTCTTCTTGCCGTTCTCGTTCTAGGTTTTTCGTTACCCCTGGCGGGCCAAACGTGGCAGGGAGCGTTGGCAACGCTCACGCAGCCCCACGATTATATTTCCAAGCGGTCCTCGAGCTGGGACCGCACGGGTGGCAACGCGGATTTCCGCCATCTTGCTCCCGGCAAGACACTGGTTCTTCTCGATGCCAACGGGCCGGGCGAAGTCACGCACGTGTGGATGACGCTTAACGACCGCGAACGCTTTCATTTGAAGAAGCTGGTGTTGCGCATTTATTGGGACGGCGAAAAAACTCCAAGCGTAGAAGCTCCGGTGGGGGATTTCTTCGGCTTGGGGCTTGGCTACTACGTGAACTACCAATCCGCGCCGCTCATGGTGGCGCCCGATAACGCCTTGAATTGCTTCTTCCCCATGCCGTTCAGGAAACACGCCCTCATCACCGTCACCAATCAAGGCAACGATCCGGTGAATTCGTTCTATTACAACATCGACTATCGCGAGGATTCAACCCCGCTGCCGAAAGGCACGCTTTACTTTCACGCGGAGTATCGCCAGGCAACGCCAAACCATGGCAACCCCGGCGCAACGATCAACCTGGACGGCAAGAATAATTACGTTTGGATGACGGCGCGAGGGCGCGGGCAATTTGTGGGTGTCACCATGTCGGTGATTGAGAATCAGGATGGTTGGTGGGGCGAAGGCGATGACATGTTTTTCGTCGACGGCGCCAAACTTCCGTCCGTGCAGGGAACGGGGTCGGAAGACTTTTTCCTGGGCGCGTGGGATTTCGGCGGGAAACCGTTTGCGTACCAACTCTTCGGCGCTCCGGTGGTTGGCAAGGAGCTGCAGGGTTCACGGTGGTCCATGTACCGGTTCATGTTGGCTTCGCCGATCACGTTTACCAAATCATTCAAAGCCACCATCGAGCACGGCACGGCGGACGACCGCTCGGACAATTTCTATTCTGTGGCCTACTGGTACCAAACGGAGCCGCACGCGCCGCTTCCACCGCTGCCGCCGGTCGAAGATCGCATCCCGCGGGTGATTCCAGTCGCGCAGTAGGCACGAGGCCGGGAGCGAATCTGAGTTAAGAAAGACCACGTCTCATGCGGAAACCTAATTCCAGAAACGGACGGCGGAAGGACCGGCGGCGGTTCCTGAAGACGGTCGCGTTCGGCGCCGGCGCCGTGGCGCTGCCGGGCGTTCCGGCGCGTGGCGGCTCTGGGGCGGGCTCAGACCAAGCGGCGGCCGGTACAACGCCGGATCGCTCGCCCATCGAATACCCGCGAAGGTTCACCGGGCCGCAGCGGAAGATGATCTCATTTCCGCTGGGCGGCGTGGGGGCCGGAAGCATTGCCTTGGGCGGACGCGGTCAGCTGCGCGAATGGTGGATCTTCAACCGCCCCGACAAGGGCAACTCGCCCCAGTACGCCTTTCCGTCGATCTGGGTTCAAACCGGCAACGGCAAGCCCCAACATGAAGATACGGTCGCGCGTGTACTGGAAGCGCGTATCATGCCGCCGTATGAAGGAGCGAGCGGGCTGGGATCCGCCAACGCACCGGGCCTTCCGCGGCTTGCATCGTCCGCGTTCACCGGTGAGTTTCCGCTGGCGCGAGTAGATTTCGAGGATCCGGACCTGCCCGTCGACGTAAGCCTCCAGGCATTCACGCCGTTTATTCCCCTTCAGCCGGATGATTCCGGCCTGCCGGTCGCGGTGCTGCGTTATGAAGTGTCAAATCCTCTGACCACCAAGGGGAAGGTCGCGATCTCCTTTTCGATTGATAACCCGGTCGGCAAGGAGCGCGTGGAGGGTGTCGATTTTACCGGCGCTTACGGGCGCGTCAACGAACATCGTAGCGGAAATAACCTCGAAGGCTTGCTGATGAAGAACCCGTTCCTGCCCGCCTCGCATCCGCTGGCGGGAACTTTCGCCCTTGCCGTGCTTGGAGCGGGATCCGGAGAACTCACCTACCTTCGCGGCTGGCCCAGCGCGCGGTGGTGGGAGAGCCCACTGCTTTTTTGGGAAGATTTCTCAAGCGACGGCCGGCTCGGGCCCGAGGCGCCGGCGCGAACGGCGGTAGGCGCCGTCTGCCTCCAGCGGGAGATACCGGCGGGTGGGAAAGCCGATTTTACGTTTCTACTGAGCTGGCATTTCCCGAATCGTACCCCGGCGCGCTGTGGATGGAATGCGCCGAAGGGACATGAGAACGATTTGCTCGGCAACCACTACTGCACGCGTTTTGCCGATGCGTGGGCCGCAGCCGAATATGCGGCGGAGCATTTGCCCAGGCTTGAGGCGCTCACGCGGCAGTTTGTGGGAATCATGCGCCAGACGACTTTGCCGGGCGCCGTGAAAGACGCGGCCACGGCCAATCTCTCCACCCTCGTCACGCAGACGAGCTTTCGAACTCAGGACGGCTCCTTTCACGGATTCGAGGGATGCAACGACCGCGCGGGCTGTTGCTTCGGGAACTGCACGCACGTCTACGCCTATGAAGCGGCGATTGCGAATATCTTTCCCCAGCTTTCGCGGTCGCTGCGCGAGCAGCAATTTGGCTTCCTCACCAGCCCGGAAGGACTGATGGACTATCGCGAATTCTTACCCTTCGGAATCGAACGCTTTGGCATCGCGGCCGCGGACGGCCAGATGGCTTGCATCATGAAGCTTTATTACGACTGGAGGCTTTCGGGCGACACGGCGTGGCTGCGCAAGCTCTGGCCCGGCGCGAAGAGGGCGCTCGAATTCGCCTGGATCAAGGGTGGCTGGGACGCGAACCGGGACGGCGTGATGGAAGGCGTACAGCATAACACCTACGACGTGGAGTTTGTCGGACCCAACCCGCTCTGCGGCGTCTGGTACCTGGGCGGGCTGCGCGCGGGTGAAGAAATGGCCCGGGCGGTAGGCGATCCCGGCGCCGCGCGCGAATACCGGCGGCTCTTTCAGCAGGGCAGCCGTTGGATTGACGAGAACCTCTTCAACGGTGAATATTACGTTCAGAAGATTGGCTCGATTCCCAAGGATGAGGTGGCCAAAGGGTTGATCGAGGGGGCGGGTTCGGCCAGTACCGAAAATCCCACCTTCCAACTGGGTGACGGGTGCCTGGTGGATCAGCTCGTCGGTCAATATTTCGCGCAGGTGGCGGGCCTCGGGCTGCTTCTCGATCCTCAACACGTTCACAAAGCCCTGCAATCTATCTATCAGTACAATTACAAGCGGACGCTGTTTGACCACGAGTGCGTGATGCGAACTTTTGCCCTCAACGATGAATCGGCGCTCGTGATCTGTGATTATCCGCGCGGCGACCGCCCCAAAGTTCCCTTTCCCTATTTTGAGGAGGTGATGACCGGGTTTGAATACTCGGCCGCGATCCTGATGCTTTATAGGGGCGGAATTTCCCGGGGGGTTGAGCTGATCGGGAACATCCGGCGCCGCTACGACGGTGAACGCCGCAACCCCTGGGATGAGGCGGAGTGCGGCTACCACTACGCCCGGCCTATGGCGAGTTGGGCGGCCCTGCTGGCTCTCAGCGGCTTCCGCTATCACGGGGTCAAGGCTGAAGTTGAGGTCAAGCCGCTCGTTCGCCAGGACTCCTTCTCTTCGTTCTGGTC